>NZ_JBHYJI010000066.1:0-53836 GCF_042740435.1 Streptomyces sp. NPDC059002 | reverse complement strand
CCGCGGCCACCCCGGGGGTTTTTTGGCTTTCCGGGGTTTTCCCCGGCACGACATTCCCCGGGCGCGCCCCTGCCCCGTAAACCCGGTGGCCCCGCACAAACCGGCGGGGCGCCCTCCGGTGACGTACTGGACCGTCTTACGCCTCGTCCCTGCGCAGGGAGGGCTTCAGGTCCTTGAAACGGCCGAGAAGGCCGTTGACGAAGGACGGCGACTCATCCGTGGAGAACTCCTTGGCGAGCTGCACCGCCTCGTCGAGCACCACGGCGTCCGGCGTCCCGTCGACCCAGACCAGCTCGTAGGCGCCGAGCCGCAGGATGTTGCGGTCGACGACGGGCATGCGGTCCAGGGTCCAGCCGACGGCGTACTGCGCGATGAGCTCGTCGATGCGGCGCTCATGCTCGGCGTACCCCTCGACGAGCTCCATCGTGTACTCGCTCACCGGCGGCTGCCGGGTGTCGGACCGCGAGTGACGCACCCAGTCAGCGAGGACCGTCAGGACGTCGGTGCCGCGCTGGTCGGCCTCGAAGAGGATCTGGAAGGCGCGCTTGCGGGCCGTGTTACGAGCAGCCACGGTTAGCTGTTCACCCGGCCGAGGTAGTCGCTGGTGCGGGTGTCGACCTTGATCTTCTCGCCGGTGGTGATGAAGAGCGGCACCTGGATCTGGTGGCCGGTCTCCAGCGTGGCGGGCTTGGTGCCACCGGTGGAGCGGTCGCCCTGGACGCCCGGCTCGGTCTCCTGGATGACGAGCTCGACGGCGGCGGGCAGCTCGACGAAGAGCACCTCGCCCTCGTGCTGCGCGACGGTGGCGGTGAAGCCCTCGATCAGGAAGTTGGCGGCGTCGCCGACGGCCTTCTTGTCGACGTGCAGCTGGTCGTAGGTCTCCATGTCCATGAAGACGAAGTAGTCGCCGTCCATGTAGGAGAACTGCATGTCGCGCTTGTCGATCGTGGCCGTGTCGACCTTGACGCCGGCGTTGAACGTCTTGTCGACGACCTTGCCGGAGAGCACGTTCTTGAGCTTGGTGCGCACGAAGGCCGGGCCCTTGCCGGGCTTGACGTGCTGGAACTCGACGACGGACCAGAGCTGGCCGCCTTCGAGCTTGAGCACCAGGCCGTTCTTGAGGTCGTTCGTGGAAGCCACGGTTGCGGAATCTCCTGGACTGACGTGG
Source organism: Streptomyces sp. NPDC059002 (assembly GCF_042740435.1). NCBI lineage: Bacteria > Bacillati > Actinomycetota > Actinomycetes > Kitasatosporales > Streptomycetaceae > Streptomyces > Streptomyces sp. NPDC059002. Next base: position 52,668 of record NZ_JBHYJI010000066.1, on the reverse strand, counting down.
ACGACGCCGGGGCACGCGCCGCGGTGGGTACCGCTAGAGCGCGAGCAGCTCCTTGGTCGTGATGGTGAGTAGCTCGGGTCCGCCGTCCGCCTCGGGGCGCACGACGAGCGTGTCATCGATCCGGACACCACCCCGGCCCGGGAGGTGAACCCCCGGTTCGACGGTGACCGGCACGCAGGCGTCCAGTTTACCCATGGCCGCGGGCGCCAACTGCGGGTCCTCGTCGATTTCGAGCCCCACACCGTGTCCGGTCAGCGGAGCGAGCCCGTCCGCATAGCCCGCGGAGTCCAGCACATGACGTGCCGCACGGTCCACGTCACGGCACGCGGCGCCCGGTACGAGGGCCTCTCTGCCCGCCCGTTGAGCGGCGAAGACGAGGTCGTACAGCTCGATCTGCCAGTCCGCGGGCGACGTGCCGATCACGAACGTACGCCCGATCTCACACCGGTACCCGCGATACGTCGCGCCCAGGCACACGGAGAGGAAGTCGCCCTCCTCCACACGCCGGTCCGAGGGCCGGTGGGCGCCCCGGCCCGAGTGGGGCCCGGTGCCGACCGACGTCGGGAAGGCGGGGCCGTCCGCGCCGTGGTCGACGAGTCGGCGCTCCAGCTCCAGCGCGAGATGGCGCTCGGTCCGCCCGACCAGGATCGACTCCAGGAGCTCGCCGAGGGCCTGGTCGGCGATCTCGGCCGCGATCCGCAGGCTGGAGATCTCCTCCTCGTCCTTGATGAGCCGCAGCTGCTCGACGGCGGTCCCGAGGTCCAGCAGCCGCAGCCGCGGCGCCACCGAACCGAGCGCCCGGTGCCGGGCCACGGTCAGATCGTGCTCCTCGACGGCCAGCGTCTCGGCACCCTGCGCGCCCGCGAGCCCCGCGCCGGCGACGGCGGGATCGGCCCCGGGCGTGGGCAGCACCTGCATCCGCAGCGCCTCGTCGGGCCGCCCCTCCCCCTGCTGATCGCTGGGCGGCCTGCCGCACAGCAGTACGTCCTCGTCCGGGCCCACCAGAAGCACCGCACCGTGCGGCGCCGCACCGGCGAGATAGCGGACATTGGCGGGCCTCGACACCAGCGCCGCGGCACCGCCCCCCGCCGCGCACCGCTCCCTCACCCGATCTCGACGGGCCGCGTACACCTCTGACATGGGGCGAGCCTACGAGCGCCGACACGCCACGGCCCGGCGGGCGCGTCCGACCGGGCGGTGGTGCACGCCTGTACTAAGCGGTGGAGCACGCCTGTACTAAATCGCCGGGGCTACCACTGCGGCGGGCTCGCGATCGCGCGGGCCAGGACGTCGTCCAGGACGCGGGCCGTGGCGGGGACGTCGAGCTGGGAGTTGTCGATGATGGGGAGGCCCGAGCCGTACCAGCCGGCCATCCGGCCGTGGATGCGGGCGACTTCCTCGTCCGTGAGGCGGCGGTTGCCGCTGCGCTCCGCGTTGCGCTCCAGGACGATCTCCAGGCCCGGGAGCAGGACCACGGGGAGCAGGCCGGGGCCCACATGACGCTTCCAGCCACCGAGGCCGACGACCGGGCGGTCGGGGAAGACCGCGTCGTCGAGGATGCACGAGATGCCGTTGGCCAGGAAGTTCCGCGCGGCGAAGCCGCAGGTGCGGCGGGCCAGGCGGTACTGCGCCTCGGAGTGGTCGTTCCAGCCCGACTGGGGGTCGGCGAACCCCGAGCGCACCCATTCGCGTACGTCGTCGAGGCTGATGTGGGCCGTCGGCACCCGGCGGTGCTCGGCCCAGAACTTGGCGACGCTCGTCTTGCCCGCGCCCGCGGGGCCGATGAGCAGCACCGCGAGCGTCGTGGCGCCGGTGTCGGCCCGCGCCGTGCCCTGCGGCGGGCTCGGCATGGCGACGGGGCCGCCGGGCGGGAGCTGGATGTGTCCCGTGGTGTCCGGGATGGGCGGGATCGGACCGTGTCCGAGTCGCAGGGTCGCGGGGCTCTGGCCCGGCGCGCGGGGAGCCTGTCCCTGGGCGTGCGGGGCGGGACCGCCCGCGAATCCCGGCGCGGGGGGCGGCGGAGCGCCCTGCGGCAGGGATCCGGGACATGGCGCGCCCTGGGGTCCGGCTCCCTGCGCGGCTCCCTGGGGCGGCGCGCCCTGGTGATGTGCGGCCGGGGACCAGCCGGTTGCCGGTCCGTGCCCCGGCTGATGGGGCGGCGGCAGCGGAGACCCCACTGCGTGCTGCATCCGGTGCCACTCCGTCTCGTGCGACTGACGCTGGTCGGGCGGCGGCCGGGGCCGCCCGTTACCGAACGGTACCGTCCCCGGCCGTCGTTGTGTGAACGGCCGGGGATGCCAAGAGGTGCCCGTGGCCGGAATGTCCGGCCACGGGTACCGGACTACTCGCCGACTTCGCCGTACGCGGCCAGGAGCACGGCCGGGTCGGGGCCCTCCAGGACGGTCGGCTTGCCGAGCCCGTCCAGGACGATGAAGCGCAGCAGGTCACCGCGGGACTTCTTGTCGACCTTCATGGTCTCCAGAAGCTTGGGCCACTGGTCGTAGCGGTAGCTCAGGGGCAGGCCGACCGATGCGAGGACCGTGCGGTGCCGGTCGGCCGTGGCGTCGTCCAACCGGCCCGCCAGACGGCCGAGTTCGGCCGCGAAGTGCATGCCGACGGAGACCGCGGCACCGTGCCGCCACTTGTAGCGCTCGTTCTTCTCGATGGCGTGCGCGAGCGTGTGCCCGTAGTTGAGGATCTCGCGCAGCCCCGACTCCTTGAGGTCGCCAGAGACGACCTCGGCCTTGACCCTGATGGAGCGCTCGATCAGCTCGGCGGTGTGCGGGCCCGCAGGCGTACGCGCCGCCTCGGGGTCGGACTCGATGAGCTCGAGGATCACCGGGTCGGCGATGAAACCGGCCTTGATGATCTCCGCGAGGCCGGAGACGTAGTCGTTCACCGGCAGCGAGTCGAGCGCCGCGAGGTCGCAGAGCACCCCGGCCGGCGGGTGGAAGGAGCCCACCAGGTTCTTGCCCTCGGCGGTGTTGATGCCGGTCTTGCCGCCGACCGCCGCGTCCACCATGCCGAGCACCGTGGTCGGCACGGCGATCCAGCGGACCCCGCGCAGCCAGGTGGCCGCGACGAACCCGGCGAGGTCGGTGGTGGCGCCGCCGCCGACGCCGACGATGACGTCGCTGCGGGTGAAGCCGGACTGGCCGAGCGCCTTCCAGCAGTACGCGGCGACCTCGGCCGTCTTGGCCTCCTCCGCGTTCGGCACCTGGATGGCGACGGCGTCGTAACCCTGCTCGGCGAGGTCCGCGCGCAGCGCGTCACCGGTCTCGGCGAGCGCCTCCGGGTGGATCACGGCGATGCGCTTGGCCTTGTCGCCGATGAGGCCGGGCAGCTCGCCGAGGAGCTGCCGACCGACCAGGACCTCGTACGGATCCGAGCCGGCGGAACCGCCGACGTGGATACGGGTGGGGGTCTGCTCCGTCGTCATGCTTCCTTCAACTCCAGTGCGTCGAGGACCGCTTGGGCGACCTCTTCGGGGGTGCGGCCGTCGGTGGCGACGACCGCGCGGGCGACTTCGGCGTACAGATGGCGGCGGGCGTCCATCAGCTCGCGCCACTGCTTGCGCGGGTTGACCGCGAGCAGCGGGCGCGCCTGGTTGAGGCCGGTGCGCTTGACGGCCTCCTCGACGTCCATCGACAGATAGACGACGGGGTGCGCGCCGAGCAGTGTCCGGGTGCTCTCGTCGAGGATCGCTCCCCCGCCGAGCGCGAGGACGCCGTCGTGCTCGGCGACCGCGGTGCGCACCGCCTGCCGTTCGAGCTCGCGGAAGACCGGCTCGCCGTCGTCGACGAAGATGTCCGCGATCTCGCGGCCCTGCGCGGCGACGATGTCGGCGTCGGTGTCACGGAACGCGGTGCCGAGCCGCTCGGCGAGCAGCGCGCCCACCGTCGACTTGCCCACGCCCATCGGCCCGATCAGGACGATCAGCGGGCCGCTCACCGGATCTGCAGGTTCTCGAGGTAGCTCTGTACGTTCCGCCGGGTCTCGGGCACGCTGTCGCCGCCGAACTTCTCGGCGACCGCGTCGGCGAGGACGAGCGCGACCATCGCCTCGGCGACGATGCCTGCCGCAGGGACGGCACACACGTCGGAGCGCTGGTGGTGCGCCTTGGTGGCCTCGCCGGTCGCCACGTCGACGGTGGCGAGCGCGCGCGGCACGGTCGCGATGGGCTTCATCGCGGCGCGCACCCGCAGCAGTTCACCGGTGGTCAGACCGCCCTCGGTGCCGCCGGAGCGGCCGGAGGTGCGCCTGATGCCGTCCTCGGTGGAGACGATCTCGTCGTGCGCCTTGGAGCCGGGCACGCGCGCGAGGTCGAAGCCGTCGCCGACCTCGACGCCCTTGATCGCCTGGATGCCCATGAGCGCGGCGGCGAGCCGCGCGTCGAGGCGCCGGTCCCAGTGCACGTGCGAGCCGAGGCCCACGGGCACGCCGTACGCGAGCACCTCGACCACACCGCCGAGGGTGTCGCCGTCCTTGTGGGCCTGGTCGATCTCGGCGACCATCGCCTTCGACGCGTCGGCGTCGAGGCAGCGCACCGGGTCGGCATCCAGCTTCTCGACATCGGCGGGGGTCGGCACGACGCCGTACGGAGCCTTGGCCGCGGCCAGCTCGACGACATGGCTGACGATCTCGATCCCGGCCGTCTCCTTCAGGTAGGAGCGGGCGACCGCGCCGAGCGCGACACGGGCCGCGGTCTCACGGGCGGAGGCGCGCTCCAGGATCGGCCGTGCCTCGTCGAAGCCGTACTTCTGCATGCCCGCGAGGTCGGCGTGGCCGGGCCGCGGGCGGGTCAGCGGGGCGTTGCGGGCCAGGTCGGCGAGGATCTCCGGGTCGACCGGGTCGGCCGCCATGACCTCTTCCCACTTGGGCCACTCGGTGTTGCCCACCATGACCGCCACCGGCGAGCCCATGGTCAGGCCGTGCCGGACGCCGCCGAGGAAGGTGACCTCGTCGCGCTCGAACTTCATGCGCGCACCGCGTCCATAGCCGAGGCGGCGCCGGGCCAGATGGTCGGCCACCATCTCCGTGGTGATCGGCACGCCGGCGGGAAGTCCCTCCAGCGTCGCCACAAGTGCGGGTCCGTGGGACTCCCCAGCGGTCAGCCAGCGCAACCTGCTCAACGGTGCTCCTCATGCTCGCGCCTGGAACTGCGGTCTTCGACGGCGCGGCCGGGTGCGCGGCCCTGGCCCGCCATCCCCCGATCCTCCCATGACCTGACGCGGGCCCGGCCGCCGGTCCATCAGGCGGACTCTCCCCTAGCGTGCGGCGAGCGCCTGCTCCCCCGCCTTGCGCATGGCGTCGAGGGGCGCGGGGGCGCGGCCCGTCATCTGCTCGACCTGGAGCACGGCCTGGTGGACGAGCAGGTCGAGGCCGCCGACGACCGCCCCGCCGTACGCCGACCAGCGGGCCGCGAGAGCGGTGGGCCACGGGTCGTAGAGCACGTCGAAGAGCGTGGCAGGGCGCTCGGGGACGACGGCCGAGAGCGCGTCCGTGGTGCCCGCCGGGGTCGTGGCGATCACCAGCGGCGCGCTCAGCGCCTCACGGGCGTCGTCCCAGGCCTCGGTCCTGACCTCGACGCCGAGCCGCTCGCCCCACTGCCGCATCTCCGCGGCCCGGGTGTCACTGCGTACGTACGCGACGACCTCGCCCGTGCAGATCCGCGCGAGCGCGGCGAGCGCCGAGGACGCGGTGGCGCCCGCGCCGAGGATCGCGGCGGACTCCACCTGCTCGATGCCGCGTTCCCGCAGCGCGGCGACCATGCCGGGGATGTCGGTGTTGTCGCCGCGACGGCTGCCGTCCGCCCCGAACACGACCGTGTTGACGGCTTCGACGGACGCCGCGGTCTCACTGACCTCGTCGAGCAGCGGAATGATCGCCCGCTTCAACGGCATGGTCAGGGAAAGCCCCGCCCATTCGGAACCGAGTTCGTCGACGAATGCGGGCAGCGCCGCCTCGTCGATCTCGAAACGGTCGTACGTCCAGTCGCTCAGCCCCAACTCCCCGTATGCGGCGCGGTGCAGCACCGGGGAGAGGGAATGCGCGATCGGGGAACCAAGGACCGCGGCCCGACGGCCGCCACCGCGCTCAGTCGCCATTCTTCTGCCGCTCGTTGAATTCGTTGACCAGCTTGTCGTGCTCGGCCAGCGTCTTGGTGAACTCGGTCTTCTTTCCGTCGACGGAGACGAAGAACATCCAGCCGCCGCTGTCCGGATCCAGGGTGGCCTTCAACGCCTCGTCGCCCGGGTTTCCGATCGGTCCCGGCGGAAGACCCTTGTGGTAGTAGGTGTTGTACGGGTCGGGGTCGTTCCTGATCTCCGAGATCGGGATCTTGATCTTGCTCTGACCCTTGAGGTAGTTGTACGCCGAGTCGAACTCGAGTTTCTGGTTGGTCACCGTGTTCGTCGCCTTGAGGCGGTTGTAGACGACGGCCGCCATCTTCTTGAAGTCGTCGTGCGTCATGCCCTCTGCCTGCACGAGGCTGGCCACGGTGAGGACCTGCAACGGGTCCTTCAACTTCAGCTCGTCGGCCTTCGACTTGAGGCCGAACTCCTCGTACTTCTCGTTCGCCTGGGCGACCATCCTCTTGAGCACGTCCTCGGGCTTCTGGCCCTTGGCGACCGGATAGCTGGAGGGGTAGAGGAATCCTTCCAGCGGGTCCCTGATGTCCTTGTTCGTATTCGCCCAGCCAGGAAGTCCGAGGCTCTTCCATTCCTTCTTGGCGACCGCTGCCGTGGTGCCATGGTCCAGGTCGAGACGCGTGTCGATCTGCTGGTAGACCCACGCGTTCCGCCTGCCCTCAGGAATGATGAGGTTGTTGCGGCTCTTGGGGCTGAGCATCAATTCGACGGCGCTCTTGGCGGACATCTCCTTCTTCAGCACATAGACGCCCGCCTGAATGGACTTGCCCTGCGGGTTCTGGCCCTGTGCGGAGACGAAGGCGTCGACGCTCTTGACGACTCCGGCGTCCTTGAGCTTCTGGCCGATCGCGTAGCCGCTGGAATCCTTGGGGATTTCGACGGTGGCCTGGCCCGAGCCCTCGCCCGCATAGTCAGGGGCCGTGCCGAAACGGTCCTGGTAGAACTGGTAGCCGAAATAGCCGACGCCGCCGAGGCCGCCCGCGAAGACGAGCGTGACGACCAGACAGGCGCACCCGCTGCGGCGCTTCTTCGGCTTCTTTCCGCCACGGCCGCCGCGCCGGTCGCCGCGGTCACCTTTGCGGCCGGGGTCGTCATCGTCGTAGCCGTCGTCATCGTCCCCGCCGCCCGCGAAGAAGGCGTGCTCCCCCTGGTCGGGACCCGGGTCCCAGTCCTGTTCGGGCTCGGGGGGCGCGGCGGGGCGTCGGCGGCCGGGCGGTTCCGGCGGCTCGTAGGCGTCGGGCGTGGCGTAGTAGTCGGGACTCTCCGCGCCGTAGCCGGCCTGCTGGCCGCCGTAGGGGTCCATCGGGTCGCCGCCGTAGGGGACCTGCCCCTGGCCGCCGGTGTCCCAACCGCCGTTGTTGTAGCCCTGGTCGGGGCCGCCGTTGTAGCCCTGAGCGGGCCCGTTCCCATAGCCCCGGCCCTGGCCGGGCCCGCCGTTGTACTGCTGCTGTCCGGTGTCGTACTGCTGCTGACCCGTGTCGTACTGCTGCTGGCCATAGGCCTGCTGCTGGCCGGTGCTCCAGTCCCCGTACTGGCCCTGGTGCGGCGGCTGCTGCTGATGCTGGTGCGGCTGCTGCGGGTGGTACTGCCCCTGGCCGCCGTAGGTGGACGCGCCGCCCGAGGGCTGCTGTCCTCCCCATCCGCCGTCCCCGTACAACGGGTCCTCCGGATGCCACGGTTCGGAGCCTGGGCCCCGGCCATACTCAGTCATCGATCCCCTACATGCCGCGAGGCGGGGCCGCCGTCTGGATGGCCGGGCAACCGTTCCGCCTCTTGATGCTGTGCGGCAGCTGTTCGAACGCCGCCGCATCGCGCGGAACGTTACCGTATCGCGATCAGATGACCACTTCGACGCCCTCGCCGGGAGCTTTGCCTGACGCCCGTTCGGACTCCAGGGCCTGCTGAAGGATGATCACTGCCGCCGCCTGATCGATGACAGACCTGCCCTTTTTGGACTTCACGCCGGAGGCGCGCAGACCCTGACTGGCCGTCACTGTGGTCATCCTCTCGTCCACGAGCCTCACCGATATGGGGGCGACCATGCGGGCGAGCTCCTGGGTGAAGGCACGGATCTTGGCGGCCGCCGGGCCCTCGCCCCCGTTGAGGGAGCGAGGGAGGCCGACGACGATCTCGATCGGCTCGTACTCGTCGGCGAGCTGCTTCAACCGGCGCTGGGCGGCCGGGACATCGCGCCCCGGCACCGTCTCGACCGGAGTGGCGAGGATCCCGTCGGGGTCGCACGAGGCGACCCCGATGCGGGCGTCACCGACGTCGATGGCCAGACGTCGGCCCCGGCGCATGCCCTGGGCGGACTCGCCGGTCATCAGGCCGTCTCGGTGACGAGGCGCTCGACCGCGGCGATGGCGTCACCGATCGCGGCCGGGTTCTGGCCGCCGCCCTGGGCGACGTCCGGCTTGCCGCCGCCACCGCCGCCGAGGGTCTTGGCGGCCGTGCGGACCAGGTCGCCGGCCTTGAGGCCGCGCTCGCGTGCGGCTTCGTTGGTGGCGATGACGGTGAGCGGGCGGCCGTTGGCCGTGGTGAACAGCGCGACGACGGCCGGGCGGTCGCCCTGGATGCGGCCGCGCACGTCGAGGACCAGCTTGCGCAGGTCGTCGGCGCCCGTGCCGTCCGGCACCTGACCGGTGACCAGGGCGATGCCGCGTACGTCCTTGGCACCCTCGACGAGACCGGCGGCGGCCTGCAGGACCTTCTCCGCGCGGAACTTCTCGATCTCCTTCTCGGCGTCCTTCAGCTTGCCGAGCATGGCGGAGACCTTCTCGGGCAGCTCCTCGGGACGGCCCTTGACCAGCTCCTGGAGCTGGGCGACGACCGTGTGCTCCTTGGCGAGGAAGTTGTACGCGTCGACGCCGACCAGGGCCTCGATGCGGCGCACGCCGGAGCCGATCGACGATTCGCCGAGCAGCTTGACCAGGCCGAGCTGGGCGGTGTTGTGGACGTGCGTGCCGCCGCACAACTCCTTGGAGAAGTCGCCGATGGTGACGACGCGCACGCGCTCGCCGTACTTCTCGCCGAACTCGGCGATGGCGCCGGACTTCTTGGCGTCGTCGATCGACATGATCTCGGCCTGCACGTCCAGCTCGCGGGCGAGGACCTCGTTGATCTTCTGCTCGACGTCCGTCATCACGGCCGTGGGCACGGCGGACGGGGAGCCGAAGTCGAAGCGGAAGCGTCCCGGCTGGTTCTCGGAACCGGCCTGGGCGGCCGTCGGGCCGAGCGCGTCGCGCAGCGCCTGGTGCGTGAGGTGCGTGGCGGAGTGGGCGCGGGCGATGGCGCGGCGGCGGTGCGAGTCGATCGAGGCCCAGACCGGGGCGCCGACGGTGATCTCGCCGACCTGGACGACACCCTTGTGCACGTGCACGCCGGGCACCGGCTTCTGCACGTCACGGATCTCGACGACGGCGCCGCTGTCCAGGCGGATCCGCCCGGTGTCGCCGATCTGGCCGCCGCCCTCGGCGTAGAACGGGGTGCGGTCGAGGACGACCTCGACCTCGTCGCCCTCGGTGGCCGCGGGCGAGGAGACGCCGTTGACGAGGAGGCCGACGATCACGGCCTCGTTCTCGGTGAGGGAGTAGCCCGTGAAGTCGGTGGCGCCCGAGGCGTCCGCGATCTCGCGGTAGGCGTGCAGGTCGGCGTGGCCGGTCTTCTTGGCCCGCGCGTCGGCCTTGGCGCGGTCGCGCTGCTCCTTCATCAGGCGGCGGAAGCCGTCCTCGTCCACGGTCAGGCCCTGTTCGGCGGCCATCTCCAGGGTGAGGTCGATGGGGAAGCCCCACGTGTCGTGCAGCAGGAACGCCTTGTCGCCGGAGAGGACCTGGCCGCCGGCGGCCTTGGTCTCGGTGACGGCGGTGTCGAGGATGTTCGTGCCGCCCTTGAGGGCCTTGAGGAAGGCGGCCTCTTCGGCGAGGGCGACGGTCTCGATGCGCTTGCGGTCGGTGACCAGCTCCGGGTACTGCAGGCCCATCGTGTCGATCACGACGTCGATGAGGTCCTTGACGACCGGGCCCGTGGCACCGAGCAGGCGCATGTTGCGGATGGCGCGGCGCATGATGCGGCGCAGGACGTACCCGCGGCCCTCGTTGCCGGGCGTGACGCCGTCGCCGATGAGCATGGCGGACGTACGGATGTGGTCGGCGACCACGCGCAGGGAGACGTCCGAGCCGTGCTCGGCGCCGTAGCGCACGCCGGTCAGCTCGGTGGCCTTGTCCATGACGACGCGCAGGGTGTCGGTCTCGTACATGTTCTGCACGCCCTGCAGGATCATGGCGAGGCGCTCGAGACCGAGACCGGTGTCGATGTTCTTGGTGGGCAGCTCGCCGAGGATCTCGAAGTCCTCCTTCGAGATGCCCTCGCCGCGCTCGTACTGCATGAAGACCAGGTTCCAGATCTCCACGTAGCGCTCGTCGTTGACGGCCGGGCCGCCCTCGACGCCGAACTCGGGGCCGCGGTCGTAGTTGATCTCGGAGCACGGGCCGCAGGGACCGGGCACGCCCATGGACCAGAAGTTGTCCTTCTTGCCCAGGCGCTGGATGCGCTCCTTCGGTACGCCGACCACCTCGTGCCAGATCCGCTCGGCCTCGTCGTCGTCGAGGTAGACGGTGATCCAGAGCTTCTCCGGCTCCAGGCCGTAGCCACCGTCGGCCACGGAGCTGGTGAGCAGCTCCCAGGCCAGCTTGATGGCGCCTTCCTTGAAGTAGTCGCCGAAGGAGAAGTTGCCGCACATCTGGAAGAACGTGCCGTGGCGGGTGGTCTTGCCGACCTCTTCGATGTCGGGCGTGCGCACGCACTTCTGCACGCTGGTGACGCGCGGGGCGGGCGGCTTGACCTCACCGAGGAAGTAGGGCTTGAAGGGCACCATGCCCGCGGGGACGAGGAGCAGAGTCGGGTCGTCCGCGATGAGCGACGCCGAAGGGACGACGGTGTGCCCGCGCTCCTCGAAGAAGCTCAGCCAGCGGCGGCGGATTTCAGCCGACTCCATCAGTGGTCCTCATTCCGGTTGTACGAGTACGTCGTGTTCTCGAGGTACTTCGTCTTCTTCTTGCTGTCGTTCTTGGTGGAGCTGTGGTTCTCGATGACCGCGAAGCGGCGCTGCGCGGGCAGCTCGGCGTCGGGGTGGTCGTTCATGCCGAGGGCCTCGCCCAGCTCGGCCTCGCGCTCGGCCATGCCGTCGCGGACGTCGAGCGCGAAGTCCTTCAGACGGTGACCGGCCTCGAGTGCCTTGTTCGCGGCCTGCGCGGCGAGGCTCTCGGGGGTCAGCTGCTTGAGCTTGCGGTTGACCTTCGTGGTGGCCCATACGCCGGCGGCTGCGCCCGCGGTGAACCAGAACGTACGGCGGAACATCGCTGCGTCAGTCCCTCTTATTCCGGTTGTCCCGCTTCCCCCGCCGTGCGGCCGGGACGGTTCGGCCCACGATCACCGTACGACGGGACGGCTTGGCGGGCATTTCCTTTGCTTCGGGCCCGGCCTTGCGGCTGATGGCCCGGCGCACGCCGTAGCCGAACGCGGCCACCTTGACGAGCGGGCCGCCGAAGGTGGACGCGACGGTCGTGGACAGGGCCGACGCGTTCGAGGTGACTTCCTGCACGTCGGAGGCGATGGCGTCGACGCGGTCGATCTGCGTCTGCGCGGACCGCACCGCGGTGGAGGCATCGGCCAGGAGCGGAACGGCCTGCTCGGTCACGTCCGCGACGAGCTTGGTGGTCGCCCTGAGCGTCTGGGCCAGCCTCGCCAGTGCCACCGCGAGGAAGGAGACCAGGATCGCCCAGAAGACGGCCACCAGGACCCCGGCAACCTCTCCACCGGACACTTGGCACCGCTCCCTGGATCTCGTCCCTGAACTTCGTCCCTGAACATCGAAAAGTCGTCCCCCGACCCTATCGCGCCGGGGCCGCCCGTCCGCACCGCATTCCCCCTCGGTGCAACAGGAGTTGTGCGAAGTGATTGTACGGACCGCATGCGGATGAGTACGCTCCGTATCCCATGCGACCCTCTCAGCCCGGCAACCTCCCCCTGGAACTCAACGCCTTCGTCGGCCGCGGCACCGAACTGGCCGAACTGGCAACGGCGTTGGAGGCCGGACGGCTGGTCACGGTGACCGGGGTCGGCGGGGTCGGCAAGTCGCGCCTCGCCGCGCGCGCCGCGGCAGGAAGCCGGCTGCGCGACGGGGCCTGGCTGGTGGATCTGACGGCGCTGCGGGACCCGGACCTGGTGGAGCACGCGATAGCCGAGGCCCTCGAACTGACCGACCACACGAACAGGGCGCCGCGCCAGGTGCTGCTCGGGCATCTCGCCGAGCGGGAACTGCTCCTCGTCGTCGACGGGTTCGAGCACCTCGTCGACGTCTGCGCCCCGCTGGTGCGCGACCTGCTCGCCCACTCCCCCGGCCTGCGGGTGCTCGCCGTGGGACGCAGGCCGCTGGAGACCGCGGGCGAGCGGCTCTTCCCGCTCGCGCCGCTGCCCGCCCCCGACGCGGCCACGCTCTTCACCGACCGCGCGACGGACATCGTGCCCGGCTTCGCCATCGACGACGGCAACCGCGCGGAGGTCCTGGAACTGTGCCACCGCCTGGACGGCATCCCGCTCGCCCTCGAACTGGCCGCGAGCCGGCTCCGGGCGCTCTCCCCCGGACAGCTCCTCGCCCGGCTCGACGACCGGTTCCGACTGCTCACGGGGGCCAGGCGCGATGTGCCGACGCGGCACCAGACGCTGCGCACGGCCATCGGCTGGAGCCATGAGCTGTGCACCCCGACGGAGCGGCTGCTGTGGTCGCGGCTCTCGGTGTTCGCCGGGCAGTTCGACCTGGAGGCGGTCGAGTACATCTGCGCCGGGGACGGACTGCACGCCGACGACGTCCTCGACGTGCTCGGCGAGCTGCTCGCGCAGTCCGTGGTGGGCCGCGAGGAGACCCCGGCGGGCGTGCGGTACCGCATGCTCGACACGGTCAGGGCGTACGGCGGCGACTGGCTGGAGGCGGCGGGCGAGGCCGCCCGGCTGCGGCGCAGGCACCGCGACTGGTACATGGGGCTCGCCACCTGGTGCGAGCTGGACTGGTTCTCACCGCGCCAGCCGCAGGTCGCGACCCTCATCGACATGGAACTGCCCAATCTGCGCGCCGCGTTGGAGTTCTGTCTGACGGAGCGGGACGAGGCGCATCTGGGGCAGTACCTCGCGGGCACGCTGTGGTTCTACTGGGTCGGCTGCGGGCGGCTGGCCGAGGGCAGGCACTGGCTCGGCCGGGCCCTCGAACTCGACGGCGGCCACGAGGAGTCGCGGCTCAAGGCCCTGTGGGTGCTCGGCTACGTCGCGGTGCTTCAGGGCGACACCGTCGCGGCGCTCGCCGCGCTGCACGAGTGCCGTGACGCGGCGGAGCGCACGGGCAGCGCCGTCGCGGCCGCGTACGCCGAGCACCGCATCGGCTGTCTGGCCCTGGTCTCCGACGACATCTCGCGCGCGGAAACCCTGCTGCGCTCGGCGCTCGACCAGTACCACGAGATCGGCGAGCTCAACAGCAATGTCCTGATGGGCCAGGTCGAGCTGGCCATGGCCCTGGCCTTCCGCGGCGAGCTCGCCGCGGCGGTGGAGCTCTGCGAGGACGTACGCCAGGTCTGCGAGGACCACGGCGAGCGCTGGACCCTCGCGTACGCCCTCTATGTCCTCGGCTACGCGGCCTGGACCCGCGGCGAGGCGCGGACGGCGCGGGCGCTGCTCGCCGAGTCGCTCGATCTCGACCACCGCTTCCACGACCTGCTCGGGGCGGTGCTGTCCCTGGAGCTGCTCGCGCTGTTCACGGCGGCGGACGATCCCGCGGAGGCCGCGGTGCTGCAGGGCGCGGCGTCCGGCATCTGGCCGTCGGTGGGTCTGCCGCTGTTCGGCTCGGGCAACTTCGGCGGGCCGCACGCGGCGTGCGAGGCACAGGCCCGTGAGGCGCTGGGCGACGAGCGGTACGAGGAGTGCGTGCGCGTGGGCGCGGAGCTCGACCTGGACGCGGCGGTGGAGCGGGCGCTGCGGGCCGGCGGCGGCGCGGGAACCGACCCCGAGAACGAGCGAACCCGCCGCCTGCCCCGCCAGGAAGGGCGGGGAGGCGACGGGCTGAAGCAGGGAGAGCTACGACCGGGTCAGCGGGCGTAGTACTCGACGACGAGCTGCTCGTCGCAGATCACGGGGATCTCCTTGCGGTTCGGGTCGCGGTCCAGGCGGAAGGCCAGGGCCTTCAGGTTCACCTGGAGGTAGCGCGGGGTCTCGCCCTCGGGGGCGAAGCCACCCTCGCGGGAGACCTGGAAGAGGGTCTTCTCGCGGGAGCGCTCGCGGACCATGACGACGTCGTCCGGCTTCACGCGGAAGGACGGCTTGTCGACCTTCTGGCCGTTGACCTCGATGTGGCCGTGCACGACCATCTGGCGGGCCTGGTAGATCGTGCGGGCGATGCCCGAACGCAGGACCAGGGCGTCGAGACGACGCTCCAGCTCGATGATCAGGGCCTCACCGGTCTTGCCCTGGACCTTGGAGGCACGCTCGTAGGCGCGGACGAGCTGGCGCTCGGACACGTCGTACTGCGCGCGCAGACGCTGCTTCTCGAGCAGACGGACCTTGTAGTCCGAGTTCTGCTTGCGCCCACGGCCGTGCTCGCCCGGCGGGTAGGGGCGGGCCTCGAAGTACTTGACGGCCTTCGGGGTCAGCGCGATGCCGAGGGCACGCGACTTCTTGACCTTGGGGCGGGACTGGTTCGGCATGAACCAACCTCTCTGTTCTCAGTGAATTCGGCTTCACCAGGGTTAGGGGAGGTCGCATCCGCAGCCTGGGAAACCTCGCGGGCCCGGGCTCGAAAGCCGTGGGCCGTGAGGCAGCCGCTCCCTGGTCTGGGCACTATGTGCAGCACGCGAGTGGCCCACCGACCGCCATTTCTGGGGTGATGGGCTGCCCGCGACACCTTCGACGGTGCGCGACGCTCCTGGATCCCCTGTGCCTTGCGGCGGTGGGGGTCCGGCTGGATGTCCCGTTCTGGTGGCGCCGGTACGAGACCGGACACGGAACGCAGCACTTCGGGCAAGTGTACCGGGTGCGGCGAGGTGCCTCAGCCGCTGGGCCCGGGGCCCTGTCCGCAGGTGGCGAGGAGGTCCTGGAGGGCCAGCTTCTCGGGGGCGGTGACCGTCAGCCGGTACTTGGCCTTGATGCCGGTCCAGCGGCGCCCGTACTCGCACCAGTATTCCTTGCGGGGCGGCTGCCACTTGTCGGGCGTCCGGCTGCTCTTCCTGTAGTTGGTGTCCTTGTCGGCGGCGAGCAGGACGTCCAGGTCGTTGGCGTAGGTGAGGCGCTGCTGCGGGGTCCAGGCCCAGGCCCCGGCCCGCCACGCGGCGCCGAGCGCGACGACGTGGTCGGTCTGGACCTGGGAGGCGCGGCGGTAGTAGTACGGCAGCTTCTTGCCGGTGTACGGGTCGTGCAGGGTCCCGGAGATCACGACACAGGGATTGCGGTCGCCCTCGCGCAGGTCCTTCAGGTCGCGCCTGAGGACGTCGTCCCGGGTGTCACAGCCGTTGCGCCCACCAGGGGCGTCGACGTCGTCGGACCAGCCGTCGCCGAATGCGGAGCGCTTGTACGTCTCCCAGTTCTTGCCCCAGGCGACGGTGAGACGGGCGAGCTGGTCACGGGCCTGAGCCGGGGTGGGCGGGAAGCCGGGGCTCGCGAGGGGGGCCTTGGGGGACGGCGGGGTCTTGCCTGGCGAGGTCTTCCCTGGCGAGGCCTTGCCGGGCGACGTCGCCGGGGCCTTCGTGTAGCGGGAGTCCGCGCGGTCCAGCTGCGGCGGGGCGCAGGCCGCGGCCACGGCGGCAAGGACGAGCGCTGCCCCCGCGGCCGGTCCGGCTGCTCTGCCCATGGCGCTGAGCGTAGGCGGCGGCACCGGTCCCCGCCTGTCGACTCAGGCGTCGCCGGGCTGCTCACCCTTGAGCCGCGCACGGACCCGCTCGACCACGTCGGCGTAACGCGCCTCCGCACCGTACCGAGTGGGTTGGTAGTACCGCTTGCCCTCCACCGCGTCCGGCGCGTACCGCTGGGCGGCGATGCCCCCGGGCACGTCGTGCGGATAGACATACCCCTGGGCGTGGCCGAGCTTGGCCGCGCCCTTGTAGTGGCCGTCGCGCAGATGGGGCGGGACGGGCCCGGCGAGGCCCGCGCGGACGTCCGCCTGGGCCTGCTGGATCGCGATCGTCGCGGCGTTCGACTTCGGGGCGAGGGCGAGGGCGATCGTCGCGTGGCTGAGGGTGAGCGCGGCCTCCGGGAAGCCGATCATCGCGACGGCCTGGGCGGCGGCGACGGCGGTCGGCAGGGCGGTGGGGTCGGCGAGGCCGATGTCCTCGCTGGCGGAGATCATCAGGCGCCGGGCGATGAAGCGGGGGTCCTCGCCCGCCTCGATCATGCGGGCCAGATAGTGCAGGGCCGCGTCCACGTCCGAGCCGCGGATGGACTTGATGAGGGCGCTCGCGACGTCGTAGTGCTGGTCGCCGTCGCGGTCGTACTTCACGGCGGCCCGGTCGACCGACTCCTCCAGGGTCTGGAGGGTGATCTCCTTCTCGCCCTTGGCGAGGGCCGAGCCCGCGCCCGCCTCCAGGGCGGTCAGCGCGCGCCGGGCGTCGCCGCCCGCGATCCGCAGCAGGTGCGCCTCGGCCTCCTCGGGCAGCTCGACCGCGCCGCCGAGACCCCGCTCGTCGGTGAGCGCCCGGCGCAGCAGGCCGCGCAGGTCGTCGTCCGTGAGCGGTTCGAGGGTGAGCAGCAGGGAGCGCGAGAGGAGCGGGGAGATGATCGAGAAGTACGGGTTCTCGGTGGTCGCCGCGATCAGCGTCACCCAGCGGTTCTCGACGGCCGGGAGCAGGGAGTCCTGCTGGGCCTTGCTGAAGCGGTGGATCTCGTCGAGGAAGAGGACGGTCTCCTTGCCGTGACCGCCCATCGCCCTGCGGGCGCCGTCGATGACCGCGCGCACTTCCTTCACGCCCGCGGTGATCGCGGAGAGCTCGACGAAGCGCTTGTTCGTGGCCTTCGAGACGACGTACGCAAGGGTCGTCTTGCCGATGCCGGGCGGGCCCCACAGGAACACCGAGGAGGGCCCCGCAGGGCCTCCCCCGCCCTCGCCGACTAGGCGGCGCAGGGGCGAGCCCGGCTTCAACAGATGCTGCTGGCCGACGACTTCATCGAGGGTGCGCGGGCGCATCCGGACGGCCAGGGGACTGCTGGACGGGTCCTTCTCCTGGCGGTCTTCGGCTGCGGCGGTGAACAGGTCGGGCTCCACGTCAAGAACCCTATGTCACCCCACTGACAATCCCTCCCGGCCCCGGTCAGGCCCAGAGGTCGGCACCCCAGCGCGTGAGGATCAGCATCGCGACGACACCGAGGTGCATCACGGGCAGGGCCCAGGTGAAGTCCTCCAGGAAGCCCTTGGCCCAGCGCGGCGCGGGCAGGAACCCGGCCCGGATGTTGAACGACGTGACGTACCAGAACATCAGGATCGTGGCGGCCCAGGCCAGGCAGCACCACAGGCAGAGCGCGTTGATCTCGTACAGCGACTGGATCATCAGCCAGGTGCAGAATCCGACGCCGAAGAGCATGCCCGCGTTGAAGGTCAGCCAGTACCAGCGCGGGAAGCGGGCCCGGCCGAGCAGGCTCATGCCGACGCAGATCACGATGCCGTAGGCGACCAGGCCGAGCATCGGGTTCGGGAACCCGAACGCCTCCGCCTGCTCGCTCTTCATGATGCTGCCGCACGCGACCACCGGGTTGATGCTGCACCCCGGCTGGAAGTTCGGGTCCTTCAGGAGCTCGAACTTGTCGAGGGTGATCACCCAGGACGCGAGCAGACCGGCGGCGCCCGTGATCACCAGAAGCAGGGCAAGCGCACGACTCCCGCCGACCGCACCGGGAGCGTCCTTCCGCTCCTGGTCCTCCAAGGCGTCGTCCTTCGCTGACATCGTTTTGCTCATCACGTCGTTCCGTCGCTTGTGGTGGCCTGCGGGCACGCACATTGTGCCGCACGCACGTGTGTGTCCACCGTTCGATGGACATAAGGAAGTACGCACGGGGGTACTGGGGCGTTCGGTCCGGCGGGACGCTCGACCGCATGACAGCACAGGGGCACGAACTCGCCGTACGCGTACGGGGGCTGCGCAAACGGTACGGCGACATCACCGCCGTCGACGGGGTGGACCTGGAGATCGGCCCGGGAGAGGTCTTCGGGCTGCTCGGCCCGAACGGCGCGGGCAAGAGCACCACGGTCGAGATCCTGCAGGGCAACCGGCTCCGGGACGGCGGCGACGTCACCGTGCTCGGCGCCGACCCCGGCGCCGCGGGGCGCGACTGGCGCTCGCGGGTCGGCATCGTATGGCAGGACGAGTCCGCGCCCGCCGAGTTGACGGTGCTCGAGACGGTGCGGCACTTCGCGCGCTACTACCCGCGGCCGCGGGATCCTGACGAGGTGATCGCGCTGGTGGGTCTCCAGGAGAAGGCGGCGAGCCGGATCAAGGCGCTCTCGGGCGGGCAGCGGCGACGGCTCGACGTGGCGCTCGGCGTGATCGGCGGACCCGAACTGCTGCTCCTCGACGAGCCGACGACGGGCTTCGACCCGGCGGCCAGGCGGCAGTTCTGGACCCTGATCAGGGCGCTCGCCGACGAGGGCACGACCATCGTGCTCACCACGCACTACCTGGAGGAGGCCGAGGCGCTCGCGCACCGGCTCGCGGTGATCGCGAAGGGGCGGGTGGTGGCCGAGGGCGAACCCGCCGCCCTGCGCCGTCAGTTCGGCACCGAGGCCACCGTCGAGTGGACCGGCGCCGACGGCACACCGCGCGCGGAGCGCACCGCCACGCCGACCCGCACAGTCGCCGAGCTCACCCGCGCCTTCGACGGCGAGATTCCCGATCTGCGGATCCGCCGCCCCACGCTGGAGGACGTCTACCTCCGGCTGACCGGACAGGAGGACGGCTGATGACGCGGACGACCACCACCGCGGGGGTGCGTTCCCCGGACGCCACCCGACGGCTGCCCGGCGCCTGGGAACTGGGTCTGCACCAGGGTGTCCTGGAGCTGAAGCAGTTCTTCCGCCAGCGCGAGCAGGTCGTGTTCACCTTCGCCTTCCCGATCGTCTTCCTGTTCCTGTTCGCATCGATCTTCAGCGACGACGTGGCGGGCGCGGGCATCACGGCGTCCCAGCTGTACGTCCCCGCGATGATCGCCGCGGGCATCATGTCGACCAGCTTCCAGTCGCTCGGCATCTCGATCGCGATCGAGCGGGACGAGAAGGTGCTGCGCCGGCTGCGCGGGACGCCGATGCCCCCGGCCGCGTACTTCCTCGGGAAGATCTGGCTCGTGCTGGTCACCGGTCTCGTGGAGACGGCGCTCCTGCTGCTCGTCGGCGTGAGCGTCTTCGACGTCGAGCTGCCCACGGGCGCGGGCGCCTGGTCGACCTTCGGCTGGATCTTCGTCCTCGGGCTCACCGGCTGTGCGCTGCTCGGCATCGCGATCAGCAGCGTCCCGAAGTCCGGCCGGAGCGCGACCTCGGTGGTGATACTCCCCTTCCTGGTGCTCCAGTTCATCTCCGGGGTGTACATCGCCATCGACACCATTCCGGACTGGATGCTCGACGTCGGTGCGCTCTTCCCGCTGAAGTGGATGTGCCAGGGCCTGCGCGGGGTGTTCCTGCCGGAGTCCGCGCGCGTCCTCGAACAGACGGGGAGCTGGGAGTACGGGCGGACCGCCCTGGTGCTCGGCGCCTGGTGCGTCGGAGGATTGGTGCTGTGCCTGCTGACTTTCCGGTGGAAGAACCGGCGCGACGGGTGAGCGGGACGGTCGGCCTCCGCGCCCCGGACGTCGAGACGGCCGGTCCCGAGGACTCCGACCTCTGGAACAGGACCTTCCGGCTCTGGGACACGTACTTCGGCGTGGTCTGGCTGGCCACCCTGATCTTCGTGCTCGGCACGGCGCACCCGGGGTGGCCCGTCCGGATCGCCACCGCCACGCTGCTCCTGTTCCTCGTGCCCTGGTACATCGTCGTCGGCCGTCCGATCCTGATGTCCGAGGGCGACGACGAACGGCGCTCGCTCGGCTACATCACCGGCACGATCCTGCTGTTCCTGCCGCCCGGCGTCCTGATCGGCGAGACCCGCCTGATGACCTTCGCGCTCATCCCCCAGTGCTTCATCGCGCTGCGGACGCGCCCGGCACTGATCGCCATCGCCGTCATCAACGTCGTGCCGGTGGCGGGCTGGGCGGTGCTGTGGCGGCCGTCGGCGCAGGACGTCTTCTACAACTCCGTGTTCGGCACCGTCACCCTGGTCTTCTCGGTGGCCGTCGGCGTCTGGACGCTCCGCGTCATCGAGCAGAGCTCCGAACGGGCCGGGCTCATCGCCCAGTTGAAGGCGAGCCGCGAGGAGGTCGCCCGGCTCTCGGCGGAGCGCGGCGCCCTCGCGGAGCGGGAACGGATGTCGCGGGAGATCCACGACACCCTCGCGCAGGGCTTCACCAGCGTCCTGATGCTCGTACAGGCCGTGGACGCCGAGCTGGAACGGGACGCGCCCGCGGCCCGCCGCCACCTGGAACTCATGGAGGACACCGCCCGGCAGAATCTCGCGGAGGCGCGGGCCCTGGTCGCGGGCCGCGCGCCCGCCGACCTGGACGGCGGCGACCCGCTCCCGGACGCGCTGCGCCGCCTCGCCGCCCGCCACGACGCCCGGGTCACCGTGAGCGGCGCGGTGCGGGCGCTGCCACCCGCCCTGGAGGTGGTGGCCATGCGGTCCTGCCAGGAGGCACTCGCCAACGTACGCAAACACGCGGGCCCCGGCGCGGCGGCCGCCGTCACCCTGACCTACGCGGACGGCTCGCTCACCCTCGCGGTGCGCGACACCGGGCGCGGCTTCGACCCCGGCGCACCCCACCAGGGGTACGGCCTGCGAGGGTTGCGGGCGAGAGTCGCCGAGGTGAGCGGCACCGCCGAGGTGGCGAGCCGCCCCGGTGACGGCACCACCGTCACCGTCCTGCTCCCCCTTCCCGACAGGAGCACCCCGTGATCCGCATCGTGCTCGCCGACGACCACCCCGTCGTACGCGAAGGGCTGCGCGCCATGCTCAGCGCCGAGCCCGATCTGGCCGTCGTCGCCGAGGCGTCGAGCGGCCCGCGCGCCGAGGCCCTCGCGGCCGAGCTGCGCCCCGACATCGTCCTGATGGACCTGCGGATGCCCGGCGGGGGCGGCGCCGACTCCATCGAGCGGATGGCCGCCGCGGGGCTCGACTGCCGGGTCATCGTCCTCACGACGTACGAGACGGACCGCGACATCCTGCGCGCCGTGGAGGCGGGGGCCGCGGGCTATCTCCTCAAGGACCTGGCGCGCGGCGAGCTCGCCGACGCGGTGCGGGCCGCGGCGCGCGGCGAGACCGTCCTGGCTCCGTCGGTGGCGGCCCGCCTCGTGGACCAGCTGCGTACGCGACCGGAGCGGCCGCGCCTCTCGGAGCGCGAGACGGCGGTGCTGAGGCTGGTCGCCGACGGCTGCACGAACGCGGAGATCGGGCGCCATCTTCATGTCGCCGAGTCGACGGTGAAGACGCATCTGCTGCGCGCGTTCGGGAAGTTGGGGGTGGACGACCGCACCGCGGCGGTGACGAGCGCGATGCGGCTCGGACTGCTGGACTGAACGCAGAAGGAGCGAGGTCCGGGCGCTGCCCCGGACCTCGCTCCTCCATCGCCGGAGGGGCTCGCCTAGGCGAGCTTGCCCTTCAGTACCGCCACGATCTCCTCCACCGCGACCGCCTCCTGCTCGCCGGATTCCATGTCCTTGAGCTGGACGGCGCCCTCCGCCAGGTCGCGTTCACCCGCGACGACGGTGAAGCGGGCGCCGGAGCGGTTGGCGTTCTTCATGGCGCCCTTGAGGCCCTTGCCGCCGTACGAGAAGTCCGCGGCGATGCCGGCCTTGCGCAGCTCTGTGACCTTGGCGAAGAGCACGCGGCGTGCCTCGTCGCCGAGGGGCACCGCGAACACGCTGGTGGACGCGGGCAGTTCGAGTTCGACGCCCTCCGCCTCCAGGGCGAGCACCGTGCGGTCCACGCCGAGGGCCCAGCCGACGGAGGGAAGCGAGGGGCCGCCGATCATTTCGGACAGGCCGTCGTAGCGGCCGCCGCCGCCGACCGCGGACTGGGAGCCGAGGCCGTCGTGGACGAACTCGAAGGTGGTGCGGGTGTAGTAGTCCAGGCCGCGGACCAGCTTCTCGTCGTCCTCGAAGGCGACGCCCGCCGCCGTGATCAGCTCGCGGACCTGCTCGTGGTACGTCTTGCACGCGTCGCACAGGTAGTCGCGCAGCGAGGGCGCGCCCACGAGCTGCTTCTGGACCTCGGCGCGCTTGTCGTCGAGGACGCGGAGCGGGTTGATGTCGATACGTCGACGTGTCTCCTCGTCCAGGTCGAGGCCGCGCAGGAAGTCCTGCAGCGCGGCGCGGTAGACGGGGCGGCACTCCTTGTCGCCGAGCGAGTTCAGCAGGATGCGGAACTGCGTCAGGCCGAGGGTGCGGTACGCCAGGTCGGCCAGGATGATCAGCTCGGCGTCGAGGGCCGGGTCCTCGGCGCCGATCGCCTCGGCGCCGACCTGCGAGAAGTGCCTGTAGCGGCCCTTCTGGGGGCGCTCGTAGCGGTAGTACGAACCCGAGTACCAGAGCTTGACGGGGAGGTTGCCCGCCTTGTGGAGGTTGCCCTCCAGGGCGGCGCGCAGCACGGAGGCAGTGCCTTCGGGGCGCAGCGCGAGCTCGTCGCCGCCCTTGGTGGTGAAGGCGTACATCTCCTTGGTGACGATGTCGGTCGACTCGCCGACACCGCGCGCGAACAGCTCGACGTTCTCGAAGCCGGGCGTCTCCACGTAGCCGTAGCCGGAGTTGCGCAGCGGCGCGGCGATCGCCTCGCGCACCGCCAGGTACTTCGCGGAGTCCGGCGGAAGCAGGTCGTAGGTGCCCTTGGGGGCCTTGAAGGTGCTCACGGAATTTCTCTCGTCACATTCCTCGTCGCGGGGCGGACGTCTGGTCCGCGCCCAAGCCGGTGGCCACCTGCCGCAGATACGGGTTGGTGGCGCGCTCCTGGCCGATGGATGTCTGGGGGCCGTGGCCGGACAGGACCACGGTCGAGTCGTCGAGCGGCAGGCACACACGGGCCAACGACTCAAGGATCTCGGCGTGACTGCCGCCGGGCAGGTCGGTGCGTCCGATGGAGCCGGCGAAGAGCAGATCGCCCGAGAAGAACACCGAGGGGATCTCGGCGCCGTTGGGGGCCTCGGGCATCTGGAACGTCACCGACCCCTTCGTATGCCCCGGCGCATGCGCGACGGAGAAGTCGAGGCCCGCCAGCTTCAGCCCGGCGCCGTCGGTGAGCTCCCGCACGTCGTCGGGCTCCCCCACCGTCAGCTCGCCCATCAGCGGCATCCCGATGGAGCGGCCGAGCGCCTTCTCGGGGTCGCTCATCATGTACCGGTCGGAGGGGTGGATCCAGGCGGGGACGTCATGCGCTCCGCACACCGGGACGACCGAGGCGACATGGTCGATGTGGCCGTGGGTGAGGATGACCGCGACGGGCTTGAGCCGATGCTTCTTGACTGCGTCCTCGACTCCCTGGGCGGCCTGATGGCCCGGGTCGATGATCACGCACTCCTCGCCTGCGGCGGGGGCGACCAGATAGCAATTGGTGCCCCAGGCCCCGGCGGGGAACCCGGCAATGAGCACGATCGTCCTTCGTTCGTCGTCCGGCGGGAGGCGCCACGGTCCCCGGCGGGAGAACGCGGCAGATCAGAGCCTACCGGCGCTGCCGATTCCACAGGTAACCCATATACGGTACGGGGCACTACGGAGCGCATGCCGAGACGTGCGCGGGAGCAGCGGGAGAAGGGGAGAAGAGCCGGTGGTCAGCCAGGAACAGCGGCGCAAGCAGCTCGCCCGGGAGAAGTTCGCACGCCAGCAGGAGCGGCGCGAGGCCGCGCGGCGCAGGGCGCGGATGCGCAACGCGGTGATCGCGGGGGCCCTCGCGGTGGTCGTGGCGGGCGCCGCGGTGTCGTACGCGGCGGGAGCCTTCGACGGCGACTCATCGAACGACGACCTGAACGCGCAGCCGAGCCCCAGCAGCACGCCGAAGGACCCGTGCGCGAAGGCGGCCCCGGGCAAGGTGAAGCCGCTGAGCTTCAAGAAGGAGCCCACGCTCACCATCGACAAGTCCGCCGACTACACGATGGACCTGAAGACGACGTGCGGCGACATTGGCCTCGACCTGGACGCGGCGAAGGCCCCGCACACCGTCAACTCGTTCAACTTCCTGGTGAACAAGGGCTACCTCGACCACACCAAGTGCCACCGGCTCACCACCGGCGGGATCTACGTCCTGCAGTGCGGCGACCCCGAGGGCACCGGCGAGGGCACCCCCGGCTACTCGATCCCCGACGAGAACCTGAACGACAAGCGCCTGAAGGGGAAGGTGTATCCGGCGGGCACGGTCGCCATGGCGAACCGGTACAACGCCCAGACGAAGAAGGGCCGCAACACCGGCGGCAGCCAGTTCTTCCTCGTCTACCAGGACAGTCAGCTGCCGCCCGACTACACACCGTTCGGGACCATTTCCGATTCCGGCATGAAGGTGCTCAAGAAGATCGCCGCTGCCGGGGAGAGCACCGGGCAGGGCGACGGCGCCCCGAACGCGACGGTCGTCATCGACAAGGCGACTGTCACGAAATCCTGAGCGCCGCCAGGCAAACTTCGGTCGTGCGGGATGCGGACAGCCGCCCCGCCGGTCGCCTATGTTGGCGGTGACGAAACTGTGGACGATGCCGGGGGCCCCGAGGCCCTGCGCAGGCATCATGTGGAGGAGGCGCTGTGAGCAGCGACCCGTGGGGCCGCGTCGACGAGACGGGGACCGTGTACGTGCGTACGGCCGACGGCGGCGAGCGAGTGGTCGGTTCGTGGCAGGCAGGATCTCCCGATGAGGCCCTCGCTTACTTCGAGCGCAAGTACGACGGTCTGGTCGTCGAGATCGGACTTCTCGAGCGCCGGGTGAAAACGACCGACCTGTCGGCCAAGGACGCCATGACGGCCATCGACCATCTGCGCCAGCAGGTGGACGAGGCACACGCGGTGGGCGACCTGGACGCCCTGGGCAAGCGGCTCGACAAGCTGGTCGAGACCGTCGAGGCCCGCCGTGAGGAGCGCAAGGCCCAGAAGGCCAAGCAGTCCGACGAGGCACGGCACGCCAAGGAAGCCCTGGTCACCGAGGCCGAGGAGCTGGCCCAGAGCGAGCAGTGGCGGGCGGCGGGCGAGCGGCTGCGCGCCCTGGTGGACACCTGGAAGGGGCTGCCGCGCCTGGACCGCAAGTCGGACGACGAGCTCTGGCACCGCTTCTCGCACGCCCGCTCGGCGTTCTCCAAGCGCCGCAAGGCGCACTTCGCGTCGCTGGACGCGCAGCGCGAGGACGCCCGCAAGGCCAAGGAGAAGCTGGTCGGCGAGGCCGAGGCACTGTCGGGTTCGACGGACTGGGGCCCCACGGCCGCCCGGTACCGCGAGCTGATGGCCGACTGGAAGGCGGCGGGCCGGGCCCAGCGCGAGCACGAGGACGACCTGTGGAACCGCTTCCGCGGCGCCCAGGACGTGTTCTTCGCGGCGCGCAGCGCGGTCTTCGCGGAGCGCGACGCCGAGCAGGGCGAGAACCTGAAGCTCAAGGAGGAGCTGGCGGACGAGGCCGAGAAGCTCGTCCCGGTGACGGACCTGAAGGCGGCCCGTGCCGCGTTCCGCTCCATCAACGAGCGCTGGGAGGCCATCGGCCACGTCCCGCGTGACGCGCGGCCGAAGGTCGAGGGCCGGATGCACGCGGTGGAGCGTGCCCTGCAGGAGTCCGAGGAAGCCGAGTGGCGCCGTACGAACCCGGAGGCACGCGCGCGTGCCGAGGGTCTCACCGGTCAGCTGCAGGCCGCCGTGGACAAGCTCCAGGGCCAGATCGAGGCCGCTCGCGCCGCGGGCAACGCCTCGAAGGCCGACAAGCTGCAGCGGGAGCTCGACGGCCGTCAGGCGCTGCTCGACCAGGCGCTGAAGGGTCTGCACGAGTTCGGCGGCTGAGTTTTCCGTCTTCTACGTAGAGGGGCTCCCGTACTTCGCGTACGGGAGCCCCTCTACGTAGAGCCACGATTACGGCATCGAGCCGGGCTTACGGCCTGCGCGCCGACGTCACCCGGTACACGTCGTAGACGCCCTCGACGCCCCTGACCGCCTTGAGGACGTGCCCCAGGTGCTTGGGGTCGCCCATCTCGAAGGTGAAGCGGGACGTGGCGACGCGGTCGCGCGAGGTCTGCACGGCCGCCGACAGGATGTTCACGTGCTGGTCCGAGAGGATGCGCGTGACGTCCGAGAGGAGGCGCGAGCGGTCCAGGGCCTCGACCTGGATGGCGACCAGGAAGACCGAGGACTGGGTGGGCGCCCACTCGACCTCGAGGATCCGCTCGGGCTCCCGCGAGAGCGAGTCGACGTTCACACAGTCGCTGCGGTGAACCGATACTCCACTGCCGCGCGTGACGAAACCGATGATGGGGTCACCGGGCACGGGCGTGCAGCACCGCGCGAGCTTGACCCACACGTCGTCGACGCCCTTGACCACGACACCGGGGTCGGCGTTGGCGCGGCGCTTGCTGCGGCCGCGCGCGGGCGGCGCGCTCTCGGCGATGTCCTCGTTGGCGGCCTCTTCGCCGCCGAGCGCCTGGACGAGCTTCTGCACGACGGACTGCGCGGTGACGTGGCCCTCGCCGATCGCCGCGTACAGCGAGGAGATGTCGGGATAGCGCATCTCGTGCGCGAGGGTGACCAGGGAGTCGCCGGTGAGGATGCGCTGGATCGGCAGGTTCTGCTTGCGCATGGCCCGCGCGATGGCGTCCTTGCCCTGCTCGATGGCCTCGTCGCGGCGCTCCTTGGAGAACCACGCACGGATCTTGTTGCGCGCCCGCGGCGACTTGACGAAGCCGAGCCAGTCGCGCGAGGGTCCCGCCCCTGCGGCCTTGGAGGTGAAGACCTCCACCAAGTCGCCGTTGTCCAGGGTCGATTCGAGCGGTACGAGCCGGCCGTTGACCCGCGCCCCTATGGTGCGGTGGCCGACCTCGGTGTGCACCGCGTACGAGAAGTCGACCGGCGTCGCGCCCGCCGGGAGCGCTATGACGTCGCCCTTCGGCGTGAAGACGAAGACCTCGTTGCGGGAGAGGTCGAAGCGCAGCGACTCCAGGAACTCGCTCGGGTCCTCGGTCTCCTTCTGCCAGTCGAGCAGCTGGCGCAGCCACGCCATGTCGTTGAGGTGGTCGTCCTTGCCGGTCTTCTTCGGTACGTCGGTGCGCACCTTGGAGGCACCGGCGACGGCCTCCTGCTTGTACTTCCAGTGCGCGGCGATGCCGTACTCGGCGCGGCGGTGCATGTCGAACGTACGGATCTGCAGCTCGACGGGCTTGCCGTTGGGGCCGATCACCGTCGTGTGCAGCGACTGGTACATGTTGAACTTGGGCATCGCGATGTAGTCCTTGAACCGCCCCGGAACCGGGTTCCAGCGGGCGTGGACGGTGCCCAGTGCCGCATAGCAGTCGCGGACCGTGTCGACGAGGACGCGGATGCCCACCAGGTCGTAGATCTCCGCGAAGTCACGGCCGCGGACGATCATCTTCTGGTAGACGCTGTAGTAGTGCTTCGGGCGCCCGGTGACGGTGGCCTTGATGCGGGCGGCGCGCAGGTCGGCCTGGACCTCGTCGGTCACTATGGCCAGGTACTCGTCGCGCTTGGGCGCGCGCTCGGCGACGAGCCGCACGATCTCGTCGTACATCTTGGGGTAGAGGATCGCGAAGGCGAGGTCCTCCAGCTCCCACTTGATGGTGTTCATGCCCAGGCGGTGGGCGAGCGGCGCGTAGATCTCCAGGGTCTCGCGCGCCTTCTTCTCCTGCTTCTCGCGCTTGAGATACCGCATGGTGCGCATGTTGTGCAGGCGGTCGGCGAGCTTGATGACCAGGACGCGGGGGTCCTTGGCCATGGCGACGACCATCTTGCGCACGGTCTCGGCCTGCGCGGCCTCGCCGAACTTGACCTTGTCGAGCTTGGTGACGCCGTCGACGAGCAGGGCGACCTGGTCGCCGAAGTCGCGCTTGAGGGTGTCCAGGCCGTACTCGGTGTCCTCGACCGTGTCGTGCAGGAGACCGGCCATCAGGGTGGCCGGGTCCATGCCGAGCTCGGCGAGGATGGTGGTGACCGCGAGCGGGTGCGTGATGTACGGGTCGCCGCTCTTGCGCTTCTGGCCGCGGTGCCAGCGCTCGGCGACCTGGTAGGCGCGCTCGATCTGGCGCAGCGTGGACGTCTCGATCTTTGGGTCGTTGCTGCGCACTATCCGCAGCAGGGGCTCCAGGACCGGGTTGTACGGGTTCGAACGCTGGACGCCCAGGCGTGCGAGGCGGGCGCGGACGCGGTTGGAGGAGCCCGAGCGCGCGGGCTGGCCCGTCGCGGGGCGGATCGCGGGAGCCGTCGGGTGATGGTCCGCGGGCGGCTTCGGACGGGGCTGCTCGGCCGGTTTGTCGCCCCGGGAGACCTCTCCCTGGACGCGCTGCGCGGACGTGCCGCCCTGCGCGCCTTCTGCCTTCTTCGCGGACGCGGCGGAGCCCGCCGAGGCCTGCTGAGCCTGCTGGGCGGCCTTGGCGGCGGTGAGTGGCTGGGACTCGTCTGGCAAGAGCGCTCCCTGTGCGCGATCGGGGTCCCTCGGTCAGGCCCCGAAGAGCCCATGGTATCGATCCTGGGCCTCCGGCTCGCCTTCGGCCGGTGAGACAGCTCTGTACAGGAGAAACGCGAGGGACGGCCCCCGGATTCCCCCGACCCCGACACTCTGACCCCTCGGCTGTCCCCCGTCCACTCCGTCCCGTCACTCGGACGGTCCGCGGCGGCCCGCCGCACGCGGCCAGGGCGGGATCCGGCCGATCCCCTGCGCCCCCTCGCCCGGCGCCCCGCACAGCGGCGACGGGCGCCCCGGTCGAAACCGGAACGCCCGTCGCCGTCGTCCTGCGAGCCGCCTCGGGCGGCACTCTCAGACGGTGATCAACGCCTCCAACGGCGCCCCGCCCAGGGCGCGTTCGAGCTTCTCCCTGCCGTCGAGGAAACCGAGCTCCATGAGGACCGCGACCCCGGCCACCTCGGCGCCCGCACGACGGATGAGGTCGAGCGAGGCCCCGGCGGTGCCGCCGGTGGCGAGGACGTCGTCGATGACCATGACGCGGTCGCCCGCGACCAGGTCCTCGGCGTGCACCTCGATCTCGGCGCTGCCGTACTCCAGGTCGTAGCTCTGCTTGAGCGTCGCCCCGGGGAGCTTGCCCGCCTTGCGTACGGGGATGAAGCCGAGCCCCGCCCGGAGTGCGACGGGGGCGCCGAGGATGAAGCCGCGGGCCTCCAGGCCGACGATCTTCGTGGCGCCGTGCCGCACGCTGAGGTCGGCCAGCGTCTCCGTCAGCGCCGAGAACGCCTCAGGGTCGGCCAGGAGCGGCGTGATGTCCTTGAACATCACGCCGGGCACCGGGTAGTCGGGGACGTCGCGGATGCGGCTGAGCAGCAGCTCCGTGACGCCGGCGAGCTCGGTCATCGGCGCTTCCCCGAAGGACGGCCCTTGCCCCGGTTGCGGGACGCGGGCTGGGTGCGGGGGCCGACGACCGCGGGAGCCGCGTCACCGACGACGGCGTCCTGCGGTTCGTCGTCACCGGCGGGCTCCGGCGTCTCCGCCGACTCGCCCTTGGCGGCGGCCGCCGCGCGCTTGGCGAGCACCCGCTTCTTGAGGGCCTTCATCTGCGGCTCGCGCTCCTTGAAGTCGGCGACGAGCGGCGTGGCGATGAAGATCGAGGAGTACGCACCGGCCGCGAGGCCGACGAACAGCGACAGCGAGATGTCGTTGAGCATGCCCGCGCCCAGGACACCGCCACCGATGAAGAGCAGGCCCGCCACCGGGAGCAGCGCGACCACCGTGGTGTTGATGGACCGCACCAGGGTGCCGTTGATGCTGCGGTTGGCGAGTTCGCTGTAGGTGTACTTGGTCTGCTTGGTGATGTCCTTCGACTGCTCCTTCAAGCTGTCGAAGACCACCACCGTGTCGTAGAGCGAGTAACCGAGGATGGTCAGCAGACCGATCACCGTGCCGGGGGTGACCTCGAAGCCCACCAGCGCGTACACACCCACGGTGATCGTGATGTCGTGGATCAGCGCGATCAGTGCCGCCAGGGCCATGCGCCATTCGAAGGCGATGGCCAGATAGATCACCACGAGGACCATGAAGATCGCCAGGCCCTGCCAGGCCTTCTTGGCGATCTGCTCGCCCCAGCTGGGGCCGACGAGGTCGGCGTCGATGTCGCCGGCCTTGACGTCCAGGTCCTCGGCGAGCGCCTTCTTGATCTGGTCGGACTTGTCGATGTCGACGCCCGCGATCTGGATGCGGAGCTTGTTGTCGCCCAGCTTCTGGACGATCGCGTCGTGACCGGACGCCTTCTCCGCTGACTCCTCGGCCTTGGCGACCGAGGCGCTCGTCTTCGGGGTGTTGAAGACGGCACCGCCCTCGAACTCGATGCCCATGTTCAGGCCGCGCACCGCAAGGCCGACGATGGCCGTGATGGTGATCAGGATCGAGATGGCGTACCAGATCTTGCGTTTGCCGACGAAGTCGTAGCCGACCTCACCGCGGTAGAGCCTGGCGCCGAGATTGCCGAGCTTCGACATCTCACGCCTCCTTCGGGTCGACAGGGCCGGCGGTGGGAGCGGTGGCACGGCGGGCCCGGCGCAGCGGCGGCTTGGCGCCGAGCCGCTTCGGGTCGAGTCCGGACCACTTGTGGCCGTTCGCGAAGAACTTCTTGCGGGCCATGAGCGTCATCAGCGGCTTGGTGAAGAAGAACACCACGACGACGTCGAGCAGCGTGGTCAGGCCGAGCGTGAACGCGAAGCCCTGCACCTTGCCGACCGTGACGACGAAGAGCACGGCGGCGGCGAGGAACGACACGAAGTCGGAGACCAGGATGGTGCGCCGGGCGCGCGGCCAGGCCCGCTCGACGGCGGGACGCAGCGTACGGCCCTCGCGGACCTCGTCACGGATGCGTTCGAAGAACACGATGAACGAGTCCGCTGTGATGCCGATCGCGACGATCGCACCACAGACGGCGGGCAGGTTCAGCGCGAACTTAATCGTCGGGCCGAGCAGCGTCATGATCGTGTACGTCAGCGCCGCGGAGACCAGGAGGCTCGCGATGGCGATGAGCGACAGACCGCGGTAGTAGACCACCAGGTAGATGATGACCAGCGCGAGGCCGATGGCGCCCGCGATCAGGCCCGCGTGCAGCTGCTCGCCGCCGAGGGCCGGGCTGACCGTGGTGACGCTCTGCTCGTGGAAGGTGAGCGGCAGGGCGCCGTACGACAGGATGTTCGCGAGGTCCTTGGCGGAGTCCTGCGTGAAGCTGCCGGAGATCTCGGCGTTGGCGCTCAGGGTCGTGTTGACGCTGGGGGCCGAGACGACCTCACCGTCGAGCACGATCGCGAACTGGTTCTGCGGAGGCTGCTGCTGCGAGAGCTTGCTGGTGACCTTCGCGAACTTCTTCGAGCCGCCCTTGGTGAAGTCCATGTTGACGACCCAGGCAGCGGAGTTCTGGTTGATGGTCGCCTGCGCCTTGTCGACGTCCTTGCCGTTGATCTCGGCCGGGCCGACGATGAACTTGTCCCACGTCTTGCCGTCGGGGCTCTTGCCGCAGGCGATGGTGGTGTCGGAGGGCTTGGCACCCTTGCCGGCCTCGGCACGGGCCTTCTTGTCGGTGCAGTCCAGCTTGGCGAACTGCTCCTGCAGCTTGGCGGTGGACGGGTCGGCGGACGGCGTGGACGAGGGCGTCTCGTCCTTCTTCTTGTCGTCCTTGGCCTTGTCCGACGCGGACGGCGTCGGGTCGGCCTTCAGGGCGTCGGAGACGGCACGGCCCTGGGACGTCGGGGTCGCGGTCGGAGAGGTCGCCTTGTCGGTGGCCTCGTCCTTGTCGCTCGCCTTGTCCTTCTTGTCCGTGTCCTTCTCCTTGTCCGTACCGGACGAGGAGCTGGCGGAAGGATCGGGCGTCGGCTCGCCGCTGGCCTGCGTGATCACCGGACGGAAGTAGAGCTGAGCGGTCGTACCGACCTGCTCGCGCGCCTGCTTCTGGTCCGTGCCCTTGGGGATGTTGACGATGATGTTGCGATCGCCCTGGGTCTGGACCTCGGCCTCGGAGACACCCAGACCATTGACACGGTTGTTGATGATGTCAACGGCCGTGTTCATGTTGGTCGGGTTGATCGCGTTCTTCTGGCCCGGCTCGTTCTTCGCCTCGAGCGTGATGCTCGTACCACCGGCGAGGTCAATGCCGAGGCGCGGCGTGGTGTGCCCGGAAAGGAACATTCCCCCGGTCAGCGCCACGAGGGCGATCAGGATGAAGACCAGTGAGCGGCCCGGCCTCCCCTGGGCGCCCTGCCTTCGGCCCTTCTTCGGTGCTGCCACCTTCTCGTTCTCCCTGTCCAACCGCCCGACATCCGGTCTGCCCCCTTACCGTGCGAGGAGGGCCCGGGCGGGCGGCCATGAAGTGGTGTCGAGACTCGGCGCGAAATGCACGTGGTCCGGGGACCGCGGCGCGCGAGCGGCGCGCGGCGCGGTCCCCGGTCGTGACTACTTCGCGTCGGACTCGCCGTCGGTCTTCTTCGGCTGCGCTTCGTCGGCCTCGGCAGCCGCGTCCTTCTTGCCGAGGTCGATGGGCGAGTCGTCGGAAGCGTCGGCGGGCTCGTCGGTCTCGGTCAGGGAGGAGGCGTCGTCGGGAACGACGGGGGTGTCCGCTTTCAGGTCGTCCTCGGTGCCGTGCACGATGCGGTTGTACTCGTCGTCGTCGAGGACGGCGCCGATCGCGTTCTTCGCGTACACAGCGTGGACACCGGGGGCCACCTCAAGGAGGACGGCGTCGTCGTGGACCTCCTTGACGGTGGCGTACATGCCCCCGATCGTGCGGATGCCGGTGCCGGGCTGCATCTCGTTACGCATCGCCGCGGCGGCCTGCTGCTTCTTCTTGGCCGAGCGGGTCATCAGGAACATGGCCCCGATGAGCACGATGAACGGGAGGAGGGTCACGATATTCACGGGACGGAGTTTCCTTCGCACGACCGCGCAGGTAAGCGGCCATTG
Source organism: Streptomyces sp. NPDC059002 (assembly GCF_042740435.1). Lineage (NCBI taxonomy): Bacteria > Bacillati > Actinomycetota > Actinomycetes > Kitasatosporales > Streptomycetaceae > Streptomyces > Streptomyces sp. NPDC059002. Next base: position 19,307 of record NZ_JBHYJI010000066.1, on the reverse strand, counting down.
GGATGGGGGTGGGCACGCCACCTATAAGGGCGGCATCGGCGGAGTCTAAGCGAGTCCGCACCTAACGAACAACGCTCAGCATGGCACCGCAGTTCCTGAGGGGGCGACTATCCGCGCCGTGGTCCTTCACTCACGGTGCTGTAGTGCCGGCCTCACGCCCCGAACAGGTCCTGTTGTCCCTTTCCGCCCGACTGGCGCGGCGGCACCAGGCCGAGGTGCGCCCACGCGGCGGGAGTGGCGACGCGGCCGCGCGGCGTGCGGGCCAGCAGACCCTCCCGTACCAGGAAGGGCTCCGCCACCTCCTCGACCGTCTCGCGCTCCTCCCCCACGGCGACCGCGAGGGTCGACAGGCCCACGGGGCCGCCGCCGAACAGCTTGAGCAGGGCTTCCAGGACGGCCCGGTCGAGGCGGTCGAGGCCGCGGCCGTCCACTTCGTAGACCGCGAGGGCCGCGCCCGCGATGTCGCGGGTGATCGAGCCGTCGGCCTTGACCTGGGCGTAGTCCCGCACGCGGCGCAGCAGGCGGTTGGCGATACGGGGCGTGCCGCGCGAGCGGCCCGCGATCTCGGCGGCGCCCGCCGGGTCGATCTCCACGTCCAGGAGCTGGGCGGAGCGGTGGACGACGCGCTCCAGCTCGGCGGGTTCGTAGAACTCCATGTGCGCCGTGAAGCCGAAGCGGTCGCGCAGCGGCGGCGGGAGCAGGCCCGCGCGCGTGGTGGCGCCGACCAGGGTGAAGGGCGGCAGTTCGAGCGGGATGGCGGTGGCGCCGGGGCCCTTGCCGACGATCACGTCGACGCGGAAGTCCTCCATCGCCATATACAGCATCTCCTCGGCGGGCCGCGACATCCGGTGGATCTCGTCGAGGAAGAGGACCTCGCCCTCCTGGAGGGAGGAGAGGATCGCGGCCAGGTCGCCCGCGTGCTGGATGGCTGGGCCGCTGGTGATGCGGATCGGGGCGCCCATCTCGGCGGCGATGATCATCGAGAGGGTCGTCTTGCCGAGGCCGGGGGCTCCGGAGAGCAGCACGTGGTCGGCGGTGGCGCCGCGCGCGCGTGCGGCGCGCAGCACGAGGTCGAGCTGCTCGCGGACCTTCTCCTGGCCGATGAACTCGCCCAGGTCCTTGGGGCGCAGGGCGGCCTCGACGGCCTGGTCCTCGCCGTCGGCCGACGCACCGACCAGCCGCTCGGCCGCCCCGGCGGCGTCGTCGGTCGTGTCGTCCCAGTTCATGCGGTGTGCCTCGCGATGCGGTTCGGAAGGTGGCCTGCGGGTGCGGTTCGGGGGTGGCTAGCGGGTGCGGTTCAGGGTCTGGAGCGCCGCCTTCAGGAGCTGGCCCACCTGCGGCGACTCCATGGCCTCGGCCTGCGGGGTGACGGCGGCCACGGCCTCGTCGGCCTCGCGTGTGGCGTAGCCGAGGCCGATCAGCGCGGCGTGCAGCTGGTCGCGCCAGCCCGCGGTGACGGACGTGCCGATCGCGGGGCCGCCGGTGCCGAGGGGCTCGCCGAGGCGGTCCTTGTACTCCAGGAGGAGCTTCTGGGCGCCCTTCTTGCCGATGCCGGGGACGGCCGTGAGGGCCTTCTCGTCGCCGGTGGAGACCGCGCGGCGCAGCGCGTCGGGGCTGTGCACGGCGAGCATGGCCTGCGCGAGGCGGGGCCCGACGCCGCTGGCGGTCTGCAGCAGCTCGAAGGTCTGGCGCTCGTCGTCGTCCGCGAAGCCGTACAGGGTCAGGGAGTCCTCCCGTACGACGAGGGAGGTGGCGAGCTTGGTCTGCTGGCCGACGCGGAGCGTGGAGAGGGTGTTCGGCGTGCACTGGACGGCCATGCCGATGCCGCCGACCTCGACCACCGCGGCGTCGGGGGCGAGCGCGGCTACGGGGCCGCTGACGAAGGCGATCATGCGGTACGGCCTTTCTGGGCTGTCGGGGGCTTCGCCGGCGAGGACTTCGCGGCGTGCAGGGCCACGGCCTGCTGGAGGCGGTTCTGGGCGACGGCCTGCTGGAGGCGGTGCTGCGCGGGGGCGCGCCAGATGTGGCAGATCGCGAGGGCGAGGGCGTCCGCGGCGTCGGCGGGCTTGGGGGGTGCGTCGAGCCGCAGGAGGCGGGTCACCATCGCCCCGACCTGGGCCTTGTCGGCGCGGCCGCTGCCGGTGACGGCGGCCTTGACCTCGCTGGGGGTGTGCAGGGCGACCGGGATGCCGCGGCGCGAGGCGCAGAGCATGGCGACGGCGCTGGCCTGGGCGGTGCCCATCACCGTACGGACGTTGTGCTGGCTGAACACGCGCTCGACGGCGAGGACTTCGGGGTCGTGCTCGTCGAGCCACTGCTCGATGCCCTGCTCGATGGCGACCAGGCGGTGGCCCAACTCGGCGTCGGGCGGGGTGCGTACGACACCGACTCCGCGCATGGTGAGCGGGCGGCCTGCGACTCCGTCGACGACCCCGACACCGCACCGGGTCAGCCCCGGGTCCACGCCCAGTACCCGCACCGAGCCCCCTCCTTCGATCGCCTGTTTGTGCAGGGTATCGGGGACCTCTGACAAACCGACAAAGCGACGGGCCGACGGGGGTGTCCCCGTCGGCCCGTCCGTTGACCGACTGTCAGGCGTCGACCTTCGCCATGACCTCGTCCGAGACGTCGAAGTTGGCGAAGACGTTCTGCACGTCGTCGCTGTCCTCGAGCGCGTCGATCAGCTTGAAGATCTTCCGGGCGCCCTCTTCGTCCAGCTCGACCTGCATGGTCGGGACGAAGTTGGCCTCGGCCGAGTCGTAGTCGATGCCGGCGTCCTGCAGCGCGGTGCGGACCGCGACCAGGTCGGTGGCCTCGCTGAGCACCTCGAAGGTCTCGCCGAGGTCGTTGACCTCTTCGGCGCCCGCGTCCAGGACGGCGCCGAGGACGTCGTCCTCGGACAGCTCGCCCTTGGGGACGATGACGACGCCCTTGCGGTTGAAGAGGTACGAGACGGAGCCCGGGTCGGCCATCGAGCCGCCGTTGCGCGTCATGGCGACGCGGACGTCGGACGCGGCGCGGTTGCGGTTGTCGGTGAGGCACTCGATGAGCACCGCGACGCCGTTCGGGCCGTAACCCTCGTACATGATCGTCTCGTAGTCGGCGCCACCGGCCTCAAGACCGGCACCGCGCTTGACCGCGGAGTCGATGTTCTTGTTCGGAACCGAGCTCTTCTTGGCCTTCTGGATGGCGTCGAAGAGCGTCGGGTTGCCGGACACATCGGCGCCGCCCGTGCGGGCCGCGACCTCGATGTTCTTGATCATCTTCGCGAAGAGCTTGCCGCGCTTGGCGTCGATCACGGCCTTCTTGTGCTTCGTCGTAGCCCATTTAGAGTGGCCGGACATCTGCCTGTCTCCTTCGCGTTACCCAGCAACCAGTACGAACTCTCCCAGACCTTAAGGCTCCGGGGGATCCCCGGAGATCCTACAAGGATCCCGCGCGCGCGTTCCCCCGCACCATGTCCACGAAGAGCGCGTGGATGCGGTGGTCGCCCGTCAGCTCGGGGTGGAACGACGTGGCGAGCGCGTTGCCCTGGCGTACGGCGACGATGTGGCCCTCGTGCTCGGCGAGCACGTCGACCTCGGCGCCGACCGACTCCACCCAGGGGGCCCGGATGAAGACGCCCTCCACGGGGGTGCCCTCGACGCCCTTGACGGCGACGGACGCCTCGAACGACTCGTTCTGCCGGCCGAAGGCGTTGCGCCGCACGATCATGTCGATGCCGCCCACCGTCTCCTGGCCCGAGCGCGGGTCGAGGATCTTGTCGGCGAGCATGATCATGCCCGCGCAGGTGCCGTAGACCGGCATGCCGTCACGCACGCGTGCGCGCAGCGGCTCAAGGAGACCGAAGAGCGTGGCCAGCTTCGAGATGGTGGTGGACTCGCCGCCGGGGATGACCAGGCCGTCCACCTCGGCGAGTTCCTCGGGGCGCCGGACCGGCCTGGCCACGGCGTCCGCCGAGGCCAGGGCGATCAGGTGCTCCCGCACGTCCCCCTGAAGGGCGAGGACGCCCACTACAGGAGTGGTCATTACCAGCCCCGGTTCGCGTAGCGCTCGGTCTCCGGCAGGGTGTCGCAGTTGATGCCGACCATGGCCTCGCCGAGGTTGCGGGAGGCGTCCGCGATGATCTTCGGGTCGTCGAAGAAGGTGGTGGCCTTCACGATCGCGGCGGCGCGCTTGGCCGGGTCGCCGGACTTGAAGATGCCGGAGCCGACGAAGACACCCTCGGCACCGAGCTGGCGCATCAGGGCGGCGTCGGCGGGGGTGGCGACGCCACCGGCGGAGAAGAGCACCACCGGGAGCTTGCCGAGCTCGGCGGTCTCCTTGACCAGCTCGTAGGGGGCGCGCAGCTCCTTGGCGGCGGCGTACAGCTCGTTGTTGTCGTAGCCGCGCAGCCTGGCGATCTCGTTCTTGATCTGGCGCAGGTGACGGACCGCCTCGACGACGTTGCCGGTGCCGGCCTCGCCCTTGGAGCGGATCATGGCCGCGCCCTCGGCGATGCGGCGCAGTGCCTCGCCCAGGTTGGTGGCGCCACAGACGAACGGGGTCGTGAACGCGAACTTGTCGCTGTGGTTGACCTCGTCGGCCGGGGTGAGGACCTCGGACTCGTCGATGTAGTCGACGCCGAGGGACTGGAGCACCTGGGCCTCGACGAAGTGGCCGATGCGGGACTTCGCCATGACCGGGATCGAGACGGCCTCGATGATCTCTTCGATCATGTTCGGGTCGGACATCCGGGCGACGCCGCCGTCCTTGCGGATGTCGGCGGGGACCCGCTCCAGCGCCATGACGGCGACGGCACCGGCGTCCTCGGCTATCTTCGCCTGCTCGGCGTTGACGACGTCCATGATCACGCCGCCCTTGAGCTGCTCGGCCATGCCGCGCTTCACGCGCGCGGTGCCGGTCTCGGGCGTCGGGTTGCTGTGGGAGGGGGTGTTCGGCACGGACACGGAGTTGACCTCGCTCGCTGAAGAGGGTTTCTGCAGCTCCGAGGAAACTCCCGACCACCAGGCCACAGCAAGGGCCAATGGATGACCGGTGGCTCATTTTTCGGCGACGTGCCTGGTCAGCGGCGCGCTGACCGGCGTCTGGCAGCTCTACGCAGTCGCGTGTCTCTCCTTGGGCGCATGCCTCTGCGCAGTCCCGTACTGCTACGTAGTCGCGCGGTCGGCCAGTGCCACGGGCGGCTCGTCGTCCATCTCGAACGCCATCGGGAACGGCGCGTGGCCCGCGAGGCGGAACCAGCGGACCTTGCGGTGCCTGCGCAGCGCGCGGGCCGCGCGCACGGCGTCGTTGTGGAAGCGCCTGGCCATCGGCACCCGGCGTACGGCCGCGGCCAGTTCGGTGGCCGCCTCGTCGCCGCCCGGCGCCTCCCGCAGGTCCTCGACCTGCCCGGTCTCTCCGAAGATGGCCCGCAGCGCCTGGCTGAGCTCGCTCTCGGCGACCTCGCGCTGCTCCTCCTCCGCCTGCCGGGCCGCGTGCGCCGCTTCGTAGAGCACGATCGACGCGGCGGGATCGAGCACTCCGGAGGTGGCCAGTTCCTGGGCGACCGAGGCGCGGCGCAGGAGTTGCGCGTCGAGGGCGGCGCGGGCCGCGTCGATGCGTGCGTGCAGCCGGTCGAGGCGGCCCGCGGTCCAGCTCAGGTAGAGGCCGATCGCGAAGAGGGCGGCCGCGATCCAGATCAAGGTGGAGGTCACGGGCCTAGAGGCTACCTTCGGGCGGGGGCGCCTTGAACCGGGAACGGGTTTGGGCTACCCGGGCCGCCGTTTCGTGGGCTTCGCCGCCCGGACCCCCAGTCCTCAAACGCCGGACGGGCTGAGTTCTCAGCCCCAGCGCGGCCGAGAACTCAGCCCCGCTGCGCCAGCCCGAACCGCGCCCGCAGCCCCGGGCGTTCGTCCGCCGCCACCGATGCCGCGCCGTCCGTGACCGTCTCGTACACCGCGAGGATGTCCGCGCCGACGGTCGACCAGTCGAAGCGGCGGACATGGGCGCTGCCGCGTTCGCGCAGGCCCTCGCGGCGTTCGGGGTCGGCGAGGAGGCGTACGGCCGCCTTGGCGAGGGAGTCCGCGTCCTCGTTGGCGAACAGGTCGCCCGCCGCGCCCTGGTCGAGGACCTGGGCGAAGGCGTCCAGGTCGCTGGCGAGCACGGGCGCGCCCGCGGACATCGCCTCGACGAGGATGATGCCGAAGCTCTCGCCGCCGGTGTTCGGGGCGACGTACAGGTCGACGCTGCGCAGCAGTCGCGCCTTGTCCTCGTCGCTGACCATGCCGAGGAACTCGACGCGGGAGCGGAGTTCGGCGGGCAGTGAGGCCACCGCCTCGTCCTCGTCGCCGCGGCCCGCCACCAGGAGGCGCGCGTCCGGCCGCTCCGCGAAGATCTGCGGCAGGGCCTTCATCAGCACCGGAAGTCCCTTGCGGGGCTCGTCGATGCGGCCGATGAAGCCGATGGTCTCGCCCTGCCACTCGGGCTTGGGCTCGGCCTTGGCGAAGAAGTCGACGTCGACGCCGTTGGGGATGACGACCGCGTCGCCGCCCAGGTGCTCGACGAGGGTGCGGCGCGCGTACTCGCTCACCGCGATGCGCGCGCTGATCTTCTCCAGGGCGGGCTGCAGGATCGGATACGCGGCGATCATCGCCCGCGAGCGCGGGTTGGACGTGTGGAACGTCGCGACGATCGGACCCTGCGCGGCCCAGCAGGTGAGCAGGCCGAGCGAGGGGGAGGTCGGCTCGTGGATGTGGATCACGTCGAACGTGCCGTCGTGCAGCCATCGGCGTACGCGCGCGGCCGACAGGAAGCCGAAGTTGAGCCGGGCGACGGAGCCGTTGTACGGCACAGGAACGGCCCGGCCCGCCGACACGACGTACGGCGGAAGGGGCGTCTCGTCGTCCGCAGGGGCGAGGACGGAGACCTCGTGCCCGAGACGGATGAGGTGCTCCGCCAGATCGCGGATGTGGAACTGGACGCCGCCCGGCACGTCCCAGGAGTACGGGCAGACGATGCCGATCCTCACGACCGCTCCTTCGGGGCATCGGTCTCGGAGCGTGGCTCCAGGTCGGCGACCCACAGACGCTGCAGCATGTGCCAGTCCTCCGGATGGTCGGCGATCCCCGTGGCAAAGGCGTCGGCCAGCGCCTGCGTCATGACAGACGTCTTCTCGGCCTTCGTACCTGTCTCGGGGACGTCGATGGGTGGGTGGACACGGCCCTTCATGACGGGCGAATCGTCGTACCAGAGCGTGACGGGAAGCAAGAGCGCGCCGGTCTGCTGGGCGAGCATCGCGGGTCCCGCGGGCATCCGGGCGGTGTCTCCGAAGAACTTCACCTCGACTCCGGAGGCCGACAAATCACGGTCGGAGACGAGACAGACCAGGCCGCCCGCGCGAAGGCGGCGGGCCAGCGTGCCGAAGGCGGAGCCGCCGGTGTGCGGCAGGACCTCCATGCCCAGGCTCTCGCGGTAGGCCACGAAGCGGTCGTACAGCGTCTCGGGCTTGAGGCGCTCGGCGACCGTCGTGAACGGCGTCTCCAGCTTGGTGGTGACCCAGGCACCCGCGAGGTCCCAGTTGCCCAGGTGCGGCAGGGCGAGGATGACGCCCTTGCCCGCGGCGAGCCCGTCGGTGAGGTGGTGGACGTCCTTGACGTCGAAGCCGTTCTTGACCCGCTCCCTGCTCCAGGACGGCAGGCGGAAGGACTCCATCCAGTACCGCAGGTAGGAGCGCATGCCCGCCTTGGAGAGCTCGGCGAGCCGCTCCGGGGTGGCGTCGGGCACCACGCGCGCGAGGTTGGACTCCAGGCGGAGGACGCCCTTGCCGCGACGCTTCCAGACCGAGTCGGCGATGGTCCTGCCGAGGCGGTCGGCGACCGGCTCCGGCAGCTTCTTGACGGTGCTCCAGCCGAGCCCGTACAACGCGTCGGTGAGTCGGTCCTTCACTGCGCGGCCTCACTCTCCTGGGCCTGCGAGTCCGTGGCGGCGTCCGCCTCCGCGGACTCGCGGCGCACGGTCACGACGCGCTGGACGAGGGTGACGGCGCTGCCGACGGCGACGATCCACAGGGCGATGGGCAGCAGGATCTGGATGCCCGGGACACCGAACTTGTGCAGCCCCGCGAAGCCCGCGGCGACCAGCGAGATCACGAGCCGCTCGGCGCGCTCCACCAGGCCGTTGACGGCGACGGGCAGGCCGATCGCCTCACCGCGTGCCTTCGTGTACGAGACCACCTGGCCGCTCGCCAGACAGAAGATGGCGACGGCGCAGAGGATGTTGTCGTCGCCGGACCCCGCGTACCAGAGGGCGAGACCGCCGAAGATCGCGCCGTCCGCCACCCGGTCGAGCGTCGAGTCCAGGAAGGCGCCCCAGCGGCTGGAGCGGCCGAGCTGGCGGGCCATGTTGCCGTCGACGAGGTCCGAGAAGACGAACAGCGTGATGACGATCGTGCCCCAGAAGAACTCTCCACGGGGGAAGAAGACCAGCGCTCCCGCCACCACACCGGCCGTGCCGATGAAAGTCACCGCGTCGGGGCTGACCCCGCGGCGGATGAGAAACGCGGCGAACGGTGTGAGGACACGCGTAAAGAATGCACGCGCGTACTTGTTCAGCATGGCCTTCCCGAGGGGTCGGTGCGCCGCGCGGCCCCGTTGGCCACCGGCTGGCCCATCGTAGTCACGCCCTTGACGGACCGGCTCGCCCCCTCACGATCGCGTACGACGTATGGACGCAGAGTGACCCGAGTGGAAAGCTCGAAAGCACCGCGGGCGTCGCCGGAGTCGACCCGCACACGGCCCCGCGTGTCCGCGAGCAGCCAGCATCCCCGAGGGGGCTGAGCCTCCTCACCATGCACGTAACCGGGAGGCCAAGGCATGGGCGACAAGGCGAACGCACACCCCGGAGCCGCCGGCAGGGCAGCATCGGCCGACCACCCCGCGTCCGTACGGAATGTGGTGCTGGTCGGCCACAGCGGATCGGGCAAGACGACTCTGGTGGAGGCCCTCGCGCTGACCGCGGGGGCGGTGAACCGGGCGGGCCGCGTGGAGGACGGCGGCACCGTCTCCGACTACGACGAGATCGAGCACCGGCAGCAGCGCTCGGTGCAGCTGTCCCTGGTCCCCCTCGAATGGGGCGACTACAAGATCAATCTGCTGGACACACCCGGCTACGCCGACTTCGTCGGGGAGCTGAGGGCCGGTCTGCGCGCCGCGGACGCGGCCCTTTTCGTCGTCTCGGCGGCGGACGGCGTGGACGGCGCGACCCGCATGGTGTGGGAGGAGTGCGCCGCGGTCGGCATGCCGCGGGCCATCGTGATCACGCATCTGGAGTCGGCCCGCGCCGACTTCACCGACATGACGCGCACCTGCGCCGAGGCGTTCGGCGCGGATGACCCGGACGCCGTGCTTCCGCTGTATCTGCCGCTGCACGGCGAGCAGGGCCCGGACGGGCACGCGCCGGTGACCGGGCTGATCGGGCTGCTCTCGCAGCGGATATTCGACTACGCGTCCGGGGAGCGCAAGGAGTCCGAACCGGGCGCCGACCAGCTGCCGCTGATCGAGGAGGCACGCAACAAACTGATCGAGGGGATCATCGCCGAGAGCGAGGACGAGTCCCTCATGGACCGCTATCTCAGCGGCGAGGACATCGACTTCAAGACACTCGTGGACGACCTGGAACGGGCCGTGGCGCGCGGCATCTTCCACCCCGTGCTCGCCGCCGCGCCCGCGGTGGAGGGCGCCCGCCAGGGCATCGGCACGGTCGAGCTCCTCGAACTCATCACGGGCGGCTTCCCGACCCCGCTCGAACACCCCGCGCCCGCCGTCACCACACCGGGCGGCAAGGCGCGGCCCGCACTCACCTGCGACCCCGCGGGCCCGTTGGTCGCCGAGGTGGTGAAGACGGCGTCCGACCCGTACGTGGGCCGCATCTCGCTCGTCCGCGTCTTCTCCGGCACCCTGCGCCCCGACGAAACCGTGCACGTCTCCGGGCACGGCCTCGCCGACCGCGGGCACGAGGACCACGACGTGGACGAGCGGGTCGGCGCGCTCTCCTCACCCTTCGGCAAGCAGCAGCGCACCCTGACCCGGTGCGTCGCGGGCGACCTGGCGTGCGTGGCCAAGCTGAGCCGCGCCGAGACCGGCGACACCCTCTCCGCCAAGGACGATCCGCTCCTGATGGAGCCCTGGGACATGCCCGACCCGCTGCTGCCGCTCGCCATCCAGGCGCACAGCAAGGCCGACGAGGACAAGCTCTCGCAGGGGCTCTCGCGCCTGGTCGCCGAGGACCCGACGATGCGGCTCGAACAGAACCAGGACACGCACCAGGTGGTCCTGTGGTGCCTGGGCGAGGCGCACGCCGACGTCGCCCTCGAGCGGCTGCGCAGCCGGTACGGCGTGCAGGTCGACGTCGTGCCGCACAAGGTCTCCCTCCGGGAGACGTTCGCGGGCAGGTCCGGTGGCCGGGGCCGCCATGTGAAGCAGTCCGGCGGGCACGGGCAGTACGCGATCTGTGAGATCGAGGTGGAACCGCTGCCCGGCGGCAGCGGCATCGAGTTCGTCGACAAGGTCGTCGGCGGCGCGGTCCCCCGCCAGTTCATCCCGTCCGTCGAGAAGGGCGTGCGCGCCCAGGCGGCGAAGGGCGTCGCCGCCGGGTACGCCCTCATCGACGTACGCATCACACTGCTCGACGGCAAGGCGCACTCGGTGGACTCCTCCGACGCCGCGTTCCAGACGGCGGGCGCGCTCGCGCTGCGCGAGGCCGCGTCCGAGGCGAGGATCCACCTCCTCGAACCGGTCGCGGAGGTACAGGTGTTGGTCGGCGACGACCATGTGGGCGCGGTGATGAGCGACCTGTCGGGCCGCCGCGGCCGGGTCGTCGGCACCGAGCAGGCGCCCGGCGGGCGCACCCTCGTGCGGGCCGAGGTGCCCGAGATCGAGATCGGCAGGTACGCGGTGGATCTGCGCTCCCTCTCGCAGGGCACGGCGCGTTTCAGCCGTACGTACGCCCGTCACGAGCCGATGCCCCCGCAGCTCTCCGACAAGATCCGCGAACAGGCGGCGGACGCCCCGTAGTTGAGCACCCGCCCGATCACCGCCCGCACCAGGTGGGCGGTGATCGGCCGCATTCCGCCGTCCGCTGACGGATGTCGGTGCGCCCGGATACGCTGATGACCTGATCAACGGATGTGCCGGGCGGCAACAGGTGTGCCGGACAAGGAAGTCGGGAAGAGCCGCAGCAGCGAAGGCGTCGCGGCGATGGGGGCGGCAGTGGCGGACGATGGATTCGACTTCAGGCCGGGGGCCCAGGTCCCGCTCTCGGGCGCGGCGGGACAGACCGCGGCGACGCACGCCCTGGCCTCGGCGGCGTATCGCGACGGCGACGTGGAAGACCTCCTGAAGGCCAACAGCGAATGGCACAAGTCCGAGGTGAAGCCCGGCCTTTGGTCGCTGTTCAAGCCGAGCCTCGGCGAGGCGTTCTCGCGGACCGTGCAGGTGCGGATGCTCGGCGGCGGCCGCAAGCCGCTCATCCAGTCGTTCGGCATCGAGCCGCAGTCGGTCGTCGAGCACTGCCTCGCGGCGAACAACATCCGCAAGCAGCGCGACAGCTGGCTCACCGCCGTCATGGTGCTGTGCGGGGTGCTTTTCCTGCCGGGCCTGCTCGTCTGGCTCGCCGTCTTCACCATCAGGAAGCAGGTCGCCAAGCGGGAGGACAAGCGCGCGGGCGCGCTCGCCTCGGCCGTGCTCGTCGCGGTGGGCGTGCTGGCCGTGATCCTCCTGATCAAGCTGCCGTTCGGCGGCTTCTGGGCCTGGTATCTCCGCGCGGCGGTCGTGCTCCCCGTGGTGGGCTGGTTCTGGGCCAAGCAGATCGCCGAGCGCACCGCCAAGGACATGCGCGAGCGCTGGTCGGGCCTGCTCGCGGGCGGCGGCATCGGCGCGAAGATCCCGGAGGCGGTGCCGGGCAGCCCCGGCGAGACGGCCGCCGAGCGGCTCCGGCAGGGCCTTGCGCGGCTCTCCGCGGAGCAGCAGAGCAACTCCGTCTTCTACGCCGGGCCCAAGGGCATATTGGGCATGGGCACCCGCTGGGGCAGCTGGCAGCTGGCCGAGGAGCTGGTGCCCGCCGAAGAGGGCAAGGAGATCCACCCCTTCCGCAGCTGGGACGTCATACGCGCGGTGCACGACCAGCTCCGCATGCTGGAGCGCGGCCCGCTGCACACCGGCGGCTTCCCCACCCCGTCGATAAAGCACTGGGTCGTCTCGCCGATCGGGGAGAACGCGAAGGCGGTGGCCCGCCCCACCGGCACCGACGTAGAGGCCTTCCAGGTCCGCGGCCACGAGATCCAGCGGATCTGCAACGAGCAGCAGTTCGGCAGCGGCGACCGCCACTACCTGGGCGTGCAGTTCACGCTCTGGGACGGCCAGTTGGTCATCACGATGCTGATCACGGTGACCGTGCTGCACGAGACGCTGCGCATCGAGGTCACCGGGCACGCGCTGGGCCCGGTCCACTCGCTGTTCACCAGCAAGCCCGACCCCAAGACGAAGACGGTCGCCAAGCCGATCAAGTTCTGGGAGACCACCGAGCGCAGCCTGCCGCTGGTCGACGCCGACGAGGTCGTACGCCTCGCGGTGCGCGCACCCTTCACCTGGTATCCGCCGCTCCTCGACTACCTCGGCGGCAAGCTGGCGCTCCCCGAGCCCTTCGGTCTGCGGCATGCCTGGGCGGACAAGCCGTGGCGGCACCGCTTCATGGCCGACGACGCGCTGCGTGCCGCCACGCCCGTGCTGCGCGTGGTGCACTCCGCCGCGATCAAGGTGCTCGAGGAGAACGGCGTGAACACGGAGAAGTTCGGCAACCGCTCCGGCTTCCTCAGCGGTGCGATCCAGGACCCCATGCCGCGGAAGGCGGACGTGTACGACGCGTGAGCCGGGCCTGCGGCGGATGGCAGCAAGGAGGGCGGTGGGGTGCACGCACCCCACCGCCCTCTGCATGTCACCGGCAGCCCCCCACCAGGACTACCGGTGAGGGCTCACGGTCAGATGGCCTCCCAGAGGGCGGGGACGTTCGGCGGCTCCCAGCCCGGGTTGGCGGTGTGGCCCTGGATGCAGCGGTAGCGGACGCCGTTGTAGGTCACCACGTCCCCCACCGCATAGGTGGCACCCACCTGCCAGGTGGTGTCGCCGCCGCCCGGCACGGTGAGGGTGTAGGTGGTGGTGTGGGTGGCCTGTCCGCTGCCCGTGAAGGTCAGCGTGTAGGTCCCGGCGGTCACACCTGCCGCGACCTCGACGGTGGCCGTCGCGGACTCGCCCGAGAGCACCGACGCCGGACTGATGGAGACGCTCACTCCGGTCGGGGCCCCTGAGGCCGAGAGAGCCACCTTCTGCGCCGACCCGCTGGTCGTGGCGGTGGAGAGGGTGACCTTCGCGGAGGAACCCGGTTCGACCGTGCCCGAGGCCGGGTCGGCGGAGAGGGAGAAGTCGTCCGTCGGGGCGGGCTTGTCGCTGACGGACGTCTTCCAGACCGCGTACGCGAGCCCGTCCGAGCTGCGGTCGAGCGCGGTGGCACCGATGTTGGCGGTGGTGTCACAGGCGGAGTGGTAGCACGAGTCGTACGCACGGCCCGCGGTGCCGCCCCACTTCGCGGCCTCGGCCGCGGTCTTCGTGGCGGAGGCTCCGGTGGCGTAGCCGGAGGTCGGGATGCCGACGCGCTGGAAGGAGGCGTCGTCGGAGCGTCCCTGTCCCTCGACGTTCTCCTGGGGTGCGAGGTTGAGTGATGTCCAGTAGTCCCGCAGCGGGACCGAGGCCGTGGAGCTCAGGTTGTTGATGAAGTACCCGGCGTTCGCCGAGCCGACCATGTCGAAGTTGTAGTACGCCTTGATCTTGGCGCGTTCGGTGCCCGAGAGCGATCCGGCGTAGTAGTCCGAGCCGTTCAGGCCCTGCTCCTCGTCGGTCCACCAGGCGAAGCGGACGCGGTTCTTCATGGTGGGGTTGTTCTGCGCCAGGGCCAGCGCGGTCTCCAGGATCGCGGCGGAACCGGAGCCGTTGTCGTTGATTCCGGGCCCGGCCGCCACGCCGTCGAGGTGCGCGCCGAACATGTAGACGCTGTCCGCGTCGCCCTGCGGCCACTCGGCGATCAGGTTGTTGCCCGCTCCGGCGGTGCAGCCGGAGGCGCAGCTCTGCTCGGTGACCTTGTATCCGGCGGCTTCGAGCTTGCCCTTCACATACGCGAGGGAGTCGCGGTACCCGCCACCGGTGGAGCGGCGGTTGCCGCCGTTCTGCGAGGCGATGGTGTTGAGCTGTGTCAGATGGGCCCGCACCTTCTCCACATCGACGTCCGGCGGCTGCGTCGGGTTGCCGCCGCCGCCCACGGTCAGCGTGTACTGGACGGTGTGCGACTTGGTGCCCGCTGTCCCGGTGACGGTGATCGGATAGGTGCCGGCCGTGGTGGACGCCGAGGTGGTGATCTTCATGGTGGCGTTGGAGCCGGACGTGACGGTCTTCGGGTCGAACGTGACGTCCACGCCGGTCGGCGCGCCCGCGCCGGTCAGCGAGATCTGCTGGGCGCTGCCGGTGACGGTCGTGGTGTTGACCGTGGCGGTGAGCGAGCCACCCGCGTCGACCTTCCCCGAGGCCGGGTTGAGCCCGAGGGAGAAGTCGTTCTGCTGCCCCTCGCAGGTCGGGTCACCGCTCTGTGCCGGGATGCTGATGGCGTCCCAGGCCGCCTTGGTGGCGTTGAACAGGTCGCAGCTCGCGTCCAGGTTCTTCGCCGAGGTGAGCGTGGCGGTGCGGTAGCGCTTGTACGTCATGCCGCTGGTCTTGAGCAGCATGGCGCCGTAGAAGATCTTGCCGGCGTTCTTGACGCCCACGCCGGTCACCTGCTTGTTGTTGCAGGTGGGGCTGGTGGGTTTGCCGCCACCGGGGTTGGAGCCCTCGGCGAGCAGATAGAACCAGTGGTTCATGGGCCCGGCGGCCTTGTGCTCCTCGGTGCCGGGAATCGAGGCGGAGTAGCAGTTGGGGTCGTTGTTGACCCGGCTCGGGTCGTACATGTTCCGGATCGGTCCGCGCCCCTGGAGGTTGATCATTTCCCCGACGGTGTAGTCGGGGGTGTCGTAGGGGGCGGGTTCGTCGATGTACGCCTCGGTCAGGGCGCCCATGATGTCGCCGGTCGCCTCGCCGAGGCCGCTCTCGTGGTTCGCGCCACCGGGAGTGAAGGAGTCCAGGCCATGGCCGAACTCGTGGCCGACGACGTCCAGTCCGGCGATCCACTCGTTGGCGCTGTTGTGGCCGATGGTGACGGAGGAGCCGTCCCAGTAGGCGTTGAGCTCGTTGAGGCCCACGCTCACCGGCCAGCTGCCGCCGTTGCCGTTGTGGCCGTTGCGGCCGAGCCACTCCTTGAGCATGTTCGACTGCTTCTGCGCCGCGAACATCACGTCGACGCAGCCGGTCTCGCGGCTGGTGGGGTTGCCGGTGCCCCAGTCGTCGGTCGCCTTGCTGAACACTGAGCCCTGGTAGCTCGAGCACTGGAGACCCGGCCGTGTGGTGTCGCGCAGCACGTAGTTGCTGCCCGACCGGGAGGTGTCGATGGTCAGCGGGTTGGGCCCGTTCCACTTGCTGTGGCCGGTTCCCGCGCGCACGTCGTCGTAGGTGTCGACGACCTTGCCGGTGAGCGCGTCGACGAAGACATGCAGCTTGCTGGGGTCGCCCGTCTTGGCCCTGCCGGTCAGCTCGGTCTCCCAGGCGAGCCTGGCCTGGTCCTTCTTGATCCGGACCACCAGGCGCTTGGAGTCGACCTTCTTGACCGACGCCAGCCTCGTACGGCTCGTCCTGACCGCCTGGGCGGCCGTCACCTCCGCCTTGGTGGTGACCGAGATCGTCGCGTCGGTCGCGGACCGGACGGAGCGGACCTTTCCGTCGCCGTCGGCGAGGACCACCGCGTCTCCGCCCACCACCGGAAGGCCGCGGTAGGTGCGTTCGTACGCGACCGAGTAGAGGCCCTTGACCCAGGGGGTGACCTGGTGCCGGTCGTACTGCTCCTCGGGCCCCTTGGCGAGCGAGTCGAGGCCGCTGCGCACCGCCTTGTCGGCGGCGGCGACGGCTCTGGCGAGGGGGTCCGGCTTTCCCGCGGAAGGCGCGGTCGCCGAGGCGAGGGACGCCGGCACCGTCACCCCCGCGAGTGCCAGGGCCAGGGTTAACCCGGCCGCTGCGGATCTTCTGAGCATCACGGCTCCTTGTGAGAGGTGTTGAGGCTCGGCTTGGCCAGGAGGAGCACGTGTGCGTCAGGCCGTGCGGTCGTACCCGCTGCCCCACTTCCGGACTGACGGTGACATGACACTCTCGTGGCAGGCGGAACCCTCACACCGGCCCGGTCCGCGGTCAATGGATTCCCGGCGTCCGGCACGCCCTGTCAAGAACTGGCAAGCGCGCGCAACCGGCACCGCCTCACTCCGACACGCTCCGCAGCAGCTCCCGGTACTCCCGGACCTCCGGCAGATCGCCCCAGCGCCCGACGAGCCGGCTGTGCAGGCCGCGCAACTCGACGGTGACCAACAACTCGCGGGCGCCCACGGCCTCTTCCAGGACCGGCCGCGCCAGAGCGACCGCCGCGACAGGATCACCGGCGCACGCCCAGCTGTCCGCGAGGCGCAGGGTGAGCAGCAGGCGCGCGGAGTGCATCACGGGCGGCAGCAACGCGTACGACCGGGCGGTGGCCTCGATCGCGCGCCGGGCCACCGCACGGTCCTCCGTCACCACCGCGAGGTCACGCAGCGCCCCGCCGATCGCCGACTCGAGCCGCAGCACACCCTCGGCGCCCGAGAGCCAGGGCGCCTCGAGGCGGTCCCGGTCATCGAGCCGGGCGAACCTGCGCCGCGCCATGGAGATGTGCCGTCGGCACGCGGCGGCGTCGTGGCTCAGCGCGTAGGCGCGCGCCTGGTACAGGTCGGCGAGGGTCGTCATCCAGCGCCGCTTGGCGTCCACCGCCCCGATGGCCTCCGCGTACACGAGCATCGACGCGGCGTCCCCGTCGAGCCGGACGAGCGTGGACATGTCGCTGAGGAGGGTCGCGCGGGCCTCGCCGTCCTGGGCGGCGTCCGCCCACCGCAGGCCGTGCCCGAACCAGGCCATGGCGACGCCGCTCTGCCCGCGCTCCATCCGCAGCCGCCCGGCGACCTGGGCGTACTGCGCGGCGAGCCGCAACTGGCCGTACGGAAGGCGCCCCGTGGAGTTGACCGCTTCGGCCCAGCGGGCCACGCCGCGCAGCAGCCGTTCCACGGTGGTCGCGCACGCGTCGGTGACACGGACGAACGCTTCGCGGATCAGACAGGCCAGCACGGTGGTCAGGCCGTGCAGCAGCTCCACCTCCGCGCCCGCCTTCTCGTCGGCACGGTCGTACGGCCCGGTCAGTCCGGTCAGCAGGTCTGTCACCGAACTCCGGTCGGGCGTCGCGCAGCCCACCCTGTCGTGCAGCGGGCAGGCAAGACCCTCGGCGGGCAGCCGGTCCGGCCATGGCTGCGTGGTCAGGAGAGCCCCGTCGCCGGGGGTGTCCGCTCCGGGGATCGGGGAGAACAGCGTGGGCTCCGTCAGGAGGAGGCCCGGCGCGCACCGCGACGGGGGCGGTGCGGCGATGACGGCGGCGAGCCGACCGCCGGTCTCCAGGACGGTGTCGAGCCGGTTCACCAGGTCGAAGGGGGGTTCCCGCCGCCCGCCCTCGAGCCTGCTGATGAAGCTGTGGTGGTAGCCCACCCTCCTGCCGAGCTGCAACTGGGTGAGTCCGGCAAGGCGGCGGTGAAAACGCAACTGCCGCCCGAACTCCGCCCACCCCGGATGGACCACCTGTGACATGCCGACAGACATGGCCCCTCCCTGACCAGGCTCTCCCTGACGGCAGAGTGGCAGGTGGGGTTGGCGCTTCCAACCCCCTTATCGCACAGGGGGGTTGACGATATGCAACGGAGTCGCCGCTAGCTCGTCGCCAGGGGCCAGGCGTCGGCGAGCATCTTGCGGGTGTCGGCGAGCAGCTGCGGCAGCACCTTCGTGTGCCCCACGACCGGCATGAAGTTGGTGTCGCCGCCCCAGCGCGGGACGACGTGCTGGTGCAGATGCGCGGCGATGCCGGCGCCCGCCACGGCCCCCTGGTTCATGCCGATGTTGAAGCCGTGCGCGCCGGACGCGGTGCGCAGCGCCGTCATCGCCTGCTTGGTGAGCTCGGCGAGTTCGGCCGTCTCCGGGCCCGTCAGGTCGGTGTAGTCGGCGACGTGCCGGTAGGGCACGACCATCAAGTGCCCGCCGTTGTACGGGTAGAGGTTGAGCACCGCGTACACATGCTCGCCACGCGCGATCACCAGACCGTCCTCGTCGGACTTGGCCGGGATGGAGCAGAAGGGGCAGCCGTCGTCGGCCCCCGGTCCCGTGGGCTTGTTCTCGCCCTGGATGTACGCCATCCGGTGGGGCGTCCACAGGCGCTGGAACGCGTCCTGCGTACCCACTCCGATCTGCTGCTCCGGCTCACTCGTCATGAGGTGCAGCATATGACTTCGTCCGTTCGGAGCGTGTCGGCGGGGCAGATCTGCGCGGGCACGCGGCGAAGCTTGGCCGATGATCGACGAGAGCAGGAAGGCGCGCTGGGAGAACCGCGCGGAGGTCCCGTTGGCCGTGGCATCGGTGCTCTTCCTCGCCGCGTACGCGGTGCGGGTGCTTGCCCACGGGCTGCCCGCGCCCTGGCGGGATGTGTGCCTGGCCGTGGCCCTCGGGGCCTGGGCGGCGTTCGTGGTGGACTACGCGGTGCGGTGGCGGCTGAGCGGGCAGCGCCTCGGCTTCGTACGCAGGAACTGGCTGGATACGGCCATCGTCGTCCTGCCGCTGCTGCGCCCGCTGCGCTTCGTGCGCACCTACGAGGCGGTGGAGCGCCGGCACTCCCAGCCGCGCCTCGCGCTGCACGCGCGTGTGGCGCTGTATGCGGGCCTGTCCGCGCTGCTCCTCGGCTTCGCGGGGGCGCTGGCCGTGTACCAGCAGGAGCACGGGGCGCGGGGCGCGACGATCCGTACGTTCGGGGACGCGGTGTGGTGGACCTGCTCGACGCTGGCCACCGTGGGGTACGGGGACGTGGCGCCCGTGACGCCCCTCGGCCGGCTCGTCGCGGTCGGCCTGATGGGCTGCGGTCTCGCGCTGCTCGGCGCGGTGACCGGCTCGTTCTCCTCGTGGCTGCTGCAGGTCTTCGCGCGCGAGGGCGACGCTCCCCCGGTCCCGGACGGCGGGGGGCCCCCCGGGGGTGCCCCGGGGGGCGCGCGGGGGCGGGGGCCCGATAAGGAACGGGGGGTTTTAAACAAAAACCAG
>NZ_JBHYJI010000065.1:51624-56304 GCF_042740435.1 Streptomyces sp. NPDC059002 | reverse complement strand
GTTTTTTTTGGGGGGCTTTTTTTTTTTATAACCTCCCCGGGGGGGGGGGGGGCGGCCCCCCCGCGGCCCCCCCCCCCGCCCCTCACGTGTGTCATGTCAGCACGTGTGTCATGTCATGGGGTCGGAATCAGAGCTTGGCCAGCTTCGGGTAGGGGCTCAGGAAGCGTCCCTGGCGGCCCGCGAAGTCGATGACCACCGCGTCCTCTCCCTCGACGCCGACGATCCTCCCGAGTCCGTACTGGTCATGGGAGACCCGGTCGCCCACGGCGAACTGCTCTACGGGCGGTGCGGGCGGAGCGGGCACATTGAAGGGACTGTTCGGCAGGTGGCGGCGCGAGCCGGGGGGCCTCGTCATGTTCGCAGTATGCGCCCCCGCGGACCCGGCGCACCATGCTTCGACCTCACACCGCCCTCACATCGGTATGGAACAGACACACAAACCGCTCCCGCAGCACCCCACCCACCCCACGGGGACACGACCCGAACGGGCTACATCAGTGACGCCCCGCTCCCCCGCCGTCACCCTCCGTGCCTTCGGGCCCCTCAGAACAACGCACTGTAGGCATTCAGGGCGGGCTGCCCGCCGAGGTGCACATAGAGCACGGTCGCGTCGCGCGGGATCTCTCCCCTGGCGACCAGATCGATGAGCGCCGCCATCGACTTCCCCTCGTAGACCGGGTCGGTCACCATGCCCTCGGTCCGCGCGGCCAGTCGCATCGCGGCGAGCGTCCCGTCGTCCGGGAGGCCGTACGTCCCCGCGTGATAGCGCTCGTCCAGCTCGACGTCCGGGGCCACGTCCTGCTGTACGCCGATGAGCCCCGCCGTCCCCCGGGCGATCCTGGTGATCTGCTCACGGGTGCGGTCCGGCTCCGCGGAGGCGTCGATGCCGAGGACGCGGCGGGGGCGGCCGGGGCCCTCCTCGGCGAGCGCGGCGAACCCGGCGACCATGCCCGCCTGCGTCGACCCGGTGACCGAGCAGACCACGACGGTGTCGAAGAAGACCCCCAACTCCTGTTCCTGCTCGACGAGTTCGTACGACCACTGCGCGAAGCCCAGGCCGCCGAGCCGGTGTTCGGAGCAGCCCGCGGGGATCGCGTACGGCTTGCCGCCCGCCTCCTCGACCTCGCGCACCGCCCGCTCCCAGCTCTCCTTGACCCCGATGCCGAACCCGGCCCGCACCAGGCGCACATCGGCGCCCGCGAGCCTGCTGATCAGGATGTTGCCGACCTTGTCGTAGACGGCGTCCGGCCAGTCCACCCAACTCTCCTGGACCAGCACGCACTTGAGCCCCGCGCGGGCGGCCACCGCGGCGACCTGGCGGGTGTGGTTGGACTGCACGCCGCCGATCGACACGAGCGTGTCGCAGCCCTGCGCGAGGGCGTCGGCGACGAGGTACTCCAGCTTCCTGGTCTTGTTCCCGCCGTACGCGATACCGGAGTTGCAGTCCTCCCTCTTGGCCCAGAGCGTGGCGCCACCGAGGTGATGCGTGAGCCGGTCCAAGGGGTGCACGGGCGAGGGGCCGAAGAGGAGCGGATAGCGCTCGTAGGTGTCGAGGGGTGCGGGCACGGGGACCTCCCGGAGTCGGGGATCGTGACGTTAGATCCCGGCTCCGGGAGGGACAAGACCACCGGCGAGGGCCACCGCCCCGCGGCCCTCAGGCGGCGTCGGCCCAGGGCCAGTCCGCGTTGTGCCCCGCCTCCAACAGCTGCACCATGCGGAACGCCGCGTCCGAAAGGCCGCCGAAGACATGACGGTTGTCCTTGCCGGAGGCGCCGTGGCCCGCGCGGTGGCCCGCGAGGTTCCAGGTGTAGACGGGCACGTGCGCCGGGACCTGCTCGGTCGGGTCGCCCTGATGGTGGTACATCGCCTGCTCGTCGGTGACGATCAGCACCCGGTCGTGCTTCTTGTAGAAGCGGCGCACCGCCTCGGTGGTGTCGGTGCCGCCGAGGTCGCCGAAGCGGCCGAGGACCTTCAGGACGGACTCGCCCGCGCGGTACTTCACCCGGGCGCTGGTGGTGCCGAACTCGACCAGGTCCGCGTCGGCCGCCCGCATCGCGAGCGCCGTGCCGAAGATCGCGGCCGCGTCGGCGCGGTTGAGCTGCGAGCGGTCCGAGAGCGGCGACCACATCGAACCGGACCGGTCGACCAGGATCAGTGTCCGGCCCGGCAGCGACGGCACGTTCGCGAGCGAGTGGCCGAGCGCCCGCTCCAGCGGGTACGACCAGCGCAGCGACGGCGCGTGCTGGTACGCGGCGAGGTAGCGGAACGGGAACTGCCGCGACGCCGCGACGACGTCCGGGTCGGCGAGCCTGGCCGCGACGGTCGCCGCGACCTCGTCGGAGACGCCCGCCTCGTCGAAGTTGCGCAGGTTGCGCACCAGCGCCATGACGCCCATCGACGGGATCACGGCCTCCCAGGCCGCCTTGTCCATGGGCCCCTGCAGCCAGCCCGCGAGCGCCTCCCAGGTGATGCCCGCGGCGGCGAGCCGCTCGGCACCGCCCGCCCCGGTGACCACCGCGCGCCGCTCGGCGACGGGCAGCGCCATCAGCTCGCGGTGCGCGGCGAGCACCCGCGCGCCCTCGGGCGGCACGGCGGTCTCCGGGTGGTGACGCCGGTCGAGCGCGTACCGGAAGAGGTCGCCCTGCCACGGCTTGTCCGGGTCCGGCGCCGCGTGCACGAGGTTGAGGATGTCGCCGAAGCGGTAGCCCTTGGCCGCCGTGTCGTACTTCAGCAGGGACTTCTCGCTGTAGAGGCGGCGTACGGCGTCGGCGATGCCGCGCTTGACGGGCTTGGGGACCGCCCGGCCGTACCTCGCCGTCCAGTAGGCGAGCAGCTCGCCGGGCTCGTCGGGGCGGCGCAGCACGGACGCGACGACCTGCCGGTTGGCGGGGCCTTCGGTGGCGTTCGCGTCGAGGCGGGCCTTCACGTACTCGGCGGCGCCCACGATCGAGGCCGTGCGCATGTTGCCGTCGCCGCGCAGCCAGCCGAGCAGACCCGCGGTCCACTCCGGGTCCTCGACGGCGAGGCGGCGCACGAGTGCCGCGAACCGGTCGTCGCGGGACGCGCCCGTCTCGTAGAAGGTCTGCTGGGAAACGAAATTCGCGACCGCGAGCAGAAAGAGCTCGGAGCGTCCGTCGCGCAGCTGTCCGCGGCCGCCCTCGTGCGTGCGGGAAATGCGGCCGGCCGACTTCACCGGCGAAGTGACAAGGGCCCGGACGGACTTGGTGTTGAAGCGTGCCATGAGAATTCCCCCGAATTCATCGTGCTTTTCGGTACGGGGGAGACAGACGGCAGGAGTGTGCTGTTGCCTCCCGAGATCAAGGTGGCGGCGGCGTGATTTCAGGAAAGGAAGTAGCCGCAGCCTGCGCACCGGGAGGTGCAGGAAAATGCATGAACTTGTGGTGTCCAGAGCTCATTTCGGCGGAACCGACGATGGTGCTCTGCCACTGAGCTACACCGGCCTGTCGATGCCGGAGGCGGGAATCGAACCCGCGGCCTCCCCATTAAGAGTGGAAGTAGGTCCTGCCTTCGCACCTGGACGTGCATCACTTTAGGAGGGTGAATGGGCGGGGCGCCAAAGGTTTTCCGGCCCCCCGGTCTCCCGGCGCCCGCCCGGCGGTTCCCCTGCGGACGCAACCGTACGATGCCTCACAGGCGTCGCACAGACCGTCGGATCGTCCTGTCGTCCCGAGGGCCCGCCAAGGGCCGCTGGAAGGAGCACTCGTGGAGGTCGGCGGGTACCGGATCGTCGCGCTGCTCGGCGAGGGCGGCATGGGCCGCGTCCACCTGGCGCGGTCCGCGTCCGGGCGCCCCGTCGCGGTCAAGACGGTCCATGGACACCTCGCCGCCGACCCCGAGTTCCGCGAGCGCTTCCGCCGCGAGACGGCCGCCGTACGGGCCGTCACCGGGCCCTACACCGCCGCCGTGCTCGACGCGGGCCCCGACGCCGAACAGCCGTGGCTGGCCATCGAGTTCTGCGCGGGCCCCGGACTGCCGAAGGCGGTGGCCGCGCACGGCCCGCTCGGCCCCGCCGAACTCGCCACGCTGGGCGCCGCGCTCGCCGAGGCCCTTGCCGCGGTGCACGCGGCGGGGCTCGTGCACCGTGACATCAAACCGTCCAACGTCGTCATCACCCGCGACGGACCCAAGATCATCGACTTCGGCATCGCCAAGAGCGCGGCCGACGAGACCCTCACCGCCGAGAGCCAGGCCATCGGCTCCCCCGGCTTCATCTCCCCCGAGCAACTGGCCAGGGGCGTACGTCCCGGACCCGCCGCCGACGTCTTCGCGCTCGGCGCGGTCCTCGCGGTCGCGGCGACCGGCCGCGGCCCGTTCGGCTCGGGCGGCGCGCCCGAGGTCCTCTACCGCACCCTGCACGACGAGCCGGACCTGCTGGGCGTGCCCGGCCCCGACTGGCCGGACTTCCTCGCCCGCTGCCTGGCCCGCGACCCCGCGGACCGGCCCACCGTCCCCGAGGCCCTCGCCTGGTGCGCCGCACGCGCGGCGGACGAGCCCTGGTGGGAGCAGGAGCCGGTCGCCGGGTTGATTCGCCGTCAGGAGGACGGGGTGGCGGAGCTGTTGGGGCGGGAGGGGGAGGGGGGTGTGGCGGGGGACGGTGGGTCTGGTGATCCCGGTGGGCCTGATGGTTTCGGTGGGTCCGGTGATCCTGGTGGGCCCGGT
>NZ_JBHYJI010000065.1:49531-51526 GCF_042740435.1 Streptomyces sp. NPDC059002 | reverse complement strand
GTGACCCCCGTGGTCCCGGTGGTCCCGGTGGGCCCGGTGACCCCCGTGGTCCCGGTGGTCCCGGTGGGCCCGGTGACCCCCGTGGTCCCGGTGACCCCCGTGGTCCCGGTGACCCCCGTGGTCCCGGTGGGTCCAGTGGCTCTGGCGATTCCAGTGGCCCTGGTGAGTCCAGGGGCCCTGGTGGCCCTGGTGGCTCAAGTGACTCAGGTGCCCCCGGTGATGAACGGCCGCCGACGGTCCGCCGCGATGCCGATGCCGATGCTGATGCCGCTGCCGATGCCTACGCCGACGCGCCTGGCGACGTCCGGGACGCCCCGGCGCCGGTGCCGCGCCGAGCCTCCCGGCGCAGGCTCCTGGCCTGGGGCGGCGCAGCGGCCCTCGCGGCCGTGGGGACCACGACGGCGGCCGTCGTCCTGCGCGACGGGGACGGCGGCAGCGGCGACGGTGCGTCCGGCGGCGCCGAGGGACGCAAGGAGCCCCGGCCGCCCGCCGGTAAGGTGGTCTGGAGCCGCGAGATCGGTGAAGTCCGGTACGGCGGCGCCCTGGTGCGCGGCGGCAAGGACCTCTACGTACTCGACGACAAGGGCCTGACCCGCCTGGACGCGGAGACCAACACGCTCCGCTGGACGTACCCGGAGGAGGGCCTGCAGAGCGTGCGGGCGCGCGGCGACCTGGTGTACGTGCTCCGGGACTTCCTGTCCGCGCCCGAGCTGATCGCCCTGCGCGTGGCGGGCGGCCGGGAGGCGTGGACCTCGGGCCTCCTGTCCCGCAACCGGCACCGGCCGCCCCGCCCCCTCGACGCCCCCAGGAGCGAACTCGAGGGCAGCCGCGGCCTGTTCACCGTCTCGGACGACGTCACATGCCTGTTGACCTACGCCCCGTACGACACCCGGTGGGAGCGGCGCACCGCCATGGACCGGCCCTGGCGCGCCTACGGCTTCGACTCCCGTACGGGAAAGGAACTCTGGTTCCACGAAGGGCGCGCGGCAGGCGTGACCGGTGTGGACGACGCGGGCGGGCGGATAGCCGTGGCCGCCGCGGCGAACGAACCGCTGGTCGTCCTCAAGGCGTCCGACGGCACGGTGGAGGCGGAGGTCGAGAACGGTGCGCGGCGCCCGCAGGCCCACCCCGGCGCGGCAGGCATCGGCTACTTCGCGTCGGACAAGCGGATCGAGGCGGTCGACCTCGCGACCCGGCGCACCGTGTGGGGCAGGGCCGCGGCGGGCGCGGCCGTCACGCCGCGGGCCACGGACGGGCTCGTGATCGCCGCCGTGTCCGGCGGCATCACGGCGCTGGATGCCCGTACGGGGCGTGAGCGGTGGTCGCGGAGCGGGTTCCAGGAGATCGAGGAGGGCGCGCCGCCGCTGGTCTCCGACGGGCTCGTCCTCGTCTCCGGGCCGGAGCCGGGGGGCTCTGGGAGCGGAGTGTGGGGAGTGTACGCGTTGGACGTGCGGACCGGTGAGGCGGCTTGGGCGGTGCGGGTGGACTCGGCGTCGGAGATGAGTCTTGCCGCTGCGCGGGGCGGGCTGGTCCATGTCTGCGCGGGGCGCGTGGTGCATACGGTGCGGGGGGCGGCGTGAGCCCCTGTGAGCGCGACTACCCCGCCGCTCCGCGGCGGATCACTCCCACCGACCCACCCAATACTCCGCACCGCGATCTCCTTGCAGGGGCGAGCGGGTCGGTCCACTCTCCGCACCGTCTTCGCCCTGTAGGAGCGGGCGGGTCGGTCGACTCTTCGCACCGCGCTCGCACCGCAGGAACAGGCAGGCCGGGCCACACTCCGCACCGCCTTCACCCCGCACGAGCAGGCGGGTCGGTGCACGCTTCGCACCGCGCTCGCACCGCAGGAACAGGCAGGCCGGGCCACACTCCGCACCGCCTTCACCCCGCACGAGCAGGCGGGTCGGTGCACGCTTCGCACCGCGCTCGCACCGCAGGAACAGGCAGGCCGGGCCACACTCCGCACCGCCTTCACCCCGCACGAGCAGGCGGGTC
>NZ_JBHYJI010000065.1:0-49431 GCF_042740435.1 Streptomyces sp. NPDC059002 | reverse complement strand
CACACTCCGCACCGCCTTCACCCCGCACGAGCAGGCGGGTCGGTGCACGCTTCGCGCCAGGCTCGCCTCACAGGAGCGGAGGCGCCGGTCCACTCTCCGCACCGCCTTCACCTCGCGCGAGCGAGGAGGTCGGCCGACTCTCCGCACCGCCCTCGCCTCGCACGAGCGAGCACGCCAGTCCACCCTCCACGCCCCCTCCGCCCCGCACGAGCGGAGAGGCCAGCCGTATCCCCGCCTCAAGCTCCCGGCCGCGCGGGCGGCTCCGGGTGACCGGTGTGCCGTCGCTCCCGGGTAGCCCTCTTCTGGTCGGGGATCCGCGGCGGCTCGGTGGGCATCGGATTGTGCGGCGGCTGGGGGCCGGGGGGATGGGGCAGGTGTATTTGGGGCGTAGTCCGGGTGGGCGGCTGGTGGCGGTCAAGACCGTGCATGAGCACCTTGCCGCCGACCCGCACTACCGGGAACGTTTCCGGCGTGAGGCGACGGCGGCGCGTGCCGTCACCGGTGCGCACACCGCCGCCGTGCTCGACGCGGACCCCGACTCGCCCGTGCCCTGGCTCGCCACGGCGTTCCTGCCGGGGGTCACGCTGCGCCGGGCGGTCGCCGCGGGTGGGCCGCTGGGTGCCGCCGCCGTGCGGTCGCTCGGCGCGTGTCTCGCCGAGGCGCTCGCGAGCATCCACGCGGCGGACATCGTGCACCGCGACCTCAAGCCGTCCAACGTCCTGCTGACCGCCGAAGGCCCCCGCGTCATCGACTTCGGCATCGCCCGTGCCGCCGGTGACCTCGGGCTCACCGAGGCCGGATCGATGCTCGGCACTCCGGGGTTCATGGCCCCGGAACAGGTCACCGGCGGGGACGTCGGGCCCGCCGCCGACGTGTTCGCGCTGGGCGCGGTCCTCGCCTTCGCCGCCACGGGCGAGCAGCCCTTCGGTTCGGGCCCCGTCGCCGTACTGCTGTACCGCGCCACGCACGAGGAGCCGTACCTCGACGGCGTGCCGGAGACCGCAGGCCTGCGTGCCCTCGTCGCCGACTGCCTCCACAAGGATCCGCACCAACGCCCCTCCGTTTCCCAGGTGTTGACCCTGGCCTCCGCCCCTGACTCACCCCTGTGGTGGCGCACCGAACCCCTGCGGTCACTCATCTCGGGAGAGGGAGAGGGAGAAGGAGAAGGAGAGGGAGAAGGGAAGGGGGAGGACGGGGGCAAGGAACCCGAAGCCACCCCCACCCGCACCCTCCCCCAACCCAAACCCACCACCCCAACTCCCACTCCCACTCCCACCTCCCTCCACACCCTCACCCGCCGCACCCTCCTCACCACCGGCGGCACCGGCCTCGCGGGGCTCGCCGTCTGGGCTGTCCTCCGGGGGTCGAAGGGACCGGGCGCGGACGGCGAGGAGCAGGGCGGCCCCGTACTGGAGAAGGGGTCGAGGCGGCCGGGGCGGCAGCGGTGGGTGTTGAGCGGTGCCGGGGACGGGGGCGGCGGGGTCGAGTCCGCGCTGCTGGTCGGGGGCACCGTGCTGGTGCATGGGCCGCGGGCGGGGCTGACCGCCACGGAGGGCATGGTGCGTGCCGTCGACGCGTCGGACGGGGCGAGCCGCTGGCAGTACGACAAGGCTCCGGCGGATGCCGCGCGCGAGCAGTTGTGGGGTGTCGCGAGGGGGCTGCTGATCGCGCCGGAACTCATGGACAGGGTCTATGAGTTGGGGTCGGGCGAGCCGTGGCGCCCGGAGCGGCCGTGGCGCGGGAGCGTGAAGTGGTTCGCGGTGGCGGGCGGGCGGCTCGTCGTGCTGGACAACGGCGGCGGGTCGTCGACCGACCGGGTGCTGCACTGGCGGGCGCTGCCCTCGGGCGACGCGCCCGGCACACGCGAGAAGGACGGGACGCGCGACTGGCGGGCGCCCGCGGTCTCGGGCGGCAGGCTGCTGCTCGTGCCGGACTCGGGGTCGCTGGATCCGGGTGTGCGGTGTTTCGACGTGGCCACGGGCCGGGACCCGTGGACGTACGCCGGGCTCGGCGAGGACGAGCGGGTGCAGACCGCTCCGGTCGCGCTGCCCGCGCCGGGCGGCCGGGACGGCGACCGGTTCGCGCTGTTGAGCGACGCGGACGAGCTGCACCTCATCGACGTACGCAGTGGTGACCGGCTGCACAAGGAGCCGCTGAGGCTGACCGCGGGGAGCGGGGCCACCGCGCTCGGGTACGCGTCGGGCACCGGTCTGCTGCTCGCCGCGGGGGAGGATCTGATCGGTTTCAGTCCCGGGAGCGGCAAGCGGCTGTGGAGTCATCCCACCGCGGGGCTCGACACCGGCTGGCCCGCGCTGCCGGGCGGCGGCAGGCGCGGCCCGGTGGCCAGGGACGGGGTGCTGCTGAACTGGCTGGACGCCAGGACCTTGCAGGCGATCGATCTGGCGGACGGCGGGCGGCAGTTGTGGCGTACGTCGTTCGACGCCATCGCGCGCTGCCCGCCCGCCGTCGGCGGTGGCACGGTCTATGTGACGGCGGGCCGGGTGTGCCGGGCGTTGGGTCTGCGTACGGGCAGGAAGCTGACGGAGTGGCCGGTGGACGAGGCCGTCACCTGGCTCGCCGCGGACGCGGACGGCTGGTACGCCAGGGTCGGCACGTCGTCCTTGCGGGCCGTCAACGCGCCCTGACCGTGCGGTGGTTCACTGCCGCTGCCGCTTCCACGGGCCGGTGATCGCCAGCATGATGCCGGGGGTCTGGATGTTGGCGTAGAGGGTCCTGCCGTCGGGCGAGAACGTGACGCCGGTGAACTCGCTGTATTCGGGCTTCTCCGGGGTGCCTGCGTTGAGTTCGTTGCGCGCGATCGGGTAGGTGCGGCCGTGTTCCGTCGCGCCGAACAGGTGCTGGATGCCCTCGCCGTCCTCCGCGATGACCAGGCCGCCGTACGGCGAGACGGTGATGTTGTCGGGGCCGTCGAAGGCGCCGTCCTTGCCCGGGTCGGGGTTGACGCCGAGCAGCACCTTCAGGGTGAGGGTGCGCCGGCCCGGGTGGTAGAACCACACCTGCCCGTCGTGCTGGACGGGGCTCTCGGCACGGGCGTACGAGGAGACGATGTAGGCGCCGCCGTCGCCCCACCACATGCCTTCGAGCTTGCGGGCGCGGGTGATGTCGCCGTCGTCGAACTGCTCGCGCACCGGGACCGTCCGGGCGTCGCGGTCGGGGACCTCGACCCAGTCCACGCCGTACACGGTGCCGATCCTGGTGGCGCGGGACAGGTCGTCGACGAAGCGGCCGCCGGAGTCGTAGCACTTGGGGGCCTTGAGGACGCCCGCGTCGTCGGCGAGGGTGCGCAGCTTGCCGCGGCCGTGCTCGAAGCCGTGCGGCGGGGTCCAGCGGTAGAGCAGGCCGTTCGGCTTGGCGGCGTCCTCGGTGAGGTAGAGGTGGCCGCGCTTGGGGTCGACGACGACGGCTTCGTGGGCGTAGCGGCCGAGCGCCTTGATGGGCTTGGGGTCGCGGTTCGCGGATGGGGTCTCCCCTGCTCGAACGGAGTTGAGAGCTTGGGGATGGTCGAGGGGGTCGACCTCGAAGACGTAGCCGTGGTCCTTGGTCATGCCGTTCTGGCCGGCCTTGTCCTCGGTCTCCTCGCAGGTGAGCCAGGTGCCCCAAGGGGTGCTGCCGCCCGCGCAGTTGGTGGCGGTGCCCGCGATGCCGACCCACTCGGCGACCTGTCCGTCGCGGCTGACCTCGACGACGGTGCAGCCGCCGGAGGCCGCCGGGTCGTAGACGAGACCCTCGGTGAGCGGTACGGGGTACTTCCACTTGGTGCGGGGCCCGCTCAGTTCGTGGTTGTTGACGAGGAGCGTCGCGCCGCGCGGGCCGCGGAAGGCGGCGGTGCCGTCGTGGTTGGACGGCGTGGACTCGCCGCTCTCCAGCCTGGTCCTGCCGCTGTACGTGAGGACGCGGTAGGAGAATCCGGCGGGCAGCGCGAGCAGGCCGTCCGGGTCGGGGATCAGCGGGCCGTAGCCGGGTCCGTGGTGGCCGTGGCCCAGCGGGTCCGCCGTCTCCTCGACGTCCTGGAGGTCCGTCGCGGCGAGGGCGCCGGGCGCGGTGGCGAGCGCGCCGACGCTGCCGGCCAGGGCGACCCCGGCGCCGGCGATCGCGGAGCGTCTGGCGAAGTCCCTGCGGGTGAGCGACATGATTTCTCCTGAGGGCGCGATGACGGATACGTACGACCGGGCTGCTGTCGGCGCCACCGTCCCGCTCGCGTATAAACGGCGGTTGAACACTGTTCGACGTCGAGGGGGCCTCCTTCCATGAACCTGCCAGCGAGCCTGCCGGGGACCGACCGCCGTGTCCTGATCAGCGGGGCGTCCCGCGGCCTCGGCCGCGCGCTCGCCCGGGCCTTCGCCGAGAACGGTGACCGGGTCGCGGTGCACTACGGCTCGCGCGAGGAGGAGGCACGGGAGACGCTCGCCTCGCTGACCGGCGAGGGCCATGTCCTGGTGGGCGGCGACCTGTCCCACCCGGCGGGCGCCGCGGACGTCGCGGACCGGGCGGCCGGTGCGCTCGGCGGCATCGACGTCCTGGTGAACAACGCCGCCGTGAACCTTCCGCATCCGCTCGCCGACACCTCGTACGAGGACTGGGCGGACCTGTGGCAGCGGCATGTCTCCGTGAACCTCCTCGCCACCGCGAACCTCAGCCACCTCGCGGCCCGCCGCATGATCGACCAGGGTGCGGGCGGCCGGATCGTCAACATCGGCTCGCGCGGCGCCTTCCGGGGCGAGCCCGACCACCCGGCGTACGGCGCGACGAAGGCGGCCGTGCACGCGCTCGGCCAGTCGCTCGCGGTGTCCCTCGCGCCGCACGGCATCGCGGTGGCCTCGGTGGCGCCCGGGTTCTTCGGGACGGAGCGCGTCGCACACCGTCTGAGCGGGGCCGAGGGCGAGGCGATCCGCGCGCAGAGCCCGTTCGGGCGGGCCGGGACGGCCGAGGAGATCGCTGCCGCGGTGCTGTGGCTGGCGTCGCCGGTCGCCGAGTGGGCGTCGGGGGCGGTGCTCGACCTCAACGGGGCTTCGCACCTTCGTACGTGACAAGACGTGACAACCGGCATCCGGCAACCGGCAACCGGTAAACAAGGTCAACAGGAGCGGATCACCCGTAAAGCGAAGAATCAGCGCAGAACACCTTGACCCGCGATGCACACCGCAATAGACATCACGTACGTGCAGAGCTGCATCACCCGCACGGAGAGGCGAGCCGAGTGGACGCACATCTGGCACGCAGCCTCCATGAGGGCCGGCTGATGAAGCTGGCCAATGTCACCGGCGTCGGCACCGGGAGGGACGAGCACTCGGGTCAGGACGTGATCGTCGTCTTTGTCACCCACCGAGTGCCCCGTGACCGGCTGAGTGACGAAGACGTGGTTCCGGACCAGCTCGAAGGTGTCCCCGTACGCGTGCTCGCCATCGGCGAAGTCGACGCGCAGGACGGCGGCACGTAGCGAGAGCGACGCCCTGGCACGGCCCGGAACTCCCACCCTTCACAGGGGAAGAGGTGGTCTGGCGTGGTGAGCCAGCCCGAACTGATGCGAGGACCCACCGGCGGTCAGCTGAGCGACAGCTCCCGTCGGCAGGCGATGTCCGACTTCCTGCGGCCCCAGCAGCCGCTCGCGAACGTCGTCGGCTTCGGCCACGGCGTGAAGTGGTCCGAGGGACAGCCCACCGGCGAACCCGCCGTCCTGGTGTTCGTCACCCAGAAGGTCCCGGAGTCCCTGCTGCCGGAGCGGGACGTCGTCCCGCGCCAGATGGACGACGGCACCCCGACCGACATCGTCGCGGTGGGCCACATCGCGGCGCAGCGCCAGCAGAGCAGGGCGGGCGGCCGCCGCGCGGACGACCGTGCGGGGGTGGCGTACGGCCCCGACGGGAGCGTGAGCGAACAGCTCGCGGGCCTCGGCCAGCCGCAGCTCGAAGAGCTCGCGGGGCGCGCCGCGTTCGAGCCGCAGCTGCTCAAGCGCCGGATGCGCCCGTGCCCCTCCGGCTTCTCGGTCGGCAACGTCCGGGTGACCGCGGGCACGCTCGGCAGCGTGGTCTACGACTTCCTGCCCGGCGCCTCCGTCGACCCGCCAGGGTCCGGCCTCGGCGTACCGGCGAAGTTCTACATCCTCTCCAACAACCATGTGCTCGCCGACTCCAACCGGGCGCAGCTGGGCAGCGCCATCGTGCAGCCCGGCGTCTTCGACGGCGGGCAGGACCCGGCGGACCGCATCGCGATCCTGGACCGGTTCATCACGATCCAGTTCGCCCCGCAGATCCCGCTGGAGCGGCACAACAACGTGGTGGACGCGGCGCTCGGCACGGTCGACTTCCAGGACGCGACGCGCGAGCAGTACTTCAGCGGTGCGCCGCGCGCCTGGCGCCGCAAGGCCAATGTGGCCGTCGGCGACCTGGTCAAGAAGACCGGCAGGACGACGAACGTCAGCTTCGGCCGGATCATCGCGGTCGACGCCACGATCGACGTCAACTACGGCACGGCGGGCACCGCCCGCTTCAAGGACCAGATCCTGACGACGAACATCTCGGCGGGCGGCGACTCCGGTTCGCTGGTCACCTCGCAGGACGACGTCGCGGTGGGCCTGCTCTTCGCCGGTTCCTCGACCGTGACCGTGGCCAACCACATCGAGAACGTCCGCGCGCTGCTGCGCGTGGAGATCGCCGAGCTGCTGGCCTGACGGTCAGGACGGAAGGAGGGTTTCCCATGACCACTCAGGCACGTAAGCAGAAGGGCCAGTCGCGGACGGAGCACCGCTTCCACAATCCGCAGGGCGCCGAGGTCAAGACGCACGACGAGGCGTTCGCCGCGCCGGTCGCCGACGTGTCGGCCGAGGCCCTGTCGACGGACTGCAAGCTGACCCTGCACGCCGGGGCCGTCACCTTCGCCATCACGGTGAAGTACAACCCCAACACCTATCCGCACGTGGTGACCGGCGGCCAGATCACCTCCGGCATCTGCGGCGCCCCGTGGGACATCACGGGCGGCACGATCGGCGAGACGATCCGCCTGGACGCCAAGCGCGCCGGGCAGGGCAGTTGCGCGAACACGATCACGATCGTGGGCGAGTACCAGAATCCGCCGGCGTACCGGGGGACGTACGGGTTCGACGGCGCGACGTCGTCGTTCAAGCACACGACTCGGTACGAGTGCTGATGCCTTCGGCACGGTGAGCGGATCCCGGGTGGGCCCGGACTGTCGGGCCCACCCGGGGTGCTGTTCATCGCCCTTCGGGCTCGTCCTCAATCGCCGGACGGGCTCAATATTCCGGCCTCCGCCGGACGGGCTCAATATTCCGGTCTCCGCCGGACAGGCTCGATATTCCGGTCTCCGCCGGACAGGCTTAAATGTTCCGCGCCTTGAAGGCCGCCTTGCGGGCCTCCTTCGCCACCTTCTTGTCGGGGTGCAGGCGGCCCATCGCGTCCAGGACGTCCGCCGTGGCGGGGTGCTCCACGCGCCACGCCGTGGCGAAGAAGCCGCTGTGCTGCTGGGCGAGGCCCTCGACCAGGCCCTGCAGTTCGTCGGAGTTGCCCTCGGCGGCCAGCTGCGCGGCGAGCGTGTCGATGGTCAGCCAGAAGACGAGTTCCTGCGAGGGCGCGGGCACGTCGGCGGCGCCGTGCTCGGCGAGCCAGACGCGGGCGAGACCGCCGAGTTCGGGGTCGTCGAGGACCTCGCGCAGCGCGGGCTCGGCCTCGTTCCCGACGAGCGAGAGCGCCTGCTGGCAGCGGAGCCGCCGCAGCGGTGCGCCTTCGTCGCCGCCGCGCGCCGCGGTCAGCAACTCCCGTGCGGCGTCCAGCGGTTCGTGCCGGGCGAGCCACTGCTCGATCTCGGCCTGCGCGGCGGCCTGCGGGAAGCCGGAGGTGCCGTCGAGCAGCGCGTCGGCGCCCTTGTCCGCGAGGTCGCCGACGGCGGGCGCGTCGACGCCCGCCTCCAGCATGCGGGCGCGGATGCCGTAGAGGCCGAGCGGGGTGAGCCGGACCATGCCGTAGCGGCTGACGTCCTCGTCGGCGTCGGCAGCGTCGTCGGCGGGCTCGGGCTCGTCGGCCGCCTCGTCGATCTCGGCCATGAGCGCCTCGTCGACCGGCTGGTACTCGACGAGCCCGAGCGGTTCGAAGAGCCGGAACTGGTCGTCGAGCTTCATCATCGCGTCCGACACCTGCTCCAGGATGTCGTCCGTGGGCTCGCCCATGTCGTCGGGGACGATCATCGAGGCGGCGAGCGCGGGCAGCGGCACCGGGCCTTCGCCGCCCGCGGCGTCGCCGACGGTCAGCAGGTAGAGGTTGCCGAGGACGCCGTCCAGGAAGTCGGCCTCGGCCTGCGGGTCCCAGCCGAGCTCGTCGAAGTCGACCTCGCCGTTCCCCTCCAGGACGTCGAGGAGGTCCTCCATGTCGGGCACGGTGGCGTCGCCGTACACGGTGTCGAGGGCGCCGAGCCAGATGCCGAGGACGTCCTGCGGGCTGCCGGAGGCGAGCAGGGCGAGCTCCTCGCCGGCGGCGACGGTGCCGTCCGCGCCCTCCTCCTCGGCGTCCGTGACCTCGACGAGGCCCGTGTCGACGGCGACGCGCCAGGCCTCGCTGGCGTACGCGGCGGCGTCCGCTCCTTCGACGCCTTCCGTTGCGAGGCCGAGCTCGGCGGCGGCGGCCGGGAGCTGTGCGTCGACGAGCTCGCCGCCCGCGCCGACCCGGGTCTCCGGGCCCGCCCAGCGGGCGAGGCGCACGGCGCGGGACAGCAGCGGCGTGGCGAGCGCGGCCCGCGCGAGTTCCGCTTCGGAGTGCAGCAGCACCGGCGGCAGGGTGGCGGGGCTTACGGACATCGGCTGGTTCTCCTCCGAAGGTGCGGGGCGCCGAAAGGTACGGGTCGGCACGGCGCAAGCCTAGACGGATTTGGCCGCATGCCGCCCGGTTCATGTCCCTGTCAGGAAACGTACAGGCAAAGGGCACCCGCGGAACCTTGACAACTCCCCTGGCCACACAAGAGATTGACGCGCGTAGAGCGCCCCCAGGGCCGCCCGCCGTCCCCCTCCGTCCTCCCTCAACCGGAGTCTTCCGCCATGCCTGCCATGCCTGCCATGCCCCGCATACCGAGATCCGCCGCCGTCGGCGCCGTCGGCGCCACCGCGCTCGCCGCGGGTCTGCTCGCGGTCACCTCGTCCGCCGCGTCCGCCGACGCCGTCGCCGTCCATGACATCCAGGGCACCACGCGTGTCTCGCCGCTGGCCGGGCAGCAGGTCCCGGACGTCTCCGGTGTCGTGACCGGCGTCCGTGGCTACGGCTCCAAGGGCTTCTGGATCCAGGACACCCGGTCCGACTCCGACCCGGCCACGAGTGAGGGGATCTTCGTCTTCACGGGCTCGGCGCCGCTCACGGTCAAGCCGGGCGACGCGGTCCTGGTCTCCGGGACGGTCGGGGAGTACGTCCCTGGGGGCGCCGCCTCCGGGAACCAGTCGCTCACCCAGATCACGAAGCCGACGGTGACCGTCGAGTCGTCCGGCAACGCGCTGCCCGGTCCCGTGCGGATCGACGCGAAGTCCGTGCCCGCCGCGTACGCGCCCGCCGGTGACCCCGCCGACGGCAACAGCGTCAACGGCCTGCCGCTGCGGCCCCGCTCGTACGCCCTGGACTTCTACGAGTCCCTTGAGGGCATGAACGTGCGCGTGGGCGGCTCGCGCGTGGTCGGCGCGACCGACGCGTACAACGAGCTCTGGGTCACGGTGAAGAAGCAGGAGAACCGGAACAGGCGCGGCGGCACCGTCTACGGCTCCTATGCCGCGCAGAACGGCGGACGGCTGCAGATCCAGCAGCTGGCACCCGTATCCGAGCAGCCGTTCCCGAAGGCGAACGTCGGCGACGTGCTGACCGGCACGACCGAAGGACCCCTGGACTTCAACCAGTTCGGCGGCTACACCCTCGCCGCCCGCGAGCTCGGCGAGGTCGCGGACAAGGGTCTCGTACGCGAGAAGACGCGCCGCCAGGCCAAGGGTGAGCTCGCCGTGGCCACGTACAACGTGGAGAACCTCGACCCGACGGACCCGCAGAAGAAGTTCGACGCGCTCGCGGGCGCCGTCGTCGCCCACCTCGCCTCGCCCGACATCCTCGCCCTCGAGGAGATCCAGGACGACAACGGCGCGAAGAACGACGGCACGGTCTCCGCGGAGAAGACCCTGAAGAAGTTCACGGACGCGATCGTCGCCGCGGGCGGTCCGCGCTACGCGTGGCGGTCCGTCGACCCGGAGAACAACAAGGACGGCGGGGAGCCGGGCGGCAACATCCGGCAGGTCTTCCTCTACAACCCCGAGCGGGTCTCCTTCACCGAGCGCGCGCCGGGCGACGCGACCACGCCCACCGGTGTCGTACGCGAAGGGGGCCGGGCCGCGCTGACCCACTCCCCCGGCCGGATCGCCCCGGCGGACGCGGCGTGGGCGGACAGCCGCAAGCCGCTGGCCGGCGAGTTCGTCTTCCGCGGCCGCACGGTCTTCGTGATCGCCAACCACTTCGCGTCCAAGGGCGGCGACGAGGGCCTGACCTCGCACCACCAGCCGCCGGTGCGCTCGTCGGAGACCAAGCGGCTGCGGCAGGCGCAGGCCGTGAACGGCTTCGTGAAGGACATCCGCAAGGCCCAGCGCAACGCCGACGTCGTGGTGCTCGGCGACATCAACGACTTCGAGTTCTCGGCGACCACCAAGGCCCTGGAGGACGGCGGCGCGCTGCGCTCGGCCGTCAAGTCCCTGCCGAAGAGCGAGCGTTACTCGTACGTCTACCAGGGCAACACCCAGGTCCTCGACCAGATCCTGACCAGCCCGGGGGTGGGGGACGCGGACGACTTCAGCTACGACAGCGTGCACATCAACGCGGAGTTCGCGGAGCAGAACAGCGATCACGACCCGCAGGTGCTGCGCTTCCGGCCGTAGTCCATGGCTGCCCGGCTGGACCGCCTCATCCGTAGAGGTGGTCCAGCCAGTCCTGCCAGGCCAGTTCGGTGTGCTTGCCGTCCGCGTGCGCCCCGAAGTCGTGCACGCTGACGGCGACCGGGGCGCCGAAGCGATGGTGGCCGAAGAAGCGGTGCAGGGTGTCGTCCGTGCGCAGCCCGATGAAGTGTCTGCTGCGGAAGTCGATCACCGCGTCGAGCGGTTCCCCGGGGGCCCTGACCCGGACGCGCGCCCCCTCCGTGGCGTCGTCGGGCAGGGCCAGCGCGCGGCCGAGCCTCCTGAAGGCGTCCGGGGCGGCCGACGCGGACGGGCCGCTGACCGCGGAGTGCACGGCGGTGCGGTCCTTGAAGTACGTGAGGTACTCGCACAGCGTGTGCAGGCGGAAGTCGGTGTACTGCGCGACGGCGTCGTACTGGGCGTCCCAGTGGTCGGCGAAGACGCCGCTGCGGACGTAGCGCACCCAGGCGCGGCGGCCGCCGTTGCGCGGCTCGATGGTGTGGTCGACCTGGCTGAGGGTCTGGCCGGGCACCCGGTCCGGGTCCTCGACGCGGGCGGTGAGGCGGTGCGGCGGGTCCCAGCGGGTGACGGTGCCGCCGGAGGGCGCGGCGCCGCCCTCGCGGGGCTCGTACCGCAGGGGCCTGAGCCAGCCCGCGGCGCCGGTGGTGAGCGCGTCCCAGACCTCGGCCGGCGAGGCGTCGACCTCGAACTCCCTGGCGATCTCGAACTCCTTGCCGGTTCCCGCGCCGCTCATGCCGTCCCCCCTCGCCTCGCCCTGCGCGGCTCCACCGTCCCGCCGACGACGGCCGCTGTCCAGGCAGGTCACGCGGCCCGCGGGACGGTGTGCGGGATCTACGCTCCGCGCGGTACGAAGGCGTGCGCCAACCGGTAGCGGGCGACCACGTCATCGGCGACGACACCGGGGAAGTCCCGCACCCGCTGCCACTGCGGCGTCGGCGAGCCCACCCCGCTGCCCGCGGCGGCGAGCGCGTCGATGTGGGCCTGTTCGGCGGTCCACTCCGCGTAGTTGACGACCTGCCTGCCGTCGGTGCTGACGTGGAAGTGCGCGGCGAGCAGCCCCCGGTCCCCGACGGTGTCGCCGTCCAGGGCGTCCACCACCCCGTCCACCCAGGCGCGTTGGCGGTCGGCGTCGGGTCCTTCGAAGTCGACCCGCACGATCACGATCGCGCCGGGCTCCCGGCCCGCGCGCCCCCGCCCGTCGGTCCAGCTGCGGTACAGGCGCGTCTTGGTCAGGCCGAGGCGTTCGATGCCGGGCACGGCCGCGTCGACGTCGGCGTTCCGCGCGTCCCTGCCGTTCGTGGCGCTCGCGAAGAAGTCCTCGTACGCCTCCTCGTCGCGCCACTGCGAGTGGTGCAGGATCGTGTCGCCGTCGGCGCCCGCGTACACCGCGTACGAGAGCAGACCCTCGTGCGGCCAGGGCCTCTTCCAGGCCGCGGCGATGGCGTCCAGGGTGGCCCGCTGCCGCTCGGGCGAGCCGGTGCTCCAGGTGCTGATGAAGGTGAGCCCGGCGTCGGCGCGGGTCGGGTCGGGGTGGGTGCCGGTGGTCAGGGTCGGGGTCGTGGACATGGCTGTCCCCTCCATCCGTGTCGGTGTCTCGGTGCCCGGGCGGGTCCGGCCCCGGGCACACCCCACACTCCGACCTCAACCATGCTTCAGGTCAAGCCCGTTCGGGATCCGGTGCGGTCACCGCGCCGAGATCGGGGCGCTTGGCCGCCCTGCCGTCCCCCGAGGAACGCCCCCGCACCCGCCGCCACACCCACGGCCCCATGAACCCGGCGAACCAGCGCGCCTCCGCCGTGACCTCGCCGAGCACGGACTGCGGGGCCAGCGGCGGCAGCGGTTCCAGCCAGCCCTCGTGCCCCGGCACGCCCAGCATGTCCGCCATCCCCGCGGCGATCCTGGCGTGCCCGAGCGGGCTCGCGTGCAGCCGGTCCGGGCTCCACAGCCGCGGGTCGGTGGTGACCCGGTGCGGGAACGTGTCGAGGACGGCCACCCCGTGCCGGTCGGCGGCCGCGCGGATCCGGGCGTTCAGATCGAGCACACGGGGCAGCGCCCGCCGCGCCAGTGGCGAGATCCGCCCGATGTCGGGGAAGGTCACGGTGGCCACGCGGGCGCCCGACGCGGTGAGTTCGGTGAACATCTCCTCGATGTCCGCGGCGACGCGCGCCACGTCGAAGCCCGGCCGCACCAGGTCGTTCATGCCCGCCATCACGGTGACGAGATCCGGCTTCAACGCCAGGGCGGGGCCCAGCTGTTCGGCCTTGATCCGTGCCGTCACGCGGCCGCGCACGGCGAGATTGGCGTAGGTGAGGTCGGGGTTCCGCTCGGCCAGCAGCTCGGCGAGCCGGTCGGCCCAGCCGCGGTAGCCGTGCCGCTCGTCGCCGTCCCCGAGCCCCTCCGTCTGACTGTCGCCGATCGCGACGTAGCGGGCGAAGGGATGCTGCTGCCTCGTGGTCATGGCCCGAGCTTCCTCCGGCCGCGCGAACCCGTCAACGCGGGCCCGCGCCGACCGGCGGGCGACCGTCCGCGACGCCTCGGAGCAGCCGCCCGCCACCGTCGACGAGCAGCACTTCCCCGGTGATGTACGAGGAGTTGCCGAGGTCGACGACGACCTCCGCGACGCTCTCGGGACGCCCGGACCGCGCCAGCGGCAGCCGTTCCGCGACGGCCTCCACCGCGGCCGCCACGCCCTCGACCCCGTCGAACCACGGAGTGCCGATCATGCCCGGCACGACCGCGTACGGAAGGGAACTGCCCCCGGGCCGCGCCCTTGCCTGGGACGTCATGTTCACGACGCTGCCCGCGCCACTCGCCCGCGGATACGGGACGGCCGCGGTGATCGTCCGCCCGACGCCGGTCACGTTGACGTCGTACAACTCCCGTCACGCCTCCGGGCCCGGGGCGTGTCCGGCGGATCATGCCGCGGGACGCGGGGTCCGGTGCGCACATCTGTGGCGTTGTCGTCGGTCGCCAACGCTCCGCGTCGCCGCCCTCGTCGGCGCCGCGCGACCGGGCGCGCGGCCCGCGACCGGTCATGCCAGGCGCCGGAGCGCCACCCCCGCGTCAGCCGACCGGACTCACGCCCCGTCGTCCCGCCTGCGGCGGCGCAGCGCCGCGCAGGCGAGCAGTGCGGCCGCGGCCGTCGCGACGGCCGCCAGCACGCGCGGGTGCCTTCCCCCGGTCCGTGCGACCGTGCCCGCCGCGGCCCGCACCGGCTCGGGCGTGCCGTGCCGCACCCGCCGCGCGGCCTCGGTCACCTTCTCCTCGACCTGGGCCACCGCGCGGTACTCCTCGGCGTGCGCGGCCCCCTCGGCCACCTTGTCCTTGACCTGCGCCGCGGTGCCGCGCACCTGGTCCCTGACCGCCGCAGCCCCGTGCCTGGCACGGGACGTGACGTCCGCGCGCGCCAGCAGTTCCTTCGGATTCTTCGGCGTGTTCGCCATCGGTGCGCCTTCCTCGGCTCGTTCGGACCGTCTCCCGCGCCCGCCATGTGGAGCGCCGCGCCGGCCGGGTACCCGCAGCGGGCCCGGCTACCCCCGGCACCTGCCACCTCTTAGCGTTTCTGTCCGCCATCTCGTAGGAGAATTAAGTGGAGCTTCAGCGACGCGTACCGAACACTGCAGTCATGACCTCCCGAACCCCGGCCCCCTTCGGCCGCGCCCTGTGCGCGATGATCACGCCCTTCACCGAGGCGGGCGCCCTCGACCTCGACGGCGCGCAGCGCCTCGCCGACCACCTGGTGGCCGAGGGCTGCGAGGGGCTCGTCCTGTCCGGCACCACCGGCGAGTCGCCGACCACGTCCGACGCGGAGAAGTCCGCGCTCGTCCGCGCCGTGGCCGACGCGGTGGGCGACCGGGCCCGGATCGTCGCGGGCGTCGGCAGCAACGACACCCGGCACACCGCCGAGCTGGCCCGGGCGGCCGAAAAGG
The DNA here is from genome assembly GCF_042740435.1 of Streptomyces sp. NPDC059002. Lineage (NCBI taxonomy): Bacteria > Bacillati > Actinomycetota > Actinomycetes > Kitasatosporales > Streptomycetaceae > Streptomyces > Streptomyces sp. NPDC059002. The sequence continues at coordinate 34,551 of NZ_JBHYJI010000065.1, read as the reverse complement.
CGGGCGCGCACGGCCTGTTGGTGGTCACCCCGTACTACAGCAAGCCGCCGCAGGACGCCGTGGCCGCCCACTTCCGCACGGTCGCCGACGCCTCAGGACTCCCGGTCCTGCTCTACGACATCCCCGGCCGCACCGGCACCCGCATCGAACCGGACACGATCCTGCGCCTCGCGGACCATCCGCGGATCGTGGGCGTGAAGGACTGCGCGTACGACATCCTCGGCAGCCAGAAGGTCATCTCCCGCACGGAGTTGGCCTACTACGCGGGCTGCGACGAGTACAACCTCGCCCTGTACGCCGTCGGCGGCGCGGGCCACATCAGCACGGTCGCCAATGCGATCCCGCGCCGACTGCGCGCCGTGCTCGACGCGTTCGACGCGGGCGACACGGCCGGGGCCCGCGGCGGACAGCTCGCCGCCACCCCGCTCATCGAGCTCATGATGGCATCGGGCCTGCCCGGCGCGGTCACCGCGAAGGCCCTGCTCGGCACGCTCGGACTGCCCTCGGGACCGGTACGCGCGCCCCTGCTGCCCGCCGCCCGCGAGGCGACCGACGGGCTGCGGGCGGCGTACGAGGCACTCTCGGCCTGAATGGCGCGCGCGGCCAGGTCAGTTGTGGCTGTGCAGAACCTCGTTCAGGCCGCCCCAGACCGCGTTGTTCGGGCGGGCCTCGACCGTGCCCGTGACCGAGTTGCGGCGGAAGAGGATGTTCGAGGCGCCGGAGAGCTCGCGGGCCTTGACGATCTCGCCGTCGGGCATGGTCACGCGCGTACCGGCCGTGACGTACAGACCGGCCTCGACGACGCACTCGTCGCCGAGCGCGATGCCGACGCCCGCCTCGGCGCCGACGAGGCAGCGCTCGCCGATGACGATGCGGACGTTGCCGCCGCCGGACAGGGTGCCCATCGTGGAGGCGCCGCCACCGATGTCCGAGCCGTCGCCGACGACGACACCGGCGGAGATGCGGCCCTCGACCATGGAGGTGCCGAGCGTGCCCGCGTTGAAGTTCACGAAGCCCTCGTGCATGACGGTCGTGCCCTCGGCGAGGTGCGCACCGAGCCGCACACGGTCGGCGTCGGCGATGCGGACGCCCTTCGGCGCGACGTAGTCCGTCATGCGCGGGAACTTGTCGATGGAGGTCACGGCGAGGTGCAGGCCCTCGGCGCGGGCGTTCAGGCGGACCTTCTCGACGTCGTCGACGGCGACCGGGCCGAGCGAGGTCCAGGCGACGTTGGCGAGGAAGCCGAACTGGCCGTCCAGGTTCACGCCGTGCGGCTTGACCAGGCGGTGCGAGAGCAGGTGCAGCCGCAGGTAGACGTCGTGGGCGTCCAGCGGCTTGTCGTCGAGGGACGCGATGACCGTGCGGACGGCGACGACCTCGACGCCACGGCGGGCGTCCGGGCCGATCGCCTTGGCGGCACCCTCGCCGAGCAGCTCCACGGCGCGCTCGGCGGTCAGCCGCTCGGAGCCCGCGGGGCCCGCTTCGGCGACGAGCTCGGGCGCGGGGAACCAGGTGTCGAGAACGGTGCCGTCGGCGGTGACGGTGGCGAGGCCTGCGGCGACGGCGCCGGTGGTGCGACCTGCGGGGGAAGAAGGTGTGGTGTCGGTCATGGGTGAAACCTAACCGGACGGGCACCGCGCGGGCGAACCGGTCTCAGCGTCCGGTCGGGACCGAGTGGGTTCCTCTTGGGAACTGACTGTGGCAGCATGAGCGGCATGCCGCAACGGACCCGACTCGACGACGACCACTGCGCCATCGCGCAGGCCCTGGACGTCGTCGGCGACTGGTGGACCCTGCTGATCGTGCGCGACGCGGCACGCGGGGTGCACCGCTTCGACGGGCTCCAGCGCGAGCTGGGCGTGTCCCGCAAGGTGCTGGCCGAGCGGCTGCGCCTCCTGGTCGACGCGGACGTGCTGGCGCGCGTCCCCTACCAGGACCGCCCGCCGCGCCACGAGTACCGCTTGACGCCGCGCGGCCGCGCACTGCTGCCCGTCCTGGTCGCCCTCCAGGACTGGGGCGACACCTGGGTGACGGGAGAAGGAGAGACGATGGCGACCACGACGCAGGCGTCCCTGGAGGCCCGGCGGGTCCACGAGCTGCTCGGCACCCGCGTGCCCGCGCTCGAACTCCTGGGCCACGACGGAGAGCCGCGCGACCCGGTGGCCGCCGACACCCCGTACACCGTCCTGTACTGCTTCCCCGGCGCGTACGCCCGCAAGGACGCCTACCCGCCCGGCTGGTCCGGGATCCCCGGCGCGCGCGGCTGCACCCTGGAGTCCTGCACCTACCGCGACCAGCTCGCGGAGTTCACCGCGGCGGGCGCGCGCGTGCACGGCGTATCGTCCCAACGCCCGGACGAACAGCGGGCGTTCGCCGACAAGGAGGGCCTGCGCTTCCCGCTCCTCTCGGACGCGGACCTGGCGCTCACGGCGGCCCTGCGCCTGCCGACGTTCCGCGCGGCGGGCGTGAGCCGGCTGAAGCGGCTGACGCTGGTGGTGGACCGCGACCGGGTGGTGCGCGACGTGCAGTACCCGATCACGGACGTGACGGCGAGCGTCGACGCGGCGCTCACCGCGGTCAACCGCCTGACGGCAGGATCCGGTTGAGCACCTCGCGCGCATACGCCGCGTCGTACTCGCCGCCGGTGAGCAGCACCTGCAGGGAGATCCCGTCCATCAGGGCGACGAGGGCGCGCGCGGTGACCGGATCCGTGCGGCGTTCGAGCACCTCGGCGAGGCCCGCGCACCACTCGGCGGCCACCGGCCGCAGCGCGGGCCTGCGCAGCGCCGCGAGGTAGAGCTCGTACTCCAGCTCGACCCCCGCCCGCTCCCCCGCGAACCACTCGCCGAGCACCCCCGCGAGCGCCGCCGCGAGATCGGCCCCGGGATCCTCGAAGGCCCGGCTCGCGGCCATCACCTTGGCGAAGCCCTCGTTGCTCTGCCGCAGCGCGGCGACCATCAGCTCGTCGAGCGTCTTGAAGTGATACGTCGTGGAGCCGAGCGGCACATCCGCCTCGGCCGCGACCGACCGGTGGCTGAGCCCGCCGATCCCCTTCTTGCCGACCACGCGGATCGCCGCGTCGATGATCCGCTGCCGGCGCTCGGGGTCGTACCGGCGGCCCATCAGTGCGCCCCGCCCAGATTGAGCACGACGACCCCCGCGATGACGAGCGCGATGCCCGCGACCTTGACCAGGTTGGTCGTCTCGCCGAGGAAGACCATCCCGATCGCGGCGACGGCGGCGGTGCCGATGCCCGCCCAGATCGCGTAGGCGGTGCCCACGGACAGCGTCTTCAGCGTCTGCGCGAGCATCGTGAAGGCGAGCAGATAGCCCGCGACGGTGATGAGCGAGGGCCACAACTTGCTGAACCCCTCGCTGTACTTCATGGCCGTGGTCCCGGCCACCTCCGCCGCGATGGCCGCGGCCAGCAGTGCGTATCCCATGCGTACGAGTGTACATATCGATGCGTACGCCCGTACGCAACAACGGGAACACACCGGTTAGGGTGACGTGATCGCTGTGGGGGGCCACAGAACGCATCACACGCACCAGGGAGCGCAAGAGCAATGTCGGACACATCGGGGTGGGGGCCGCAGCCGGGCCCGTACGGCTGGCATCCGAACCCGTGGGGACCGCCGCCCCCACCACCCCCCAAGCCCGGCGTCATCCCGCTCGCGCCCCTGGGCGTGGACCACGTCCTCGGCGGCACGTTCGCCACGATGCGCCGCTACGCCAAGCCCCTGTTCGGCACGGCCGGCGCCGCGTACGCCCTGCTCGCCGCGGTCATGACGGCCGCGCTCCTGCTCGCCTACGCCGCCACCCGCGACCACTTCCACGCCCTGTACGAGCCGGGCGCCACGTTCTCGTGGGAGCACGGCAGACCGCTGCTGCTCGCGTTCGGCGCGGTCTGGGCGACCGGCCTGCTCGCCAGCCTCGCGGTGAACTCCTTCATCCAGGCGGCCTGCGCGGCGACCCTGCACGAGGCGGTCCTCGGCCGCCCCGCCCCGTTCCGCGCCGTCTGGCGCAGGGCCTGGTCACGCACCCCGGCGGTGACCGGCGTGACCCTGCTGCTCGCCCTGATCCTGCTGCTGCCGCTCGCGGCGTTCACCCTGCTCTTCGTCTCGTTCTTCGTGACGGTCCTGACCGACTCGACGGCCCCCTTCGGCCTGGTCTTCCTGCTCTTCCTCCTGGTGCTCCCGCTGGCGGCCTGGCTGTACGTCCTGTTCGCCTTCGCCCCGGCGGCGGCGGTCCTGGAATCGGCGGGCCCGCTCACCGCCCTGCGCCGCTCCGCACGCCTCGTGCGCGGCGCCTGGTGGCGTACGTTCGGCATCTCGCTGCTCGCCGGAGTCATCGTGGCGATCGTGTCCCTGGCCTTCCGGCTGCCCCTGCAGTTCGCCGCGCCCCAGCCCCCCGAGGTGACCCCCGACACGGACACCTCGGAACTCCTCTTCGACCAACTGCGCTCCCAGTTCGGCCTGTACGCCCTGCTCGGCCTGGTCGGCACCCTGCTCACCCAGCTCCTCGCCACCCTCTTCCTGCCCCTGGTGACCGCCCTCCTCTACATCGACCGCCGCATCCGCAAGGAGGGCCTGGCCCACACCTTGACCGCGGCGACCCAGCAGCCCGCCCCACCCTCGGCCCATCGTTGAATTCGTGGAGCTGCACACGAGTTGTCAGTGCTGTCCGGCACCATCCCTGCCATGGAACACGCAGCATTAGCAGCCGAAGCTCGCGCGGAGTTCGCCGACGCCGTCCGGTCGGCCATCGCTGAAGCGGCACGCACGGGCAGGACAAGGCCCACGTTGGCGATGATCGCCAGGGCTTCACATAAGGAGGGGCGGCCGAGTTGCAGCACATCGGCTATCAGCGCCTGGAAGAAGGGCGATCGGATCCCCGCTTCGTGGTCCGTCGTGGAATCCTTCCTCACTGCCCTGGAGAAGGCCGCCTCACTGCCCCGAGGAAAGTTCGACCGTCGGGACTGGGAGCGCCTCTTCAAACGCGCGCAGAGTGCGCCGCCAGCAGCTTCGGCGTCACACGTCGCGACACTCCTGGTACGCGACGCGGATCCACTGGAACTCAAGGTGCATCGGGCGCGCACCACATCGGCCGGAAACGCCGTGCCGGACTACATCCCCCGGGACGTCGACTCCGCGGTCCGAACGGCACTGGCCCGAGTCCGCGACGACGGCGGTGTGATCCTGCTCGTGGGGGCCTCTACAGCGGGCAAGACGCGTTGCGCCTACGAAGCGATGCGGAACGTGATGCCCGACCACCTGCTCGTCGCGCCGAGCCATGTCAGTGAGCTGCCGGACGCTGTCACCCAAGCCGTCCGTGCCGCCAAATCCGACACGGGATGCGTTCTCTGGCTCAACGACACGGAGAAGTTCCTGGGGCCCGGCGGGCTGACCTTGCAGGACATCAGGGCCCTGCGCAGATCAGGAACCGTGCTGCTGGGCACAATGCGCTCACGGATCCGCGCGGACTTCCCGTCGAATGAACTGGTACGGCTTGCCGAGGAGTTCGAGGTGCCGCGATTGTGGTCACCATCGGAGCTGGAGCGTGTCAGAGAACACCTGCGATCCAAGCATGACGATCGATTGCGCCTTGCCCTCGAGCAGTCCGAAGACTTCGGCATCTCCGAAACCCTGGCCGCAGGCCCTCAACTCTGGCGGGAACTGATCAGCGCCTCCGTCGTGGACGGGCATCCGCGAGGTGCCGCTCTGGTATGGACAGCCATCGACATCGCACTGGCAGGACTCGTTGAGCCATTGCCCGTGGACCTGCTCGAAGAACTCCACGAGGAGTACCTGCCGGGCCGGAACAAGCAATTGATCCGACCCGAGTCCATGGACGAAGCCCTGGCCTGGGCCGGCAGCCCGTATGACGACGGGGTGACACGTCTGCTGATTCCCGAAGGGGAGGGACTCCGAGCATTCGACTATCTGCTGGACGCCCACCTTCAGGAACGAGGTGCCTCCCCCGAGCTGATCCCCGAACGTATCTGGGACATCGTCCTGAGCCTGGGACACCAGCGCCACCAGCGCTTCAGTATCGCCTTGGCCGCGCACGCCAACGACCGGATGGACGTCGGCCGACGCGCCCTGCTCCCGTTGGCAGAGGCGAACGATGTGGACGCGCTGCGCACTCTGGGGCTCCTGTACGAACGCAGTGACAGGCAGGAGGCCATCCAATGGCTCCAGCTCGCGATCGACGCAGGCGACGTCCTGGCGCTGCGCCTCATGGGAAACCTTCATTTCCGGAACCAGGACAGGCGTACCGCCGGCGATTGGTACTGGAGGGCCGCACGGGCCGGGGACGAGGTGTCGGAGTCCTACTACAACGAGCCCAGGGCGGACTCCCGCCCGGTTCCGGAACCCCTCACCCCGCCGGCGTCGCCCGTCAAAGAGAACGCCGAAGAAGAGGACTGGGAGGACGAGGGAGGCTACTACGGCCCGACCGCTCGAACCTTGTGCGTTCTGGAAGGAGCTCTCGAAAACGCTGCGGACATGGCCTACGACGTGGTGGACGAGATCGGCGAACGGCGCATCGACCTCCGGCACAAGTACGCCTACATCTACAGTGACCTACCAGTTCTGACCTGGGGCATGGACGCACAGTGGCGCCGTCGCATGGCACGTTGCTTCCACGACCTGGCAGCTGACATCAAAGCCGGCAAGTGGCCGCTCCCCACATGCACGGGCGAGGAGATGGCGTTGCACATCGCCATCGAACATGCTTCAACCATGGTGGTCGACGAGCCTGAGTTCGTGTCCCCATGGGTGGCCGATCTGCCCGCGCACCATGACGACTGGGACTGGGGCCTCTGCTACGACACGCTCTTCGAAGACACCGATGTGCTCTTCCTGTACGAGCCATGGTCGCAGGGCATCGAGGATTCCCGCAGTCTCGTCCACCAGCATCTCGGCATTGCCAACCTCGAGGCCGAGGACTGGTTCAAACCCTTCCGCGCGGACGACGCCCGCGATCCCGACCGCGGCTTCCATCGCTAGGGCCCGTCCCGCCGGGATATCCCGGGCCCCCACCCTGACCTGCCATTCGGCGTTCCCGTGCCCCATGGACGATGGCCCTCGCCCCGGTGCCCGGGTTCCGTGGTGCCCAGTAATCGCGGCACCTGCTCATCACGTCGGAAGGCTTGAACCCATGCCCGTCACCCACGAACTCCTGGTGTTGGCCGGACTACCACTGCTGGTGATCGTCACCTTGTTCATCGGCCATCTCGCCACTCTCCGAGGGTTGCGAGGCGACCAACGCATCGCGGCCTTCCGCGTCTTCACCGAGGCGGTGCGACGGCGCCGGTGACGCGAAAGGGCCCCGACATCGCTGCCGGGGCCCTCTCCATGGTCGATCGCTCAGACGTTGAACCCGAGCGCCCGCAGCTGCTCGCGTCCGTCGTCCGTGATCTTGTCCGGGCCCCACGGCGGCATCCAGACCCAGTTGATCCGCAGCTCGTTGACGATGCCGTCCGTGGCGGACTTCGCCTGGTCCTCGATGACGTCGGTCAGCGGGCAGGCCGCGGACGTCAGCGTCATGTCGATGGTGGCGATGTTGGCGTCGTCGACGTGGATGCCGTAGATCAGGCCGAGGTTGACGACGTCGATGCCCAGCTCGGGGTCGACGACGTCGTACAGCGCCTCGCGGACCTCCTCCTCGGAGGCCGGCTTGGTCGTCAGAGTTTCCTGCGTACCGTTCTCGCTCATGCGGTCTTCCTCTCAGCGACGTCGGCGTCGGTACCGAGCGCCTGGGCCGTCGCGTCCTTCCACGCCATCCAGCTCAGCAGAGCACACTTCACGCGCGCCGGGTACTTGGAGACCCCGGCGAACGCGACGGCGTCCTCCAGGACCTCCTCCATCGCGTCGTCCGGCTCCAACTTGCCCTTGGACTGCATCAGTTCCAGGAACACGCCCTGGATCTTCTGCGCCTCGGCGAGTTCCTTGCCGACGAGCAGGTCGTTCAGGACGGACGCGCTGGCCTGGCTGATGGAGCAGCCCTGGCCCTCGTACGACACGTCGGCGATCGTCGAACCGTCGTACTTGACGCGCAGCGTGATCTCGTCGCCGCACGTCGGGTTGACGTGGTGCACCTCGGCGTCGCCATCGCGCAGACCACGCCCGTGCGGGTGCTTGTAGTGGTCCAGGATGACTTCCTGGTACATCGAATCCAGCTTCACGTTCCCAGCCAGCCCCTCAGCCGAAGAAGTTCCGTACGTGCTCCAGGCCGTCGACGAGAGCGTCGATCTCGCCGGGCGTGGAGTACAGATAGAACGACGCTCGCGTGGTCGCAGGAATTCCGTAGCGGAGGCAGACGGGGCGGGCGCAGTGGTGACCCACGCGGACCGCGATGCCTTCCTCGTCCAGGACCTGGCCCACGTCGTGCGGGTGGATGTCGCCGAGCGTGAAGGAGATCGCGGCGCCCCGGTCCTCCGCCGTCGACGGACCGATGATCTTCAGGTCCGGGACTTCGAGGAGACGCTTGACCGCGTATTCGGTGATCGCGTGCTCATGGGCGGCGATCTTGTCCATGCCGATCGCGGACAGGTAGTCCACGGCCGCGCCCAGGCCGACGGCCTGGGAGACCGGGGGCGTACCCGCCTCGAACTTGTGCGGCGCGGGAGCGTACGTCGACGAGTGCATCGACACGGTCTCGATCATCTCGCCGCCGCCGAGGAAGGGCGGGAGGTCCTCCAGGAGCTCCTGCCGTCCCCACAGGACGCCGATGCCCGTCGGGCCGAGCATCTTGTGGCCGGTGAAGGCCACGAAGTCGGCCTGCAGCGCCTGCACGTCGAGCGGCATGTGCGGGGCGGCCTGCGAGGCGTCGATCAGGACGAGCGCGCCGACCTCCTGGGCGCGGCGCACGATCGCCTCGACCGGGTTGACCGTGCCGAGGATGTTCGACACGAGCACGAAGGAAACGATCTTCGTCTTCTCCGTGATGATCTCGTCGATGTTGGAGAGGTCGAGCCTGCCGTCGTCGGTCAGGCCGAACCACTTCAGCTTCGCGCCGGTGCGCTGCGAGAGCAGCTGCCACGGAACGATGTTGGAGTGGTGCTCCATCTCCGTGATGACGATCTCGGTCTCGTGGTCCACGCGGTAGGGCTCATCGGCCCAACCGAGCATGTTGGCCACGAGGTTGAGGGACTCGGAGGCGTTCTTGGTGAAGATCACCTCGTCGCGGCTGGGCGCGTTGATGAACTCCGCGACCTTGTCACGGGCGCCTTCGTACAGCGCCGTGGCCTCCTCGGCGAGGACGTGCACGCCGCGGTGAACGTTGGCGTTGTGCTGCTCGTAGTACTCGTTCAGTACGTCGAGGACCTGGCGCGGCGTCTGGGAGGTCGCCGCGTTGTCCAGGTACACGAGCTTCTTGCCGTCGTGGATCCGGCGATCCAGGATCGGGAAGTCCTTGCGGATCGCCTCGGTGTCGAGGAGGCCCGGCAGCTGTGTCACGCGGATGCGCCACCCTTCGTGTAGGCCTCGTAGCCCTCGGCCTCCAGCTTGTCGGCGAGCTCGGCGCCGCCGGACTCGGCGATGCGGCCGTTCGCGAAGACGTGCACGAAGTCCGGCTTGATGTAGCGCAGGATGCGCGTGTAGTGCGTGATCAGCAGGGTGCCGACCTCACCGGTCTCGCGGACGCGGTTCACGCCGTCCGAGACCTGGCGTAGGGCGTCGACGTCCAGGCCGGAGTCCGTCTCGTCGAGGATCGCGATCTTCGGCTTCAGGAGCTCCATCTGGAGGATCTCGTGGCGCTTCTTCTCACCGCCGGAGAAGCCCTCGTTCACGTTGCGCTCGGCGAAGGCCGGGTCCATCTGGAGCTGCTCCATCGCGGACTTGACCTCCTTCACCCAGGTGCGCAGCTTGGGGGCCTCGCCGCGGATCGCCGTCGCCGACGTGCGCAGGAAGTTGGAGACCGAGACGCCGGGGACCTCGACCGGGTACTGCATGGCGAGGAACATGCCGGCGCGGGCACGCTCGTCGACGGACATCTCCAGGACGTCCTCGCCGTCGAGGGTGACGGTGCCCTGCGTGATCGTGTACTTGGGGTGACCCGCGATGGAGTAGGCGAGCGTCGACTTGCCGGAGCCGTTCGGGCCCATGATGGCGTGGGTCTCGCCCTGCTTCACGGTCAGGTCGACGCCCTTGAGGATCTCCTTCGTGGCGTTGTCGGCCTCGACGGTGACGTGCAGGTCCTTGATTTCAAGCGTTGCCATGGGTGCCTCAGGACTCCTGGGTGAGGGAGACGAGCACGTCGTCCCCTTCGATCTTTACGGGGTATACGGGGACGGGGCGCGTCGCGGGAAGGCCGGACGGCTTGCCGGTGCGGAGGTCGAAGCTGGAGCCGTGCAGCCAGCACTCGATCTGACAGTCCTCCACCTCGCCCTCGGAGAGGGAGACGTTCGCGTGCGAGCAGATGTCGTAAATCGCGTACACCTCGCCCTCGGTGTGGACGACCGAGACCGGCGTGCCGTCGAGTTCCACCCGCTTCGGGGTGTCCTCCGCGAGCTCGCTCAGGCCACAGGCGCGTACGAAGGTCATGCGACCGTCGCCTCCAGCTCCTCTTCGATCTTGGCGATGAGGCGCTCCTCGACGTCCGGCAGGCCGATCTGCTGGACCAGTTCGGCGAAGAAGCCGCGGACGACCAGGCGGCGCGCCTCGTCCTCCGGGATGCCGCGGGACTGGAGGTAGAAGAGCTGCTCGTCGTCGAAGCGGCCGGTCGCCGATGCGTGGCCCGCGCCGACGATCTCGCCGGTCTCGATCTCGAGGTTCGGCACCGAGTCGACACGGGCGCCGTCGGTCAGAACCAGGTTGCGGTTCATCTCGTAGGTGTCCGTGCCCTCGGCCGCGGCCTCGATGAGGACGTCGCCGATCCACACCGCGTGGGCGTCGTCGCCCTGGAGCGCGCCCTTGTAGACGACGTTCGACTTGCAGTGCGGGGTGTTGTGGTCGACCAGGAGGCGGTGCTCCTGGTGCTGGCCCGCGTCCGTGACGTACAGGCCGAACAGCTCGGCCTCGCCGCCGGTGCCCGCGTAGGTGACGCGCGGGTGCAGGCGGACCAGGTCGCCGCCGAAGGTGACGACGACGGACTTGAAGGAGGCGTCGCGGCCGATCAGCGCGTTGTGCTGGGCGACGTGCACCGCCTTGTCGTCCCAGTCCTGGACGGAGACGACGGTGAGCTTGGCGCCGTCGCCGACGATGAAGTCGACGTTGGCGGCGAGCACGGCGTCACCGGTGTGGTCGATGACGACCAGGGCCTCGGCGAACGCGCCCAGCTCGATGACCTGGTGCGCGAAGGCTGTACCGCCCTCGCCGTGCACGGCGATCCGAATGGGCTCGGTGAGGACCGTCTCCTTGGGGACGGACACGACCGAGGCCTTCTCGAAGGAGGTGTAGGCCTGGGCGGCGATGCGGTCGACGGGCTTGCCCGCCTTGCCGACGCGCGCGTCGTCCCGGCCGACGGTCTCCTGCGTGACGCCCTCGGGAGCGGTCACCTCGACCCGGATGCCGCCGTCGGCCACCGCGGTGCCGTCGTGCAGCCCGCGCAGGCGCTCCAGCGGCGTGAACCGCCACTCCTCCTCGCGGCCGTGCGGGACCGGGAAGTCCGCCACGTCGAAGGACGGGGGCGCGCTCATGCGGGTGGCGACGGTGGACTCGGCGGCCACCGCGATCGATCCTGCGGTGGTCGATCCCACCGGGATGTTCTGAGCCTCAGCCATGGCTGTCGTCGTGCTCTCTCTCTGCGTTAAAGAAGTCTGCTCGCTGCTGCGGGGTGCCCGGCCGGTGTGCGACCGGCCGGGCCACGGCCGGTGTTAACCGACCGAACCCTCCATCTGCAGCTCGATCAGCCGGTTCAGCTCCAGGGCGTACTCCATGGGCAGCTCCTTGGCGATCGGCTCGACGAAGCCGCGCACGATCATGGCCATGGCCTCGAACTCGGTCATGCCGCGGCTCATCAGGTAGAAGAGCTGGTCGTCGGAGACCTTGGAGACGGTCGCCTCGTGGCCCATGGAGACGTCGTCCTCGCGGACGTCGACGTAGGGGTAGGTGTCCGAGCGCGAGATCGTGTCGACGAGCAGCGCGTCGCAGAGCACGTTCGACTTCGATCCGGCGGCGCCCTCACCGATCTCGACGAGGCCGCGGTACGACGTACGACCGCCGCCGCGCGCCACCGACTTGGAGACGATGTTGGAGGACGTGTTCGGCGCCATGTGGACCATCTTGGAGCCGGCGTCCTGGTGCTGGCCCTCGCCCGCGAAGGCAATGGAGAGCGTCTCGCCCTTGGCGTGCTCACCCATGAGGTAGACGGCGGGGTACTTCATCGTCACCTTGGAGCCGATGTTGCCGTCGATCCACTCCATGGTCGCGCCCTCGTACGCCACGGCGCGCTTGGTGACCAGGTTGTAGACGTTGTTCGACCAGTTCTGGATCGTCGTGTAGCGGCAGCGGCCACCCTTCTTCACGATGATCTCGACGACGGCGGAGTGCAGCGAGTCCGACTTGTAGATCGGCGCGGTGCAGCCCTCGACGTAGTGAACGTACGCGTCCTCGTCGACGATGATCAGCGTGCGCTCGAACTGGCCCATGTTCTCCGTGTTGATGCGGAAGTAGGCCTGGAGCGGGATCTCGACGTGCACGCCCTTGGGGACGTAGATGAAGGAGCCGCCGGACCACACGGCGCTGTTCAGCGAGGCGAACTTGTTGTCGCCGACGGGGATGACGGTCCCGAAGTACTCCTTGAAGAGCTCCGGGTGCTCCTTCAGCGCCGTGTCGGTGTCCAGGAAGATGACGCCCTGCTCCTCCAGGTCCTCACGGATCTGGTGGTAGACGACCTCGGACTCGTACTGGGCCGCGACACCGGCGACGAGGCGCTGCTTCTCCGCCTCGGGGATGCCGAGCTTGTCGTACGTGTTCTTGATGTCCTCGGGCAGGTCCTCCCAGGACTCCGCCTGCTTCTCCGTGGAGCGCACGAAGTACTTGATGTTGTCGAAGTCGATGCCGGAGAGGTCCGAGCCCCAGTTCGGCATGGGCTTCTTGTCGAACAGGCGCAGGCCCTTGAGGCGGAGCTTGGTCATCCACTCCGGCTCGTTCTTCTTCGCGGAGATGTCGCGGACGACGTCCTCGCTCAGACCGCGCTTGGCAGCGGCACCGGCCGCGTCGGAGTCGGCCCAGCCGTATTCGTAGTTGCCCAGGCCCTCGAGCTCAGGGTGGGCAGTCTCCGTGGGGAGAGTCATGCGGGGTTCCTCCCGGCCGTGCTTGCTGATGCTGATGTGGTGGTCCGTGTGGTGGTACTGCCGCCGCTGCCGCTGCCGCCGCTGCGCGGAATGAACGTCGTGCAGACGCCGTCTCCGTGGGCGATGGTGGCAAGGCGCTGCACATGCGTACCGAGCAGCGTGGAGAACATCTCCGTCTCCGCCTCGCACAGCTGCGGGAACTGCTCGGCGACATGGGCGACCGGGCAGTGGTGCTGGCAGAGCTGCTCGCCGACCGGTGCGCTACGCGCCGTAGCAGCGTACCCGTCGGTGGTCAATGCCTTCGCCAGAGCCTCGGCGCGCTGCTCCGGGGGTGCGGCGTCGATCGCCTTCTTGTACGTCTCGGCCTGGGCGGCGATCCGCGCCCTGGCGAACTCGACGACCGCGCCCTCGCCGTGGTGCTCGGTGATCCAGCGGAGCGCGTCGGCGGCCAGCTTGTCGTAGGACTGGTCGAAGGCGTCGCGCCCGCAGTCGGTCAGGGCGAAGACCTTGGCGGGGCGGCCCCGGGTCCGCGCGCCGTAGACCCGCTGCTCGCGGGGCTCGACGACGTTCTCATGGGCGAGTGCGTCGAGGTGTCTGCGGACCGCGGCCTGGGTGAGGCCGAGGCGCCCCGCGAGGTCGGCGACGGTGGACGGGCCGTGGTCCAGGATGGACCGCGCGACCCGGTTGCGTGTGGATCGCTCCCCGGTCGCGAGTTCCTCCTGCGGAGCCTCGCCAACGTTTTTCACAACGCCATTGTTGCGTAATTCCTCAGAGCCTGACAACCCGCGTCTTGATCGTCGGTTGGTGCGCTGCATCACTTAGGCATACCTAAGCTGACCTGCGGAAACGATCACTGATCGATCAAATCGGTGGCGCCGCCAAGGGCCGTGCAGGACACTCCTGAACCATGGCGACACCCCCTCCCACCGGCCCTTTGTGCACCCGCGAGACGCTCGCGGGCGAGCTTCTGACGCTCGGCGTACGGCCCGGCGAGACACTCCTCGCGCACACCTCGCTCAGTGCACTCGGCTGGGTCAGCGGCGGGGCGGTCGCACTCGTCCAGGCGCTCCTCGACGCACTGGGCCCCGACGGCACACTGGTGGTCCCCACCCACTCCGGGGACAACTCCGACCCCGCGGAGTGGGAGAACCCGCCCGTGCCCGAGAGCTGGTGGCCGGTGATCCGCGCGTCGATGCCCGCGTACGACCCGCTGACCACGCCCACGCGCGGGGTCGGCGTCATCCCCGAGACCGTGCGCAGCTGGCCCGGCGTGCTGCGCAGCGCGCACCCGCAGACCTCCTTCGCGGCGGTCGGCCCCGCCGCCGCCTCGATCACCGCGGGGCACGCGCGCGACTGCCGGCTCGGCGAGCGCAGCCCCCTCGCCCGTCTGGAGAAGGCGGGCGCCCGCGTCCTGCTGCTCGGTGCGGGCTTCGACGCCTGCACCGCCTTCCACCTGGCCGAATACCGGATCCCCGCCCCCGAGGTGGAGAACTCCTTCGCGGTGATGACCTCTCAGGGGCGCCGCTGGAAGACGGTCCGCGAGCCGTCCATCACGGACGACCGGTTCGACGAGCTCGGGGCGGACTTCGAGAAGGACACGGCGGTCGTACGGGGCTTCGTGGGCGCGGCGGAGTCACGGCTCTTCCCCGTGGCGGACGCCGTCGCGTACGCCGAGCGGTGGCTGGCGGAGCACCGGCCCCGCCCCGTGGCGTAGACCCGTGGCGTAGCCCTCACAGGTCCTCCTCGCGCTCCGGCCGCCCCATGAACCAGTAGGAACCGGCGACCAGGAGGCCACCGCCCACGATGTTGCCCGGCACCGTGAACAGCAGGTTCCGCAGCAGGTCGGCGAGGCCCGCGCCGCCGTCCAGGATCGCCAGGGCGAACAGCGCCATGTTCGCCACGCAGTGCTCGAAGCCGACCGCGACGAAGACCAGGACCGGGATCCACAGCACGAAGATCTTCGCGCCGTCCCCCTTGGCCCGGTAGAACATCCAGATCGCCAGGCAGACGAGGAAGTTGCAGAGCACGGCCCGCCAGAAGAGCTGCCCGCCGGCCAGCGCCTCCTTGCCGTGGATCATCTCGGCGAGCATCGCCCGCGCGGACGGCGTCGACGTCACGCCCGACGCGTGCACCATCGCGCCGAAGAGGAAGGCGCCGACGAAGTTCCCGGCGAGGGAGAGGACCCAGCTGCCCACCAGGTCCCGCGCGCCGGTGCGGCCGGTCAGCGCGCCGATCAGCATCACCATCACATTGCTGGTGAACAGCTGCGCGCCCGCGAACATCACGATCGTCAGCGCGATCGGGAAGACCGCCCCTTCGAGCAGCTTCACCGCCGAGGAACCTGCCGCCACGAACGGCGACACCGCGACCAGGAGCAGCACCTCGCCGATCCCGATGTAGGCGCCCGCGAGGACCGCGGAGACGAAGTAGCGCGGGGTGCGTCTGAGGTCGTGCGCCTTGTGCGCCGCCTGTTCGGATGTCTCCTCGACGTTCTCCGCGATGCTGGTCACGTATCGACGCTAGGTCCCGCCCCGTCCCCGTATGACCGGAAAAGGTCACCAAGGAGAGGACCGCCGCCCCGCCCGCCCGGGACCTCGGACCCGTCCCTAGACTTGCTCACCATGCGAAACGAGCCCGCCCGCCCGTCTCCCGGCCACCGCCCCTCAACGAGACGCTCCGCGTCGCACCCTCTCGTTGAGATCCAGAGTCTGGTCAAGCGGTACGGAACAAAGACCGCGGTCGACGGTCTCGACCTGACGGCCGGGGCAGGCATCACCGCCGTCCTCGGCCCCAACGGCGCAGGCAAGACCACCACCATCGAGACCTGCGAGGGCTACCGGAAGCCGGACTCCGGCACCGTCCGCGTCCTCGGTCTCGACCCGGTCCGCGAGGCCGACGCGCTGCGGCCCCGGATCGGCGTGATGCTCCAGTCCGGCGGCGTCTACTCCGGTGCCCGCGCCGACGAGATGCTGCGCCACGTCGCCACACTGCACGCGCACCCCCTGGACGTGGACGCCCTCATCGAGCGCCTCGGCCTCGAAAGCTGCGGCCGCACCACCTACCGGCGCCTGTCCGGCGGCCAGCAGCAGCGCCTCGCGCTCGCCATGGCCGTGGTCGGCAGGCCGGAGCTGGTCTTCCTCGACGAGCCGACCGCGGGCCTGGACCCGCAGGCGCGCCGGGCCACCTGGGACCTCGTGCGCGATCTGCGCCGCGACGGCGTCGGCGTCATCCTCACCACGCACCACATGGACGAGGCCGAGGAGCTCGCGGACGACGTCGCGATCATCGACGCGGGCAAGGTCATCGCCCAGGGCAGCCCCGACGAGCTGTGCCGGGGCGGCGCCGAGAACACCCTGCGCTTCACCGGCCGTCCCGGCCTGGACGTCGGCTCGCTCCTCAAGGCGCTGCCGCCGGACTCGGCCGCGGCCGAACTGACCCCGGGCGCCTACCGCGTGAGCGGCACGGTCGACCCGCAGCTGCTCGCCACGGTCACCTCGTGGTGCGCCCAGCACGGGGTCATGCCGGACCGCATCTCGGTCGAACGCCACACTCTGGAAGACGTCTTCCTGGAGCTCACGGGTAAGGAGCTGCGCGGATGAGCGCCGCCGGTACGTACACGCCGAAGCCGGGCGCCGCCCCGCTCCCCCGCATGATCGCGGCGCAGGCGGCCCTGGAGACGAAGATGCTGCTGCGCAACGGCGAGCAGCTGCTCCTCACCGTCGTCATCCCGACCCTGCTGCTCGTGCTGTTCAGCGCGGTGGACATCGTCGACACGGGCAAGGGCGAGGCCGTGGACTTCCTCGCGCCCGGCATCCTCGCGCTCGCCGTGATGTCGACGGCCTTCACCGGGCAGGCCATCGCGACGGGCTTCGAGCGGCGGTACGGCGTGCTCAAGCGGCTCGGCGCATCCCCGCTGCCCCGCTGGGGCCTGATGGCGGCGAAGACCCTTTCGGTGCTGGTCACCGAGGTGCTGCAGATCGTCCTCCTCACGGCGATCGCCTTCGCGCTCGGCTGGTCGCCGCACGGCAACCCCTTCGCCGTACTCCTGCTCCTGGTGCTCGGCACCGCGGCCTTCTCCGGGCTCGGCCTGCTGATGGCGGGCACCCTCAAGGCCGAGGCGACACTGGCGGCGGCGAACCTCGTGTTCCTGCTGCTCCTGATGGGCGGCGGCGTGATCGTGCCGCTCGACAAGTTCCCCGACGCGGCCCAGTCGGTCCTCGGGCTGCTGCCCATCTCGGCGCTCTCCGACGGACTGCGGGACGTCCTGCAGCACGGCGCGGGCATGCCGTGGGGCGACCTCGGGATCCTCGCCGTCTGGGCGGTCGTCGGGCTCGGCGCCGCGGCCAGGTTCTTCCGCTGGGAGTGAGGCGGGTCCGCACGGCGGGAGTGACGTGAGCACGGAACGGGCACTCCCGTTCCGTGGCCGACACCGACATCCCGGAGTTACCCGGACCGCCGCGGGCCCGCGCCCTGCAGCCGCTGCTGCACGACGTGGTGATCTGCGTCGCGGCACCCGCGTTCGCCGCGTCGCCCCGCGACGGCCAGCTCCGCGGCGCGCGGGCCGACGGCTTCTACGACCACGACCGGCGGCTCCTGCACACCCTGCGCCTGCTGATCGACCGTCGTGAGCCCGAACCCGTCGGCGTCCAGCCGCTCGGCCCCGACCGGGCCCGCTTCACCTCCGTGCACCGCTACCCCGGCGAGGGCACGGACGACCCGACGCTGATCGTCGAGCGTGTGCGCACCGCGGGCGGCGGCGAGACCGTCCTGCTGCGCAACGTCGGCACCGTCGCCCGCCGCCTGCGCGTCGAACTGGCCGCCGCCACCGACCTCGCCGACATCGCCGACGTGAAGCGCGGCCTCACCGGGAAGGCCGTGGCCCCGTCCGTCGCGCGCACCGGACGCCCCGCGCTCCTGTGGCGCTCCCCCGCGGGCCACGCCCGGGTGCGTGCCGTCGAGTGCCCCGAACCGCCGGAGACCTCAGCGGGCCCGACGGGCGGCACCTTCACCTGGCCGCGCATCGAGCTGCCGCCGGGCGACTCGTGGCTGATCCGGCTCGCCGTCACGGGCCGCGCCGTCCCCGACCCGCCGGGCCATCCGGTCGCCGCGTCCCCGCGGGTGCCCTGGTCGGAGCCCGTGGTCCACGGCGACCGGCGGCTGATCGGCCTGGTCCGCCAGGGGCTCGCCGATCTGCGGGCACTGCGGCTCGCGGACCGCTCGGGGCACGGCACCGCGCCTTCCGACGACCAGTTCATCGC
This sequence comes from Streptomyces sp. NPDC059002, assembly GCF_042740435.1. Classification (NCBI taxonomy): domain Bacteria; kingdom Bacillati; phylum Actinomycetota; class Actinomycetes; order Kitasatosporales; family Streptomycetaceae; genus Streptomyces; species Streptomyces sp. NPDC059002. The sequence goes on along the minus strand of NZ_JBHYJI010000065.1, from coordinate 16,053 downwards.
CGCGGGCTGCCCCTGGTATCTGACGCTCTTCGGCCGGGACTCCATCTGGTCGGCGCGCATGCTGCTGCCCCTCGGCACCGAGCTGGCCCGCGGCACCCTGTGGACGCTGGCCCGCCGCCAGGGCACGGTCCACGACGACTTCCGCGAGGAGGCGCCGGGGCGGATCCTGCACGAGCTGCGCCCCGCCGAGTCCCAGCACGGCCACGGACTGCTGCTCCCCGCCCACTACTACGGCTCCGTCGACGCGACCCCGCTCTTCGTCTCGCTGCTCGTCGACGCCTGGCGCTGGGGCCTGCCCGCCGCGGACGTCGATGCCCTCCTGCCGTACGCGGAGCGCGCGATGGACTGGATCGTCGGCACCAGCGGCAGCGACGAGGACGGCCTGCTGCGCTACTACCCGCGCCCCGGCGGCCTCCTGCACCAGTCGTGGAAGGACTCCGCCGACGCGGTGCGCGACGCGGCGGGCCGGCGCATCGAACCGCCGCTGGCCCTGTGCGAGGTGCAGGGCTACGCCTACGAGGCCGCGAAGGGCCTCGCCGACCTGCTGGACGCCCGCGGGGCGACCGGGCGGGCCCAGGTGCTGCGCGCCTGGGCCGCGGCGCTCCGCGACCGCTTCGCCGACGCCTTCTGGATCGACAGCAAGGAGGGGCCCGCGCCCCGCTATGTCGCCATCGCGGTGGGCCGCGGCCTCGATCCGGTCGGCGGCCCCGCCTCCAACATGGGCCAGCTGCTCGCCACCGGCATCCTGGACCGGGAGGGCTGCGCCGACGTCGCCGCCTGGCTCGCCGCGCCCGAGCTGAACTCCGGCTGGGGCCTGCGCAGCCGGTCCGCCGCCGTGCCCGGCTTCAACCCGCTGAGCTACCACGGCGGTTCGGTGTGGACCCACGACACGGCGATCGCCGTGCAGGGCCTGTGCGCCGCGGGCCTGCACACCGAGGCCGCGGCGCTCGCCGACGGGCTGCTCGACGCCGCGGTCCACTTCTCGTACCGGATGCCGGAGCTGTACGCCGGGGACGCGCGCACCGACAACTCCCCCGCCCCGCTCGCCTATCCGGCCGCCTGCCGCCCGCAGGGCTGGTCCGCGGCGTCCGGGGTCGCCGTGCTCGCCGCGCTGCTCGGCCTGCGCCCCGACGCGCCCCGCCGCGAACTCCGGCTGTGTCCTTCGCCGCCCGGCCTGCTCGGCCCGCTCGCCGTGTCGGGGCTGCGCCTCGCGGGCGCGGACCTTTCCGTGCGGATCGACCGCGGGGGCCGTACGACGGTGACGGGGCTGCCCGAGGGCTGGCGGGTCGGCACCGGCGCGGGCCAGGGGGCGGGCGCCGGTTCAGGCACCGGCGCGGACGCCGGTCCCGACCACCCCGGCTGACGCTCCGTCAGCTCGGGCGAGGAGCGCGCGGTAGTCGTCCTGCATCCGCGCCAGGTAGATCCGGCTCAGGTCGAAGTGCTCCTGGACGTGGGCCCGCCCGCGCATCCCCATCAGCCGCCCGGTCTCCCGGTCGTCGAGCAGTTCGGCGAGCCGCGCCGCGAGCTGTTCCTCGTCCCGGTCGGGCACGAGATAGCCGATCACGCCGTCGCTGTCGACGCCTTCGCCGAGGCCGCCCATCCGGGTCACCACGACGGGCCGCGCGGCGCACATCGCCTCCAGCGGAGCGAGCCCCATCGGTTCGTCGAATAGCGAGGGATAGACGACGACGGTGGACTCGGCGTAGAGGTCAGGCATTTGATCGACGCCCGCCTCCATGAATTCCACATAGGGCTCCAGTCGGCGTTTTTCGATCTCTTTTTCGACGCGCTCCCTGAATCCGATCTTCTCGCCGTGGAAATCGACCGTCTGACGGGTGTCCGTAAGCAGAAGCCGGGGTTCGAATACGCACATCCGGCGCCGCACGATCAGATCGAGCGCGCCCAGCGCGAGCAGTGCCCCCTTGTCCGGGATCAGCCGGGCGGGCAGCAGCACCGTGCCCGGCCGCGGTGTGACGTCGAGGGGGGCCACGCGCGCGTAGGGAGCGGTGTCGATGCCCAGATAGGTGCGCTCGGCGACCACGCCGAGCACCTCGGCGCAGGCGGTCCGCAGGAACTCGGACACGGCGTAGTGCGCGTCCCACTCCGCCGCCGTGAGCGCCGAATCCCGGCTGCCGGGATCGCCCCAAATGCTGTGGTACGTATGGCAGAGCACCAGCCGGAGCGGCTCCCGCAGGGCTTCCAGGGCCTTGGCCGGGGCCTCGCTGAAGTGGTGCAGGTTGTGGCAGTGCACGAGCCTGATGCCGCGCTCCCCGAGGACGTCGGCGAACCACCGGGCGAGCCGCTGCCGGTCGTCGGGTCCCGGCTCCAGTCTGGCGAGGTCGAGCGCCGGGTGGGTGAGCACCTCCACCCCCGGTTGACCCGGCGACTGCGCGCCCGGCGTCCCGGTGAGCACGGTGACGCGGTTCCCCTGCCGCGCCAACAGGCGCGAATAGTCCCACAGATGGGATTCCACCCCGCCCACGCTGGGCGGAAAGGACCAGTGGACCAACGCGATATGCATCCCGCCCCCCGGGAGTTGATCCTTTGTGCCGAGGTCCATGCCGCCTCCGTACCGTCGAATCCGCGAAGCGCAGATGCTAGCCCCAGATTCCGCTGCGGCGAATATTCCGGTCGGCACGGTTTTCCCCCGAGAATGGGACTGTACTGCGCATGGCGCGGGCGGGGCAGACAGGGGGAACTGATGTCCGTATCCATTTCCGGTGTATTCATCGGCGCCCGCAGGCAGTTCGGCGTCACCCGCAGGCGCTTCGCCATCGCCATCAAACGGCTCGCGGCGGGCACCACCGCATCGGCTCTGGCGATCGGCCTCCTCGCGTTCTTCAAGGACACGATGAGCGGGCCTCTGCTGTGGGTCTCGGCGGGACTCCTCGTGCTCGCCGTGCTGTTCCTCGCCGCGAGTCCCGCGCGCCCCGACGTCCTGCCGCCCACCACGTTCCCGCCGAACAACCTCCCCTTCCGCTCGCGGTACTTCGTGGGCCGCGGCAAGGAAATGGCCCGGCTGAAGCGGATGCTGCGGCCCGCCAAGGGCGCCAAGGGCCGCCGCATCTGCGTCGTCCACGGCACCGGCGGCGTCGGCAAGTCCCAGCTGGCCACGGCGTACGCGCACGAAACGCTGGCCGAGCACAGCCTCACCCGGTGGCTCAACGCCACCAGCCCCGACCGGCTCCTGTGCGACCTCCTCGAACTCGCCACCCTGATCGGCATCGCCTACCACGAGTCCAAGACCGTCGTCCTGACCCGGCTGTGGAGCTGGCTGCGCGACCACCCCGACTGGCTCCTCGTCTACGACAACGTCCAGCTCGACGGCGCCGACGCGCACGGTGACGGCCCGGTCGACCACCAGCAGCGGCTGCAGTCCCTGCTGCCGCCCGAAGGCGTCGGCGAAGTACTGATCACCACCCAGCTGCGCGACGGCTGGACCGGCCTGTGCCCCGACCCCGTCGAACTCACCGTCTACGACGAGGGCGACGGCATGGCCTTCCTGCGCAAGCGGCTCCCGCTGCGCACGGGCCCTGCCGCCGACGAACGGCTCGGCAGGCTCGGCAGGCAGCTCGGCTGGCAGCCGCTCGCCCTCGAACAGGCAGGGGCGTACATCGAGCAGGCCGAGATCAGCGTCGAGGGCGAGGACTACGAGGACTATCTGCAGCGGCTCTCCGAGCGGACCGCCGACAGCGACACCAAGACCTTCGAGCTGGCGATCGGACGGATCGGCGCACAGCACCCCGCAGCCGAGGACCTGATGCGGCTGTGCAGCTTCCTGGCCTCCGAGGACGTGCCGCGCTCCACGCTCTTCCGGTACCGCTCGGTCCTGCCCGACCGGCTGCGGCTCGTCATGGACGACCAGCTCGCCTTCACCCGGCTCGTCCTCAAGCTGGTCGACCACTCCCTGATGACCCGGCACGGCGACGGCCGCACGGAGCCGGTGACCTACGGGATCCACCCCCGGGTGCAGATCATCATCCGCAACCGGCTGACCGGCCACGAGCGCCTCGAGTGGTCGCAGGCCGCGGTCCGGCTGATCGAGTCGGCCTTCCCGCTCGCGCCCGAGCAGCTCGACGCGCGCGTCGTCTGCGAGCGGCTGATGCCGCACGTCGACGCGGTCACCGCCGAACCCGCCTGGGCCTCGGACGGCGACGGCGAACTGGGCGCCGCGCAGGACCCGGAGGCGCTGGTGCGGCTGCTGCACCGGGCGGGCAGCTACCAGAACCACCGCTGCGACTGGGAGAGCGCGCTGGCCTTCTTCACCCGCGAGACCGAGCTGCGCAGCCTCGGCACGGGCTCCGACCACTGCCTGGCGACGGCCCATCTCGCCATCGCCCGCCAGCACTACCTCCTCGCCCACCTCGACACGGCCGAGGACGCCTGCGGCAGGGCGCTCGCACTGTGCGACGCGCACAAGGACGACGACGCCTTCCAGCAGATACGGGCGCAGTGCTGCCGCCAGTTCGGCGGCATCCTGCGCGAACGCAACCGCTTCCGCGAGGCGAGCCGCTTCCTCGAGGCCGCCCTGCGGATCTACGAGCACCAGGGCTCCGGCTGGGAGGTCATCGACTGGGCGGTCACGGAGCAGGAGGCCGGCATGATCCACCGCAACGCGGGCCGGCTCACCGCGGCGCTCGACTGCTACCGGCGGGCGGAGGCCCTCGTCGGCGGCGGCGGTTCCACCGGGCTCGAGGAGCACGTGCTGTTCCGCGCCATGCTCCGCCGCGACATCGGGATCGTGGCGCAGGACCGCGGCGACCTGGACACCGCGCAGGACGAACTGTCGGCGGCGCACGCCGTCTTCCGCAGCAAGCGCGGCGAGGAGGACTTCGAGACGGCGCAGGTCGCCAAGTTCCTCGCGGACGTGCTGCGCCGCAAGGGCCAGCAGTGCAAGGCCGCGTCCCGGCAGACCCACAACCCGCTGCGCAAGCGGCGCCTGCATGCGCAGGCCCAGACCTACCTCACGACGGCGTACGAACTCCTCGGCCCGGTCCTCACCCTGCTCGGCGAACGCCGTACGACGGAGGCCCACACCTACGCCGCCTGTCTCAACAAACTGGGCTCGCTGCAGTGGGCGCAGGGGCACCTGCACAAGGCGATCGGCACCCTGCGCGAGGCCGAGGAGATCTACGTCACCGCGTACGGACCCGACCACCACTACCGCGCGAAGACGCTCTCCCGGCTGGGCCCCGTGCTGCGCGCCGCGGGCGACCGCGAGGGTGCGGAGCGCGCGCTGCGCACGGCCGAGCGGATCTTCATCGCCAGCCTCGGCGACCGCCACCCCTCGCTCGTCACGGTGTACGAGTTCCTCGCGGACTGCACCCAGGACCCGGAGCGGGCCCGGACGCTGCGGGCCGACGCCGCCCGCATCCACCGGTCGCTCTGGGACAACTCGTCCCCCTCGTGAAAGCTTGCACAAGCGGCCCCCTACGATAGGGCGCGTGCCAAACGTGACCCGAGCCGACGTCGCTCAAGCCGTGCGGAACCCGCTCGCCTACATCGCCGAGCGCTGGACCCCCACCCAGCGGACCGTCCAGCAAGCGGCCTTCCTCTCCCTCGCGATGACCGTGGTCATCGTGGTGACGGGCGGCGCCGTCCGCCTGACCGGCTCCGGCCTCGGCTGCCCGACCTGGCCCAAGTGCACGGACGAATCCCTGACCGCAACCAGCGAGATGGGCTTCCACGGCGTCGTCGAGTTCGGCAACCGCATGCTGACGTACGTGCTCTGCGCGGTCGTCGGCTGGGCGATCATCACCGCCCGCTCGCAGAAGCCGATGCGGCGCAGCGTCACCCGGCTCGGCTGGACCCAGTTCTGGCTCGTCATGGGCAATGCCGTGCTCGGCGGCATCGTCGTCCTCGTCGGCCTCAACCCGTGGACGGTCGCGGCACACTTCCTGCTCTCCACCGCACTGATCGCGGTCGCCACCACGATGTGGCAGCGCACCCGCGAGGGCGACGCCGCGCCGCGCCCGCTGGTCGGCAAGGCCGTGGTGCAGCTCGTGTGGTTCCTGGTCGCGGCGTCCGTGCTGCTGATCGCGATCGGCACGATCGTGACGGGCTCGGGACCGCACGCGGGCGACTCCAGCGACGTGCCGCGCATGGGCTTCGACTGGGAGACGGTCAGCAAGCTGCACGCGGTCCTCGCGTGGATCGTGGTGACGCTGACGTTCGCCCTGTGGTTCGTCCTCAAGGCGGTCGACGCGCCGCGCGGCCCGCTGGCCCGCACCCGCGACCTGTTCCTGATCCTGCTCGCGCAGGGCGCCATCGGCTACGTGCAGTACTTCACCGATCTGCCCGAGGTCCTGGTCGGCCTGCACATGTTCGGCTCGTGCCTGGTGTGGATCGGCGTGGTGCGGGTGCTGCTCGCGCTGCGGGAGCGGCCGGTCGGTACGGCCGGGCTGCCCGCCCAGGCGGACGACTCACGGCTCTCGGCCGTCTGAGAGTCCGTACACCCGGCGGGCGTTGCCCGCCGCGATCATCCCCGCCACGCGCTGTGCGTCGGTGAGCGACCAGGCCCCCTCGGCGACCCAGGTGCCGAGCACCCGCCCGAGCGCCTCACGGAACAGGTGCGCGCCGACGACGTGCAGTTCGGGCAGTCCGTGGGCGCCGCTGGAGAACAGCAGCTTGCCGAACGGCGCGAGTTCCAGGATCTCCGCGAGCACGGCCGCGGCCCTGGCCCCGGTGCGGACGAGCGCGGGGCCCAGGTCCGCGTAGATGTGCGGGAAGACGGCCGCGAGATGCGCGGCGCTGCGGTGGTACGGATAGCCGTGCAGCAGCACCAGGTCGGTGCCGAGCCCCGCGGTGGCGCGCGCGAAGTCCCCGAAGTACGTCTGGGGGTCACCGGCCCCCGCGTGCAGCTGCAGCGGCAGCCCGGAGGCCACGGCGATCCACAGCAGATGCCGCAGCAGCACCGGGTCGGCCAGTTCGCCGCCGACCTGCCGCCCCGCGAGCCAGCGCCCGACCGCGCCGCGCACCTCACCGGGTCCCGGCGGTTCCGCGCTGAGGGCGAGCGGATGCCGTACGCCCGCGACCGAGGTGAAGGCGACGGCTCCCCCGGCGGCGGCGTGCACGGACTCGGCGAGATTGGCGAGGAACGAGTCGGCGGTGCCCGAGGTGTCGGCGACCTGCTCGGCCAGTAACTCCAGGCGGACGATCTCGCGGGCGTCGGCGTCCCCGGTGGACGCCATCTCGCCGGGACCCGTCAGGTCGCCCGGCAGTCCGGTGTCGACGAGGTAGGTGGTGATGCCGCTGCCGCGCAGCAGGCGCCGCCCGGATTCCAGTACGCCCAGTTCCCGGCGGCGGGCGAGATAGCGGGCCGGCGGGCAGTGCTGCTCCAGGCCGAGCAGTGGCGGACACCAGCGGCGCACGGCGAAGCCGGTCTGGGTGTCGAAGAAGGTGGTGCCGGGGGCGGGTGGTCCTTCGCCCCGGCCGAGGTGGGCCTCGAAGGTGCCGAGGCCCAGCTCCGTACGGAGAACGCCATGGCAGTACTGATCCACCAGGGACGGCGTTTCGATCATGCGGGCTCCCGCGGAATGGACCTTGCTCCTACGGTCCTAACGGGTGACCCGGGCGTCAGGTGTTGCTTTCGGACAGTCTCCGGGGCCCGAACAGGAGCCCGAGAGGGGGCCCGATCGGCCGTCGCGGAGGGGGTCCGTCAGCGGTTGCTCGGGCCGCCGATCTGGATGCCCGCCATGCGGGTCCACTCGTAGGGGCCGGTCTCCACCTTGGCGGCGAAGTCCCCGTCGAAGTCCTCGTGCACGGTGATGCCGGCCTTCTCGACGGCGCTCCGCGCGACGGCGTAGGTCGGCGCCACGAGGTCGCCCCAGCCGCCGTCCTCGCCGACGAGGACGATGCGGGTGCCCATCTGACCGATGTACGCGATCTGCCCCTCGGCCCCGCCGTGCGCCCGCGCGAAAGAGCCGATCTCCTTGGCGAGCTTGGCCGCCCTGCGCTCGTCCTTGGCGCCCTGCTTGCTCTCGTCCACCTGCTGCGTGTCTGCCATGAGCAGGATGCTACCGACGGGTAGATCTTCTCGCGACGGGCAGACGACGTGGCATGGACCACGCGGGGCGCCCCGTAGGGCGAACTACCGGAGGAACGGGTCGACCGCCACGGCGACGAAGAGCAGCGAGACATACGTGATCGACCAGTGGAAGAGCCGCATCTCCTTGAGCTTGACGCCCGTGACCTCGGCCTTGGCACGGTTCTGCAGACCGTGCGCCTCCCACAGCCACCAGCCGCCGGTGACCAGCGCGACCGCCGTGTAGAACCAGCCGGTGTAGCCGAGCGGCTGGAGCAGCAGGGAGACGGCGACCATGACCCAGCTGTAGACGACGATCTGCCGGGCGACCACCTTGTTCGACGCGATGACCGGCAGCATCGGCACGCCCACGCGCGCGTAGTCGTCCTTGACCTTCATGGACAGCGGCCAGTAGTGCGGCGGCGTCCAGAAGAACATGACGAGGAAGAGGATGATCGGCGCCCACGACATGGAGTTGGTGACCGAGGACCAGCCGATGAGGACCGGCAGGCAGCCCGCGATGCCGCCCCACACGATGTTCTGCGAGGTGCGGCGCTTCAGGATCATCGTGTAGACGACCACGTAGAAGAGCAGCGCGCCGAGCGAGAGCCAGGCGGAGAGCCAGTTGACGGCGAGGCCGAACAGGAGGGTGGAGACGACCCCGAGGGTGATGCCGAAGACGAGGCACTCGCGCGGGCTCACCATGCCGGTGACCAGCGGCCGTTGCGACGTCCGGTCCATGAGGGCGTCGATGTCGCGGTCGATGTACATGTTGAGCGCGTTGGCGCCACCGGCCGACAGGTAGCCGCCCAGGCAGGTCACGAAGACCAGCCGCAGGTCGGGCACGCCCTGCTCGGCGAGGAACATCACCGGAACGGTGGTGATGAGGAGGAGCTCGATGATCCGCGGCTTGGTCAGCGCCACGAACGCCTTGACACGGGCCCCGAACGGCCGATGGCTCGGGCTCATGTCCGTCCCGGAAACCCCCGCTGGACGGGATTCAACGGCCGTCACGCACACCCCTGACAGAGACATCCCAGCGAGCCGACCAGCACCTTCAGACATGAAGATCCGGTAAAGGCTCGCGCGTACCACGCCACTGTAGACGTTGCCCATACCTCGCCCTTCGCGGGGGTGGGGTCGTGTTGAGCGGCCGGATGAGCGGTGCGGGTGACTCGATGAGCGGTCACATGAGCGGTGTCGACGGCCCATTGAGCGGACACATGAGCGCCCCTTTATTCACATGGCGAATCACCGTGCATTCCTTTCAGGAGGCGGATCCCCGCAGGGCCCGGCAGTCTGGAATGACTCGAAAAAATGCACGTTCCACCAGCGGTAGGCTCGACATCGGCCGGTGGGATCTACATCGCCGGCATTCGACATGTGGAGAGGAGCCCTGACTCAGGGTGAGCACCAAGCCGACCACCACAGACCTCGAGTGGACCGAACTGGACCAGCGAGCCGTTGACACCGCTCGCGTCCTGGCCATGGATTCCGTACAGAAGGTCGGCAACGGCCATCCCGGTACGGCCATGAGCCTCGCGCCCGCCGCGTACACCCTCTTCCAGAAGGTGATGCGGCACGACCCGGCGGACGCCGACTGGACCGGCCGCGACCGGTTCGTGCTCTCCGCGGGCCACTCGTCCCTGACCCTCTACATCCAGCTCTACCTGGCCGGCTTCGGCCTGGAGCTCGACGACCTGAAGGCGTTCCGGACCTGGGGCTCGAAGACCCCCGGCCACCCGGAGTACGGCCACACGGTCGGCGTGGAGACCACGACGGGCCCGCTCGGCCAGGGCGTTGCCAACGCCGTGGGCATGGCGATGGCGACCCGCTACGAGCGCGGTCTCTTCGACCCGGAGGCGGCCGACGGCTCCTCCCCGTTCGACCACTACATCTACGCGATCGCCGGTGACGGCTGCCTTCAGGAGGGCATCTCCGCGGAGGCGTCCTCGCTGGCCGGGCACCAGAAGCTCGGCAACCTCATCCTGCTGTGGGACGACAACCACATCTCGATCGAGGGCGACACGGAGACCGCGGTCTCCGAGGACACCATCAAGCGGTACGAGTCGTACGGCTGGCACGTCCAGCGCGTGGCGCCCAAGCCGGACGGCGACCTGGACCCCGAGGCGCTGTTCAACGCGATCCAGGCCGCCAAGGCCGTGACGGACAAGCCGTCCTTCATCGCGATGCGCTCGATCATCGCCTGGCCCGCCCCCAACGCGCAGAACACCGAGGCCGCGCACGGCTCGGCGCTCGGCGACGAAGAGGTCGCGGCCACCAAGCGCGTCCTCGGCTTCGACCCGGAGCAGACCTTCGAGGTTTCCGACGAGGTCATCGCGCACACCCGCAAGGCCCTCGACCGCGGCCGCGAGGCCAAGGCCGAGTGGGAGAAGGGCTTCGCCGCCTGGCGCACCGCCAACTCCGAGCGTGCCGCCGAGTTCGACCGCATCTCCGCGGGCGAGCTGCCGGCGGGCTGGGAAGAGAAGCTCCCGGCCTTCGAGACCGGCAAGGGCGTCGCGACGCGTGCCGCGTCCGGCAAGGTCCTGCAGGCGCTCGGCGCGGTCATCCCCGAGCTGTGGGGCGGCTCCGCCGACCTCGCGGGCTCGAACAACACGACGATCGACAAGACGTCGTCGTTCCTGCCCGCGGACAACCCGCTGCCGGAGGCCGACCCGTACGGCCGCACGATCCACTACGGCATCCGCGAGCACTCCATGGCCGCGGAGATGAACGGCATCGCGCTGCACGGCGGCACCCGCATCTACGGCGGCACCTTCCTGGTGTTCTCCGACTACATGCGCAACGCCGTCCGCCTGTCCGCGCTGATGCACCTCCCGGTGACGTACGTCTGGACCCACGACTCCATCGGTCTCGGCGAGGACGGCCCCACCCACCAGCCGGTCGAGCACCTGGCCTCGCTGCGTGCCATCCCGGGCCTGAACGTGGTCCGCCCGGCCGACGCGAACGAGACCGTCGTCGCGTGGCGCGAGATCCTCAAGCGCTACACCAAGGAGTTCGGCAAGGGCGCCCCGCACGGCCTCGCGCTGACCCGTCAGGGCGTGCCGACGTACGAGCGCAACGAGGACGCCGCCAAGGGTGGTTACGTCCTGTTCGAGGCCGACGGCGGCAAGCCCGAGGTCGTCCTCATCGGCACCGGCTCCGAGGTGCAGCTCGCCGTCGAGGCGCGCGAGCAGCTGCAGGCCGCGGGCGTCCCGACGCGGGTCGTCTCGATGCCGTCGGTCGAGTGGTTCGACGAGCAGGACCAGGGGTACCGCGACAGCGTCCTGCCGCCGTCGGTCAAGGCGCGCGTGGCGGTCGAGGCCGGTATCGGCCTGACCTGGCACCGCTTCGTGGGCGACGCCGGACGCATCGTCTCGCTGGAGCACTTCGGCGCTTCCGCGGACGGGAAGGTCCTCTTCCGCGAGTTCGGCTTCACCGCCGACGCCGTGGCCGCCGCGGCCCGGGAATCGATCGACGCCGCTCAGCGCTGACGCCGATATACGACCAAGTAGGAGATGTATTTTCCATGACAGACGCACTGAAGCGCCTCTCCGAAGAAGGCGTCGCGATCTGGCTGGACGACCTGTCGCGCAAGCGGATCACGTCCGGCAACCTCGCCGAACTGATCGACCAGCAGCACGTCGTGGGCGTCACGACCAACCCGTCGATCTTCCAGAAGGCGATCTCGTCGGGTGACGGCTACGAGCAGCAGCTCGCCGACCTCGCCGCCCGCAAGGTCACCGTCGAAGAGGCGATCCGCATGATCACGACGGCGGACGTCCGCGACGCCGCCGACATCCTGCGCCCGGTCTTCGACGCGACGGGCGGCCAGGACGGCCGCGTGTCGATCGAGGTCGACCCGCGCCTGGCGCACAACACGGCGGCCACGGTCGCCGAGGCCAAGCAGCTTGCCTGGCTGGTGGACCGGCCGAACACGCTCATCAAGATCCCGGCCACCAAGGCGGGCCTCCCGGCGATCACCGAGGTCATCGGCCTCGGCATCAGCGTCAACGTCACGCTGATCTTCTCCCTCGAGCGCTACCGCGAGGTCATGGACGCCTTCCTCGCCGGCCTGGAGAAGGCCAAGGAGCGCGGCCTGGACCTCGCCAAGATCCACTCGGTGGCGTCCTTCTTCGTGTCCCGCGTGGACACCGAGATCGACAAGCGCCTGGACGGCGTCGGCACGGACGAGGCCAAGGCCCTCAAGGGCAAGGCCGCGCTCGCCAACGCCCGCCTGGCGTACGAGGCGTACGAGGAGGTCTTCTCCTCGGACCGCTGGGCCGCGCTCGACAAGGCGCAGGCCAACAAGCAGCGTCCGCTGTGGGCCTCGACCGGCGTCAAGGACCCGGCGTACAAGGACACCCTGTACGTCGACGACCTCGTCGCGCCGAACACGGTGAACACGATGCCGGAGGCGACCCTGGAGGCCACGGCCGACCACGGATCGATCACCGGCAACACGGTCGCGGGCACCTACGACGCCTCGCGCGCCGAGATCGCCGCCGTGGAGAAGCTCGGCATCTCGTACGACGACGTCGTGCAGCTCCTCGAGGACGAGGGCGTCGAGAAGTTCGAGGCCGCCTGGAACGACCTGCTCAAGTCGACCGAGGCCGAGCTCGACCGCCTCGCTCCTTCGAAGGGCTGACCACCTTGACCGCAGTTCATGGAGCGAACCCGCTTCGTGACGCCGCAGACCGACGGCTCCCGCGTATCGCGGGGCCGTCGGGCCTGGTCATCTTTGGCGTCACGGGCGATTTGTCCCGTAAAAAGTTGATGCCCGCCGTCTACGACCTCGCCAACCGGGGTCTGCTTCCGCCGGGCTTTTCCCTCATTGGTTTCGCCCGCCGCGAGTGGCAGAACGAGGACTTCGCGCAGGAGGTGCACGACGCGGTCAAGCAGCACGCGCGCACGCCCTTCCGCGAGGAGGTCTGGCAGCAGCTCATCCAGGGCATGCGCTTCGTCCAGGGCAACTTCGACGACGACGACGCCTTCGAGCAGCTCAAGGCGACCATCCAGGACCTCGACAAGGCACAGGGCACGGGCGGCAACTTCGCCTTCTACCTCTCGGTGCCGCCGAAGTTCTTCCCTCAGGTCGTCCAGCAGCTCAAGAAGCACGGCCTCGCGGACGCCCCCGAGGGCTCCTGGCGCCGCGCCGTCATCGAGAAGCCGTTCGGCCACGACCTGGGATCCGCCCGTGACCTGAACGCGATCGTGCACGAGGTGTTCGCCCCGGACCAGGTGTTCCGGATCGACCACTACCTCGGCAAGGAGACCGTCCAGAACATCCTGGCGCTCCGCTTCGCCAACCAGATGTTCGAGCCGATCTGGAACCGGTCGTATGTGGACCACATCCAGATCACCATGGCCGAGGACATCGGCATCGGCGGCCGCGCCGGCTACTACGACGGCATCGGCGCCGCCCGTGACGTCATCCAGAACCACCTGCTCCAGCTGATGGCGCTGACCGCGATGGAGGAGCCCGCCTCCTTCGACGCGGACGCGCTCGTCGCCGAGAAGGCGAAGGTCCTCGGCGCGGTGAAGCTGCCGAAGGACCTCGGCAAGGACACGGTCCGCGGGCAGTACTCCGCGGGGTGGCAGGGCGGCGAGAAGGCCGTCGGCTACCTCCAGGAAGACGGCATCGACCCCAAGTCGAAGACCGACACCTACGCGGCCATCAAGTTGCAGGTGGACAACCGCCGTTGGGCGGGCGTGCCGTTCTACCTGCGCACCGGCAAGCGGCTCGGCCGACGGGTGACGGAGATCGCGGTGGTCTTCCAGCGCGCGCCCCACTCCCCCTTCGACCACACCGCCACCGAGGAACTCGGACAGAACGCGATCGTCATCCGCGTCCAGCCCGACGAGGGCATCACGGTCCGCTTCGGCTCCAAGGTGCCCGGCACCTCCATGGAGATCCGGGACGTGTCGATGGACTTCGCGTACGGCGAGTCCTTCACCGAGTCCAGCCCCGAGGCGTACGAGCGGCTGATCCTGGACGTCCTGCTCGGCGACGCCAACCTCTTCCCGCGCACGGAGGAGGTCGAGCTGTCCTGGAACATCCTCGACCCGATCGAGGAGTACTGGGACAAGCACGGCAAGCCCGCGCAGTACCCGGCAGGCACCTGGGGCCCGACCGAGGCGGACGAAATGCTCGCACGAGACGGACGGAGCTGGCGTCGGCCATGAAGATCGACCTTACGGACACCACGTCCAGCAAGATCAACAAGGCGCTCGTGCAAGGGCGCCGGGCGATCGGCACCCCGGCCGTCGGCATGGTGCTGACCCTCGTCATCGTCACCGACGAGGAGAACGCCTACGACGCCCTGAAGGCCGCCAACGACGCGTCGCGTGAGCACCCCTCGCGCACGCTCGTGGTCATCAAGCGCGCCGCGCGCTCGCCCCGCGACCGCACCACCTCGCGCCTGGACGCCGAGGTGCGCGTGGGCGTCGAGGCGGGCACCGGCGAGACGGTGGTCCTGCGGCTGTACGGCGAGGTCATCAACCACGCCCAGTCGGTCGTCCTGCCGCTCCTGCTGCCCGACGCCCCCGTGGTCGTCTGGTGGCCGGTGAACGCCCCGCTGGACCCCGCCAAGGACCCGCTGGGCGCCCTGGCCCAGCGCCGCGTCACGGACACGTACGCGGCCGAGCAGCCGATCCACGAGCTGACCGCCCGCGCCGAGGCGTACACCCCCGGCGACACGGACCTGTCCTGGACCCGCATCACCCCGTGGCGCTCCATGCTCGCGGCCGCCCTCGACCAGGTCACCTGCAAGGTCACCTCCGTCGAGGTGGAGGGCGAGGAGTTCAACCCCAGCTGCGAGCTGCTCGCGATGTGGCTCGCGGACCGGCTGGACGTCCCCGTCAAGCGCTCGCTGTCCGCGGGGCCCGGACTGACCGGCGTACGCATGGAGACCGACTGCGGTCCCATCGTGCTCGACCGGGCCGACGGCTCCCTCGCCACGCTCTCCATCCAGGGCCAGCCGGACCGCGCGGTGGCGCTCAAGCGCCGCGAGACGTCCGAGCTGATCGCGGAGGAGCTGCGGCGCCTGGACCCGGACGACACCTACGCGTCGGCGCTGAAGTACGGCGTGGACCGGCTCGGTGAGCCCGTGGAGCAGACGACGGCGCCGGAGCCCCAGGCGGCCGACGAGGCACCGAAGAAGACGGCCCCCGCGAAGAAGGCCGCCGCCAAGAAGGCGGCCGCGAAGTGACCGGCGCCCCGCAGCTCGTCGTCCACCGCGACAAGGAGCTGATGGCGCAGGCCGCGGCGGCCCGCCTCATCACGAAGATCGTCGACGCGCAGTCCGCCAGGGGCTACGCGTCGGTGGTCCTCACCGGCGGCCGCAACGGCAACGGCCTGCTCGCCGCGCTGAGTTCGGCCCCCGCGCGGGACGCGATCGACTGGTCGCGCCTCGACCTGTGGTGGGGCGACGAGCGCTTCCTGCCGGACGGCGACCCCGAGCGCAACTACACGCAGGCCCGCGAGGCCCTGCTCGACTCGGTGCCGCTGAACCCGGCGCGGGTGCATCCGATGCCCGCGTCGGACGGCCCCTACGAAGCGGACGCGGCGGCGGAGGCCTACGCCGCCGAACTCGCCGCGGCAGCAGGCCCGGAGGACCACGGCCCCGTGCCGACCTTCGACGTCCTGATGCTCGGCGTCGGCCCGGACACGCACGTCGCCTCGCTCTTCCCCGAGCTCCCCGCGGTGCGCGAGACGGAGCGCACGGTGGTCGGCGTCCACGGCGCCCCGAAGCCCCCGCCGACCCGCATCTCGCTCACGCTCCCGGCCATCCGGTCGGCCCGCGAGGTGTGGCTGCTCGCGGCGGGCGAGGACAAGGCGAAGGCCGCGGCCATCGCCCTGTCCGGCGCGGGCGAGGTACAGGCCCCCGCAGCGGGCGCCCACGGCCGCTCCCGCACCCTGTGGCTGCTCGACGCGGCCGCGGCCTCACAACTCCCCCCGGAGCTGTACCCACCGGCCGTGGCCTGAGCCCACTCCGCCGTACGCAGGAGGGCCCCGCACCACCCGGTGC
>NZ_JBHYJI010000064.1:0-56595 GCF_042740435.1 Streptomyces sp. NPDC059002 | reverse complement strand
GGCCCGGCACCTGTGGGAGTTCGGCCGCCTCGTCGTACGCACCCCCGCACCCGCCGCCGCGGTCCCCGCCACCGCCACGTACCACGTCGACGAGGTCCGCACCGCGACCGGCACCGGCTGGTCCGTCACCGCCAGCGGCCCCACCGAGCTCATCACCGACCCCGACGAGGCCGCCCACTACCACCGCACCCTCCCCGCCCTGACCCACGGACCGCACGACACCCTGCTGCGCATCCACCCGCAGACCGTCGCCGGTTTCCGCCTCACCCGTGCGGAGGACTGACCCGGCCGTGACCCAGCTCGAAGCGCTGCCCTACCGCCACGTCCTGACCGTGCCGACCATGCCGTCCGCCGTCCGGCTTGCCCGCGAGACCACCGAGCACGTCCTGACCGAGCTGGGCGTGAACCCGCGCCACCCCACCGTGGGACCGGCCCTGCTGATCCTCAGCGAACTGGTCGCCAACGCCGTCCGCCACACGGCCACCGCGTCCCCGCAGACGACGGTCATCTACGCGGCGGGCGAGCACTGCCTGGCCTTCGGCGTGCACGATCGCCACCCCTACCAGCCGTCGCTGTACGGCGCGGCCACCGGCCCGGAGGCCGAACGCGGCGGCCTGGTCACCGTCATGGAACTCACCCTCGGCCTCGGCGGCACCGCCGTCGTGCGCGGCGACGCCGACGGACAGGGCAAATCGATCTGGATCACCCTGCCTCTCTAGCCGGGGCGCCCTGCCTCTCCAGCGGGATCGCTCGGCCTGTCCAGCTGGCTCGCTCTGCCTCTCCAGGTCGTATGAAGTTGCTAAAGTTGGCAACTCCTGAGTTCGTCACCATGGGGTTCAGGCGGCTGTTCCTCGCGCGCGGATTCGGTTAGGTCGGCCGCGCGGGCGAGGATAAGCCGCATGTCTGTGATGAGTGGGTGGATGCGATGCGCCGAAGTCCGGCCGGTACTGATGTGCCGGTCAGCGGGGGAGGCGATGTCGGCATGAGCACGCCGCTGTACCAATTGAAGGCCGAGTTCTTCAAGACCCTCGGCCATCCGGCGCGCATCCGCGTCCTTGAGCTGCTGAGCGAGCGCGAGCACGCGGTCGCGGAGATGCTGCCCGAGGTGGGCATCGAACCCGCGCACCTCTCCCAGCAGCTCGCGGTGCTGCGCCGGGCCAATCTGGTGGTGACCCGCAAGGAGGGCTCCACCGTCTACTACTCGCTGACCAGCCCGCACGTGGCCGAGCTGTTGAAGGTGGCGCGGACGATCCTGTCCGGCGTCCTGGCCGGTCAGGCCGAACTGCTCGCCGATCTGCGGGCGGGCCAGGGGGAGGGGAAACCGCCGTCGTAGACGGCGTCAGAGCGGCGGTCGCCTCGCGTGCGCATGGGGTTCCCCTGCTCGAGCGCAGTCGAGAGCTCGGGGAAGCCCAGCGCTGGACGGCGGGAGGCGACCGCCTTGGCCCGGCGGGGGCTTGTCGGGGAAGGGCGTGCCCCTCGTACCCCTCGTACCCCTCGTACCCCTCGTACTCCTCGTACTCCTCGTACCCCTCATGTCGCCACGTCCGCCCGGCGCAGCTCCTCCAGCAGATCCTGCTGCCCGGCCAGCAACACCGACAGGATCCGCCGCGCGGCGGCCAGCAGTTCGGCCACGTCGCCGCCGCCCAGCTCGTACACGACGGTCGACCCGGTGCGGGTGGCGGTCACGATCCCGGACCGGCGCAACACGGCCGAACTCCGCCTTCGCCTCGTACAACGGAACCGGCACCGCGCTCACCCCTCGTCCGTACCGGCACCGATGCCATGGATACGGGCCAGTCGCAGCGCATCGTCCAACTCGTCCCGCGCCACGGCCACTTCATAGGCGTCCCCGGCCTCAAGGGCTGCATCCAGCGCGGCACGCGCCGCCCGCACCCGCTCCAGGACGGCCTCGACGAACCCGCCCACCCGGCACCACCCCGCGACCTGCCCATCAAGACAACTGGCGAATTGCAGAACTCTGCAAGTCTAGGGGCGGCATGCCGAGCCCACCATGGTCGTGGTGATTGATCGGAAATGAACCGGGCCGATGAACCGGGCCGATGAACCGGGCCGATGAACCAGGCCAATGAACCAGGCCAATGAACCAGGCCGATGAACCGGGTCAATGGACCAGGTCAACGAGCCGGGTCAATGGACTAGACCAATGAGCTAAACTGTCCGACTCCCCCCACTTCATTACGTCGGAGCATCATGTCCGCCTCGTCCCCTTATCCGCCGCACCCCTACGGCCCGCCCGCCACGCCCTCCCGGCGCTGGTGGCAGCACCCGGCCCTGATCATCGTGCTGCTGGTCTTCATTCCCCCGGCCGGCATCGTGCTCGCCTGGCTGGGCACCTGGAAGCCGAAGACGAAGATCATCGCCTCGGTCCTCGCGCTCCTGTGGTTCGTGTTCATCCTCTTCCAGGACCCGCCCGAGAAGAAGGAGGCGGCGGCCGACCCGAAGCCGACGGCAACCGCCGCCCCCACCCCCTCCGAAACGACGGCCGAGCCCACGCCGACACCGACGCCGACGCCGAGCGAGGCACCCATGCCGGGCGTCGTGACGAAGACGTACGCACAGGCGTCGAGGACGATCGGCGAGCTGATCGACGGCGACATCCGCGCGTACAGCGCCTACACGGACGTAGACCTGCCCAAGAACCATGACGACTGGATCGTCTGCTTCCAGGGCCCGACGGCGGGCAAGACGCTCATACGCGCGTACGCCGACCCGACCCTGCACCTGGTGGCACCGGGCACCGCGTGCCCGAAGCGCGAGGGCACGGAGCTGCACCCGGAGCCCACGCGCGACCCTGCCCCGGACAACGGATCGACCGGCGACACCGGTACGGGCGACACCGGCACCGGCAGCGGCAGCACCGGCGGCTCCGGCTCCTCCGGCGACGACAGTTCGAGCGGCGGCGGCTCCTCGTCCTCCGGCGGCGGGGTGGGTGTGGTCCACCCCGGCTCGTTCTGCGACACCCCGGGAGCACCCGGCGTCACCAAGAAGGGCACGCCCATGATCTGCGGCCCCGGCTCCGACGGCCGCAACCGCTGGCACTCCTGAGGAACTACGGCAGGCAGGGGCCTGTCATTCGCCGATGCCCTGGCCGAATCCGCCGTCCACGGGCAGCTCCACGCCGGTGGTGAAGGTGGCGTCGACGGCCAGGTACAGCGCGGCGGCCGCGACCTCCTCCACGGTGCCTCCGCGGCCCATCGGCGTGGAGGCGTTGCCCTGTTCGATGAACTCGGCGCGCTGCTCCTCGGCCAGTTCGGCGACGCCCATGGTGGGGGTGAGGATGAAGCCGGGGGCGATCGCGTTGACGCGGATCTTGCGGGGGAGCAGCTCGGCGGCGAGCACCTTGGAGAAGGCGGCGACGGCCTCCTTCGCCCCGGAGTAGGCGCTGAGGCCGGGGAAGATCTGGTCGTTGGAGACGGTGGTGAACACGATCGAGCCGCCCTCGGACAGCAGCGGCGCCAGCCGCTGCACGGTGAAGAAGGCGCCCTTGGCGTTGACGTCGAAGATGCGGTCCCACGACTCCTCGGTGACCTCTTCGAGCGTCTGGAACTCGGCTATGCCCTGATTGACGAACAGGTAGTCGAAGCCGCCGAAGCGCTCGGCGACCTGGTTCCCGAGGGCGGCGATGGCGCCGGCGTCCGTGGCGTCGGAGCGCACCGGGTGGGCCAGCGGGGTGCCGAGCGCCGCCTGGGCCTCGGCGAGACGCTGTTCGCTGCGTCCGGTGTAGATCACTTCGGCGCCACGGTCGGTCAGGGCCTGGACGATGGCCCGGCCCATGCCGAGGGTGCCGCCGGTGACGACGGCCTTCTTGCCCGCCAGGGGCTTCGGGGCGACGGCTGAGGACTGCTGGGTGCTCTGGCTGGTAGACATGGCGGTTACGCTAAAGCTTGACATTGACGTCAGAGTCAAACTTCTGTGCCGGGAGTCACATGTTCATCGGCGAGCTGTCGAAGCGGACCGGCGTCAGCGCCAGGGGCCTTCGGTACTACGAGGAGCAAGGACTGCTGCGACCGCAGCGACGCGCCAGCGGCTACCGCGAGTTCGACGAATCCGATGTCGCCACCGTGCGCCGCATCCGCATCCTGCTCGCCGCCGGGCTGAACACCGACCTGATCCGGGAAGTGCTGCCCTGCATGGCCGACGAGGGCGCCATCCTGGCCCCCACCTGCGAAGAAATGGCCCAGGACCTCAAGAACGAACGCGAACGCCTGAGCCACTCCATCAAAGAACTCCAAGCCGCCCACACCATGCTCGACTCAATCATCCACGCAGGCGAACCAGCCACGGCCCGGGCCGACTGCGCTGGCTAGGGGCGGGGCTTCACCGGGGGCACGTCAACTACCGCACCGGACGCTGCCACAACCGTGGCGGGCGGCAGGTGGTCAGACGGTGCTGAGCTTGCACGAACATGAGCGCCCCCGGCAGGACTCGAACCTGCGGCCAAGCGCTTAGAAGGCGC
The DNA here is from genome assembly GCF_042740435.1 of Streptomyces sp. NPDC059002. Taxonomy (NCBI): domain Bacteria; kingdom Bacillati; phylum Actinomycetota; class Actinomycetes; order Kitasatosporales; family Streptomycetaceae; genus Streptomyces; species Streptomyces sp. NPDC059002. The sequence goes on along the minus strand of NZ_JBHYJI010000064.1, from coordinate 52,118 downwards.
CTGCTCTATCCACTGAGCTACGGGGGCCGGGTGTGGCCGGGTGGCATGGAGTCCGGATGTGGGGGAGATCCGTGACCTTGCCGGGGACAAGGATAGGGCTCCCGGGGCCCTGTCCCTGGTGCTTCGCCTCCGCGCCGTGATGTGGAGGTTCGGTGAAGCGGTCCTGATAATCGCAGGCAGGTGCGAATCTCGCATCGCTTTTGGCGTCTCACGCCCCGGGTGTTGTGCACTCGTTATGCCTGCGCCCCAGTCGCCCCTTCCATCCCCTGTGTCCGATCGGCGCGCAGAGACGCCCATATGCTTCAGAAAGCCGCCAAAATTGGGCATTCTTCGCATGTGGTGACCTTGGACGTACGGCCTCAGTTGCTTGACGCACTCTCCGCCCTGCGCGAGCGTGTCGCCGCCGCACGCTTTCCGCTCCCCCTTCCGGGGGCGCCACGCGCGCGTGCCAACCGGGATGAGCTTCTCGCGCAGCTCGATGACTATCTCGTGCCCCGGCTGAAGGCGCCCGAAGCGCCCCTCCTCGCCGTCGTCGGCGGGTCCACCGGAGCGGGCAAGTCCACCTTGGTGAACTCCCTGGTGGGGCGGCAGGTCAGCGAGGCGGGGGTGCTGCGGCCCACGACGCGTACGCCGGTGCTCGTCTGCCACCCGGACGATCACCGCTGGTTCGCGGGGATGCGCGTCCTGCCCGACCTCACGCGCGTGTGGATGCCCCAGGGACAGCCCTTGGAGGGGGATGAGGACGAAGGCGACGGCGGTGACGACGACCTTCTGGACATCGGGGGCGGGCCCGACGGCGAGCGCGCGTTGCGGATCGAGACCGCGGAGAGCCTGCCTCGGGGGCTGGCACTCCTCGACGCCCCCGACGTCGACTCGCTCGTCGCCGACAACCGGGTGCTTGCCGCCGAGCTGATCTCCGCGGCCGATGTGTGGGTCATGGTCACCACCGCGTCGCGCTACGCCGACGCCGTGCCCTGGCACCTGCTGCGTACCGCCAAGGAGCACGACGCCACCCTCGTCACCGTCCTCGACCGCGTCCCCCACCAGGTCGTGACCGAGGTGTCGCGGCAGTACGGGGCGCTGCTCGCGAAAGCGGGTCTCGGCGACGTACCGCGGTTCACCGTCCCCGAGCTGCCCGAGTCCGCGGGCGGCGGCGGGCTGCTCCCCGCCACCGCCGTCGCGCCGCTGCGCGCCTGGCTCACCCACCGCGTCCAGGAACCCGCCGCCCGCGACCAGGCCGTCGCACGCACCGCACACGGCGTCATCGGCTCGCTCAACGTACGGATGCCCGAACTCGCGAGCGCCGTCGCCGCGCAGTACGCGGCAGCGCTGCGGCTCACCTCCGCCGTCGACGAGGCGTACGAGAACGAGCACGCGCGCGTGAGGGGGCGTTTGCAGGCGGGCGGCGTGCTCGCGGGAGGCGCCCTGAAGCGGTGGCGCAGCTATCCGCTGGACTGCGGCCCCGGGGAGCTGCTCGACGCCATCGCCGAGAGCCTGGAGGCCCTGCTGCTGTGCGCCGTCACCGCAGCCGACGAACGCATCGACGAGGCCTGGCGCCGCGAACCCGCGGCGGGCGCCCAGGGGCTCGCCGACCGCGATCCGGAGGTGGAGAGCGCCGAGCACCGCATCGGGATGGCCGTCCGCAGATGGCGGCGGGTCCTTGAGGAGTACGCCGAGGAGGAGGTCCGCGGCATCGAGAGGGTCGACAAGAGCCCCCTGCCGGACCCCGAAGTGGTCGCCGCCCTCCTCGCCACCGCCCTGCTCGGCGGGCGCAGGGCGCGCGCGGCAGGCGAGATCCTCGCCGAGCGGATCGGCGCCCAGGGCGCGGTCCGGCTGCGCGACCGGGGCGGGCGTCTGCTCACCGACTACCTGGAGAAGGTGCTCGCCGCCGAACGGGAGCGGCGGCTCGCCCCCCTGGACGCCCTCGACGTCCACCCCGAACCCCAGGCCGAGCTGATCGCCGCCCTGTCCGTACTGCAGAAGGAGAGGTGACCGCATGACCGCCGTCACTGATCACGCCGATCACACCGAGCACGACGAGCGCCCCAAGCGGCAGGGACGTCCGGACGGCGGCTCCGAAGGCGCCTGGGACGACGGCCTCATCGCACGGCGCGTGGCGGGCGGACCCAGGGACTCCGGCAGCGGCTCCGACACCGGCACGCGCGCGTACGCCCCGTCCGGGACACCCACGTCGTACGAAGGGCCGCTCCGCGCGCGGCTCGACGCGCTGCGCGAGCTCGTCGGACTCTCCCGCACCCGCCTCGACGGCGGCACGCTCGCCGAGGCGGGCCGCGTCCTGGACGAGGCCGCCGCCCGGCGCCGACTCTCCGAACGGCACACCGTCGTCGCCATCGCGGGCGCCACGGGCAGCGGGAAGTCGACCCTGTTCAACGCGCTCGCCGGGGTGATGATCTCGGAGACCGGCGTGCGCAGGCCGACCACCGCCGCGCCCATCGGGTGTAGCTGGACGGACGGCGCGGCCGGGCTGCTCGACCGGCTCGGCATCCCGGGACGGCTGCGGCGGCGCCCGCTCCAGGGGGCGGGCGCCGACGATCTCCAGGGGCTCGTACTGGTCGATCTGCCCGACCACGACTCGGCGGTCGGTGAGCACCGCGAGCAGGTCGACAGGATCCTGGCGCTCGTCGACGCCGTCATCTGGGTCGTGGACCCGGAGAAGTACGCCGACGCGATGCTCCACGAGCGCTATCTGCGGCCCATGGCGGGCCATGCGGAGGTCACCTTCGTGGTGCTCAACCAGATCGACCGGCTCCCCGGGGACGCCGCCGACCAGGTGCTCGACGATCTGCGGCGGCTCCTGGATGAGGACGGCATCGCGCTCGGCGAGCACGGCGAGCCCGGCGCCACCGTCCTCGCGCTCTCCGCGCTGACCGGCGAAGGACTCGGTGAACTGCGCGACGCGCTCGGCCAGTTCACCCAGGAGCGGGGTGCCGCGGCCCGCCGGATCTCGGCCGACCTGGATGCGGCCGCCGCACGGCTGCGTCCCGTGTACGTCGACGGGGCGCCGTCGGGGCGGGGGCGCGGGCGGATCGGGCTCAGCGAGGAGGCGCGCGAGGAGTTCGCCGACCGGCTCGCGGACGCCGTGGGGGCGACCGCGGCGGGGGACGCGGCGGAGCGGTCCTGGCGCAGGAACGCGGGCAAGGCGTGCGGCGACCCCTGGCTCAGGCTGTGGCGCTGGTACGAGGCGCAGCGTGCGCCGCAGATCGGCGCGGGGCCGGTGGCGCTCGCCCCCGCGGACGAGGAGGCGACGGCGCGGCAGCGCGTGGAGCACGCCGTGCGCACGGTGGCCGACGAGGCGGCGACGGGGCTGCCCGCGCCCTGGGGGCAGGCGGTGCGGGAGGCGGCGGTGCGCGGCGCCGAGGGGCTGCCCGAGGCGCTCGACGACCTCGCGGTGACCGCGGGGGTGCCGACGGGGCGGCCGCCGCGGCCCGGCTGGTGGCCGGTCGCGGTCCTCGCGCAGGCGGCGATGACGCTGCTGCAAGTCGTGGGCGGGCTCTGGCTGGTGGGGCAGATCATCGGGATCGCCGAGCCGAACCTGGGCGTGCCGGTGCTGCTGATGCTGGCGGGCATCGTGGGCGGTCCGTGCGTGGAGTGGGCGAGCCGGATGGCGGCGCGGGGGCCCGCGCGGCGCTACGGCCTCGACGCGGAGAGGCGGTTGCGGGAGGCGGCCGCCGGGTGCGGAAGGGCGCGGGTCCTCGATCCGGTGGCGGCGGAGCTGCTGCGGTACCGCGAGGTCAGGGAGCAGTACGTGCGGGTGGCGGGGGCGCCGGGCGGCGTATCCATGGCGGGAAATCCCCCCATCGGGTGACGGAGTTTTCCACAACTGGGCGGTAGCACACAGCGCTCAGCGGGCTCGGCCCGACCGGTGCAATCTGAGATCGCAGCCGCGACGAGCGCGGCGGCGGAACGGATGCACGGGAGGGGCTCGGCATGAGCGAGACGATGGTGACGGTGGTGGGGAACGTCGCGACGACGCCGGTGTACCGGGAGTTGCCGACGGGACCGGTGGCGAGATTTCGCCTCGCGGTGACCACGCGGAAGTACGACCGCGTGCAGGACACGTGGTCCGACGGGCACACGAACTTCTTCACCGTGTGGGCCTGGCGGGCGCTGGGGACCAATGTCCAGGGATCCGTGTCGGTGGGTGAACCGGTCATTGTTCAGGGGCGGTTGAAGGTGCGCGACGAGGAGCGCGGTGGGCAGCACTGGACGTCGGCGGACATCGAGGCACTGGCCATCGGGCACGATCTGTCGCGCGGTACGGCGGCGTTCCGCCGGGTGTTCAAGGCGAACCCGGCGCTGACGGAACCGACGGCCGAGCGGGGCGGGCAGCGCGCCGAGGAGCCGGACGGAGAGCCCGCATCCGTGGGGTGATGGTGCGTCAGGAACGCATATGGAGCGGGCGACCGATGTGCGGCTTATCGGCGAATGAATGCCGTTGATTTGTCGATAAGCCCAGCTCGGAGCGGGTGTTGGGGATAACGATTCCGATTCGGATCGGCTGTCCCGTGACATCACCGGGGATGATGGTGTGCCGCTTCCTTAGGATGCCGGGGGTAACTCACGGGGCAGTTGGCAGGCGATGTCACGCAGGTGACAGATGATCCTGCCCCTTTCAATCTGCTGGCGGGACCACCCCCCTCATGCGAACGGGTCCCGCCCGGAGGGGAATTCAGTGTTTTCAGCGTTTTCTGCGCGTACCGCGTCGTCCATACGGGGCCGTGGCCTCGGGGCCCGCCTCGCCGTCGTGGCGGCGGCCTCGGGGCTCGTCGCGGCGGGCGCGATAGCCGGCGCGGGTGCGGCCGCGGCGGAAGAGGCGCCGCAGCACCGGGGCGGTGCGGTCGCGACGCTGGGCGGCCTGCAGACGTACGGCCAGGCCGTCATCCGGGACGGCGGCAGCTCGGAGCAGGTGCCCGCGGGCCTCTTCGAGATGTCCGTGGAGAACGGCGGCACCCTGCAGACGTACTGCATCGACATCAACAACCCCACGCAGAAGGACGCCAAGTACCAGGAGACCCCCTGGAGCGGCACCTCGCTGAACGGCAACCGCGACGCGGGCAAGATCCGCTGGATCCTCCAGCACTCCTACCCGCAGGTGAACGACCTCGCCGCGCTCGCCAGGAAGGCGGGCGCGCGGTCCCTCACCGAGGAGACCGCCGCGGCCGGCACCCAGGTGGCGATCTGGCGGTACTCGGACGGCGCCAAGGTCGACGCCGTCGACCCGCAGGCCGAGAAGCTCGCCGACTATCTGTACAAGAGCGCGCGCAGCAGCGCGGAGCCCAAGGCGTCGCTCACACTCGAACCGCCCGCCGTCTCCGGACGCCCGGGGGAGCGGATCGGCCCGGTCACCGTGCGGACGGACGCGGACGCCGTCACCGTGACGCCGCCCGCCGACACCGCGGCCAGCGGTGTGAAGGTCGTCGGCAAGAACGGCAAGCCCGTGAAGTCCGCGGCCAACGGCAGCCGCCTCTACTTCGACGTGCCGAAGGACGCGCCGGACGGCTCGGCCGCGCTCTCCGTGCAGGCGTCGACCACCGTGCCGGTCGGACGCGCCTTCGCCTCCGAGACCAGGAGCCAGACGCAGATACTCGCGGGTTCCAGCGAGTCGACGGTCTCGGCGACGGCGACCGCCAACTGGGCCGAGAAGGGCGCGATACCGGCGCTGTCGGCGGAGAAGAACTGCGCCAAGAGCGGCGTGGACATCACGGCGAGCAACAAGGGCGACCAGCCGTTCACCTTCCGGCTCATGGGCTTCAAGCACACCATCAAGGCCGGTGCGTCGCAGACCGTGACGATCCCGCTGCAGGAGGACCAGCCCTACGACTTCACGATCAAGGGTCCCAACGGCTTCCAGAAGCGCTTCAAGGGAGTGCTCGACTGCCGGACCGAAGGCGCCTCGATCGGCAACAAGACACAGCCCATGTCCCAGCCGAGCCCCGCGTCCGCGGGCGGCACCTCCGGCGGCGGCGACCTGGCCGAGACCGGCAGCTCCAGCAACACACCATTGATCGCGGGCGTCGCGGTGGCCTTCGTCCTGGTCGGCGGAGTGGCGGTGTTCCTCCTGCGCAAGAAGAAGGACCCGGCGCAGACGCAGAGCGAAGACTGAGGGGACTGAGGGGACTGAGGGCGTAAGAGAGAGGACTGAGGGCGCAAGAGAGCGGCGAATGGGCTTGTAGTCGCTCGACTACAGGGCGCGAGGAGAGGCCTCGCCGGGGAGTGTGGTCCCGGCGAGAGGCGTGATCCCGGCGGAGGCGGAAACTATCCGGTTTCCGCCGGGGGGTGGCCGTACGGCAAGATGGGGTGTATCTGCCCACTCACTGATTGCCGGACGGTTTCTCTTGGCTGAGTACATCTACACCATGCGCAAGACGCGCAAGGCGCACGGCGACAAGGTGATCCTCGATGACGTCACCTTGAGCTTCCTTCCTGGCGCGAAGATCGGTGTCGTGGGCCCCAACGGCGCCGGTAAGTCCACGGTGCTGAAGATCATGGCGGGGCTTGAGCAGCCGTCGAACGGTGACGCGTTCCTGTCGCCGGGGTTCAGCGTCGGCATCCTCATGCAGGAGCCGAAGCTCGACGAGTCGAAGACCGTTCTGGAGAACGTCCAGGACGGTGCCGCCGAGGTCATGGGCAAGCTCAAGCGCTTCAACGAGGTCGCCGAGCTGATGGCGACCGACTACTCGGACGCGCTCATGGAGGAGATGGGCAAGCTCCAGGAGGACCTGGACCACGCCAACGCGTGGGACCTGGACGCCCAGCTCGAGCAGGCCATGGACGCGCTGGGCTGCCCGCCCGGCGACTGGCCCGTCACCAACCTCTCCGGTGGTGAGAAGCGCCGCGTCGCGCTCTGCAAGCTCCTCATCGAGGCGCCCGACCTGCTGCTCCTCGACGAGCCCACCAACCACCTCGACGCCGAGTCGGTGAACTGGCTGGAGCAGCACCTCTCCAAGTACGCCGGTGCTGTCGTCGCGGTCACCCACGACCGGTACTTCCTGGACAACGTCGCCGAGTGGATCCTCGAGCTGGACCGCGGCCGCGCGCACCCGTACGAGGGCAACTACTCCACGTACCTGGAGAAGAAGCAGTCCCGTCTCAAGGTCGAGGGCCAGAAGGACGCCAAGCGTGCGAAGCGTCTGAAGGAAGAGCTCGAGTGGGTGCGGTCCAACGCCAAGGGGCGTCAGGCCAAGTCCAAGGCGCGTCTGGCGCGCTACGAGGAGATGGCCGCCGAGGCGGACAAGATGCGGAAGCTGGACTTCGAGGAGATCCAGATCCCGCCGGGCCCGCGTCTGGGCAACATCGTCGTCGAGGTCGAGAACCTCTCCAAGGCCTTCGGTGACAAGGTCCTCATCGACGACCTGAGCTTCACGCTGCCGCGCAACGGCATCGTCGGCATCATCGGTCCGAACGGCGCGGGCAAGACCACGCTGTTCAAGATGATCCAGGGCCTGGAGAGGCCGGACTCCGGCAAGATCCGGATCGGTGACACGGTCAAGGTCAGCTATGTCGACCAGGGCCGCGCCAACATCGACCCGAAGAAGACGCTGTGGGCCGTCGTCTCGGACGAGCTGGACTACATCAACGTCGGTCAGGTCGAGATGCCCTCGCGTGCGTACGTGAGCGCCTTCGGCTTCAAGGGTCCGGACCAGCAGAAGCCCGCGGGGGTGCTCTCCGGTGGTGAGCGCAACCGCCTCAACCTGGCGCTGACCCTCAAGGAGGGCGGCAACCTGCTGCTCCTCGACGAGCCGACGAACGACCTGGACGTCGAGACCCTGTCCTCGCTGGAGAACGCGCTCCTGGAGTTCCCGGGTGCCGCTGTCGTGATCTCCCACGACCGGTGGTTCCTGGACCGAGTGGCCACGCACATCCTGGCGTACGAGGGCGACTCCAAGTGGTACTGGTTCGAGGGCAACTTCGAGTCGTACGAGAAGAACAAGATCGAGCGTCTGGGTGCCGACGCGGCCCGTCCGCACCGTGCCACCTACAAGAAGCTCACCCGGGGCTGACACTGACATGAGTCGGCATATCTACAGCTGCCCCATGCGGTGGTCGGACATGGATGCCTTCGGGCACGTCAACAACGCGGTCTTCCTGCGGTACTTGGAAGAGGCGCGGATCGACTTCATGTTCCGGATCGCACCGGGTGACGGCAGCCCCTCGTTCTCGGGCGGGTCCGTCGTGGCCCGTCATGAGATCGACTACGTACGGCCGTTGGTGCACCGGCACGAGCCGGTCACCATCGAGTCGTGGGTGACGAAGATAGGCGCGGCATCGCTCACGATCTCGTACGAGGTCAAGGACCCCGAGCAGGTGTACGTGCGGGCCTCCACGGTCGTCGTGCCCTTCAACCTGGAGGCGCAGCGGCCCCGGCGGATCACCGCCGAGGAGAAGGCCGTGCTCGAGGAGTATCTGGACGACGCCGAGGGTGGCTCGGGGGCGCTTGCCGCATGACTGCGCGGCTGCACTTCGCCGACGCCGGGGAGGCGGCCGATCTGGCCGCCTTCCTGGCCCGGCTGATCCACTACGACAAGGCTGCCGCGGTGCGGCTGCAGGCCGCCGGGGACACGCTTGCCGTGTTCGGGCGGCCGCCGTCGTTCGAGGTGCTCGCGATTCGTACGGCGCGGCTCGCCAAGCCGTACGAGGACGGGCTCGACACGACGCTCGACGTCACCGTCTCCGCCGGTGAACTCCTGGAGTCCGTGGCCGAGTCGGCCGAATCCGTGCAGACGGCGGGTGTCGCCGATGTGCCGGAGGCCGTGACCGGGCCGCCGTGGGCCGGGGTGCTTCCGCCGCGCGGCGGCTGGCGGCAGGAACCGGGGCTTCCGGCTCCGGAGGCGGTGCGGGGCCTGGTGGCGGCCGCCGTCGCCGAATTCAAGGCGCGCGTCGAGGAGTTGCCGCAGGAGCGGCGGGTGCGGGCTGAGCTCGACCGGGTGGGTCGGGAGATCTGGTCCAGGACGATCGGGGAGACGGGGCTTCCGGTGCGGGTCGCTCATGCCGCGCAGGGTTTGGGGTTCTTGCGGGGGGACGCGCTGACCTTGCTGTCTTCGGGGGCTTGGCTGCGTCTGCGTACGGCTTATGGGTCTGTCGCTGTTCGGCGGGCCGCCGGTGTCGGGGGACTTTCGCTCACGCCCACGTAAGCGACACCCGGCACCGTGGGTTGTGCCCACCCTTCCCCAAGCTCTCGGCTTCGCTCGAGCAGGGGAGACCCCACTCGCCGTGCGGAACGCCTGCCCACAACAGCGGCAGCTCAGTCCCGGTCGTCGGGCCAGACGCCGATGTGGTCCCGCTCCAGTTCCAGCGCCACCCTGTCCCGCATGTCCAGTGCCGCCGTGTACTCGGCGGGCAGTTGCAGGCGGCCCGCGCGGTCCAGCATCGCGTACTCGCGGGAGATCAGGGACTCCTGGCCCGTCGACGCGTCGACCTCCGTGCGGCGCAGGACCTCCGTGGAGGTGCGGCCGTCGCGGATGGCGACCGTGCGGCGGACCTCGGAGGCGACCGCCTGGTCGTGGGTGACGATGACGATCGTGGTGCCGAGTTCCTCGTTCGCGGTGCGGAACGCGGCGAAGATCTGTTCCGCCGTGTGCGAGTCCAGCTCGCCGGTGGGTTCGTCGGCGAGGAGCACCGCGGGGTCGTTGGCCAGGGCCACCGCGATCGCGACGCGCTGCTGCTGGCCGCCGGACATCTGGTGCGGGCGGCGGTCGCGGCAGTCGGCGACCTTCAGCAACTCAAGGAGCCGGTCGGCGCGTTCGGCCTTCGCCCGCTTCGAGAGGGCCGAGCGGCCGCGCAACTGCATGGGCAGCGCGACGTTCTGAATCGCCGTCAGATAGGGCAGCAGGTTGCGGGCGGTCTGCTGCCATACGAAGCCGACCACCTCGCGGCGGTAGTGCAGGCGTTCCTTCGCGCCCATGCCGAGCAGGTCGCGGCCCGCGACGCGCGCCGCGCCCGCGGTCGGCTCGTCGAGGCCCGCGAGGATGTTCATCAGCGTCGACTTGCCGCTGCCCGACGCGCCGACCAAGGCCATCAACTCGCCGTCGCGGACCAGCAGATCGAGGCCCTGGAGCGCCTGCACCTCGACGCCGTCGGTGGCGAAGACACGGACGAGGCGGTCGCAGGTGATCAGTGCGTCGTGGCCGTAGGCGGGGCGGTCGCGGTGCGCGGTGGCCCGTGCCTCCAGCTCGGCGAGCGAGGGGACGGACGCGGCGGAGGTGTCGGTCATCGGTTGTCTCCAGTCCTCAGGTCGACGGCGGCCGTGCGCCGGGTGGTCCACCACGCCTGGACGAACGCCACCCCGGCGACGAGCGCGACGACGCCCGCCGCGGGCAGCAGCAGCGACCAGGGGTCGGCCCGCAGCGTGATGTCGCCGAGGCCGGTGAGGCCGCCGTGCGCGGCCAGTGCGATGCGGCGCAGATCGAGCCCCTCCGCGAGCAGGGCGATCGCCGCCCACCCCGCGAGGACCCCGCCGACGGCCGCGAGCAGCGCCTGCGGCAGGGCCTCGAGCGCGAGGAGCCGACGGCCCTGGCGCGCGCTCAGGCCCATGGTGCGCAGCCGGCCGAGGAGCGTGGCGCGGCGGGGCGCGGACTGCAGCAGGGAGAGCAGGACGGCGAGCGCGGCGTATCCGGCGGCCGCGGCGACGGCGGCCGCGTAGACGCGTTCGGCGCCGGATTGCAGGGGGGAGCTGGTGAGGGCGGCGCGCGCGTCGGCGCGGATGTCGATCTTGACCGCGCCCGGGTCTGTGCCTGTGCCAGTGCCAGTGCCTGTGCCCGACTCAGGCCCCGCCTCCACCTCCGCCCCCGCCCGTCCCGCCGCCCCCGCGACCGCCTCCCGCGTGATGCCGTCGCCCGTCGCGAGCAGTGCCGTGTCCTTGGCCCGGGGCAGGCCCGCGCGGTCGATCAGGAGGAAGGTGCCCTGGGTGGGGAGTGCGGGGGTGGTCGTGCGGATCGGGCCGACCTTCGCGGTGAAGGTGCCGGAGGGGGTACGGAAGGTGTGGGCGGTGGTGCCGAGGCGGCGGGCGACGTCGGGTGACGCGACGGCGGGCAGCGGCGCCGACTTCGCGGCCGCGAGGTCCGTCCTGGTCAGCGGGCCGAGCCCGGTCGTGCCCGTCAGCCGTGCGTACGTCGTGGGGTCCACCGCGACCAGCACGGCGGACGAGCCGTCGGGCAGCGTCAGGTTCCAGTCGATGTGGACGGCCGCGACGTCGCGCACCCCGGAGGCCTTGCGCAGCTCGGCGGCGAGGGCTGCGGGCAGCGGGGCGTCGGAGCGCTGCACGCGGGCGTCCGCGCCGACCGTGAGGAGCGCCGTGCGGTCCCGGGCGTCGTGCACACCGGCCAGCACCGAACCGCCGAAGGCCGCCGTCGTCAGCGCGAGCAACAGGCCGAGCAGCGGCAGGACATGGGCGGCGGAGGCCCGCCCCGCGCTCGCCATCGACAGGAAGCCGAGCGCGCCGCGCCGTCGCGCGAACGGGCGGGCGAGGAGGCGCAGAGGAAGGGGATACAGGCGTACGAGAAGGAGTGCGGCGATGCAGCCGATGAGCACGGGGGCGGCGCTGACCAGCCAGTCCGCCGAGCCGACGCCCGAGCCGGAGCCTCCGCTTCCCGACGCGGAGCCGGACGCGGAGCCTGTCCCGGACCCCGACGCGGAGCCTGTTCCGGACCCCGACGCGGAGCCACCCCCCGTCCCCCGCCTCCGCAGCGTCACCACCGCCCCCACCGCAACGACGAGCAGCACCAGTTCGGCCACCGTCCGGCGCCGCGAGGGGCGGGCCGTCAGGACGTCGTCGCGTTCCGCGTGCACGCGCGGTCTGCGGTGCGCGAACGCCGTCCGCACCGGGAGCACCGCGCAGGCGAGCACGCACACACCGGCCGCCGCCCAAAGGGAAGGGGCCACGCGCGCGTGCGGCACGGCGAGTACCGCGAGCAGCAGGCCGACGCCCGCCGCGGGCACCACCACCACGGACGTCTCGGCGAGCAGCCGTCCCGCGATGCCGCGCAGGGAGCCGCCGCGCGAACGCAGCAGCGCCAGTTCGCCGTTCCTGCGGGCCGCGCTCAGCGCGCAGGTCATCAGGAGAACGACGGCCGCGATCCCGCCGACGCCGTACGCCGCCACGGCGACGACCGGGGCGACCGCGTCGCGCAGGACCGCGTGCTCCGTGAGGACCTTGTCGAGGTCGGTGGAGACCAGGGCGTCCGGGTGCGTGAGGTCGCGCAGCCGGGTGAGCAGCGGTCCGCCCTCCAGGGAGGCGATGCGCGCCTTGAGCGGGGTCAGGTCGCGGGCGGTGAGGCCGCTGGAGACGGGGGCGACGCGCCAGTACCGCTGCGGGTTCTGGTCCACGGCGGGCAGGAACGCGCCCGCCTCGGGGGCGAGGAGCAGCCCGGCGTGCCAGAGCTTGGGTTGCGGGGCCCGGGTCGGGGCGAGCTCCTCGGCGGGGGTGCGCAGCACGGGGTCGTACGACCAGTAGGCGGACCCGGGCCGCAGGGGTTCGACGATGCCGGTGATCCGGACGGTGACGCGCGGGCCCGAGACGGACGGCAGGTGCAGGTCCGTGCCGACCCGCAGCTTCATCACCCGTGCGGTGTCCGCGGTCACGGCCGCCTCGACGCCGCGGCTGTCCGACGTGACGCCCTCGCCGCGGGGCAGCCTGCCCTCCCGCACGCGCGCGTGCCGGTCGAGTCCGGCCTGGGCGGCCAGCGTGAACTGGGACGGGGGATCATCGAGCCTGGGCAGCCAACGGTCGAGGCCGGGCGGTGACTTGACGGTCCGCGTGCCGTACGTCGACTGTGCGGCGTCCACCCGGATCGGTGCGGGCATGGCCGTGAGCGTCCGCGCGTACTGCCTGCCCAGCGGTCCCGGGCGCAGCGCGTCCTCGCGGTCGCGCTGGTCGGCTTCGAGGCCCGGTGCACGGGCGGTGAGTTCGATGCCGGTGCGGGCGGGGCCCGCGTCGGCGACGGCGGTGCGGACGGCGTCGTTCTCGTACGCCTCGACGGCCCGCGGGAAGAGCGCGGCGAGAAACGCGGTCACCACCACGAGCGCGCCCAGCGCGACCGCGGCACCGGGGGCGGCACGCAGCCGGGTGCGGATCCAGGGGGCAACGGCGGGTGCGGGCACGTCAGTTGCCTCCCTGCGTGGCGCGGAGGTGCCGGGGGGTTGCGGCGATCGGCACCGGCACCTCCACCAGCACCGGAACCTCGACCAGCACCGGCACCTCCACCGGCACCGGAACCTCCACCAGCACCGGCACCGGAACCTCCACCGGCACCGACGCAACGCGCAGCCCGATACGGCCCCGAGTGGCAACAGCGGATACGGGCACGTCAATTGCCCCCTTCGTGGCGCAAGGACACCGTGGGATCGCCGCGGCGCAGGGAGAGGGCCGTGATGATCAGGAGGGGGACCGTGGCCGTCGCGGCGAGGAGAGTGATGACGCGGGCCGCCGGGAGTTCGACCAGGACGGGCGGCACCGGCTGGGTGGCCTCGCCGGTGAGGACGATCAGGGGGACCACGGCGCGGGTCAGGACCGCGCCGAGGCCGAGGCCGACGAGCAGCGCGAGGCCGAGCAGGAAGCCCTGTTCCGCGGCGATGAGGCGGGCCAGTTGGCGGCGTGGTGCGCCGAGCGCGCGGAGCACCGCGAACTCCGCGGTCCGCTCGCGCAGCGACCCCGCCGCGCTCACCGCGAAGCCGACCGCGGCGAGGGCGGCGGCGGCCGCGGCCACCGCGAGCAGCGCGGACTGCGGGCCCGCGCCGAGCGGGTCGTCGCGCAGCTCCGCGGCGATCTCGTCGCGCACCAGGACCTGTTCGGGGTCGATGTCGGGGCGGGCGCGCAGTGCCGTGGCCGCCTCGGCGGCCTTGCCGGGGCGGGTGGTGAGCCACCACTCCGAGGGGGCGAGCGGCTTCGCGCCGTTCCTGGTGATGCGGGCGTCGAGGCTCGGCAGGTCGACCAGGACGGCGCCGCTGTCGGGTCCCGCGGATCGGTCGGAGCCCTCCGCGGGCCCCGACGTCGGCAGGTCGGGGACGGCCTTCGCGATCCGTACCTGTACGTCACGGCTCCCGGCCGGGACCTCGATCAGGTCGCCGACCCGTGCGCCGCTCGCGCGCAGGAACGGCTCCGTGACCACGGCCCGGAGTTGCGAACCGGCTTTCCCCGACGGCCGGTTCGGGGCGAGTGCCGAGGCGATCGTGTCCCGGTCCCCGCGGTCGCCGCGGGTCAGCAGCCCGGGCGCGGCCTTCGCGGTGTCGAGCGCGAGGACCGTCGCCCGGCGGTCGTCCGACAGGTTCATGGTGTCGCGTACGGCGGCCGCGGCGGCGCGCACGCCGGGCAACCCGGCGAAGACGCGCTCCTGTTGGCCGTCCGGCACCCGGCTGCCGAGCACCCGGATCTGGGTGCCCGCGCGGAAGTCCGCCTGGTCTTCCTGCGACCGGTCCCACGACGCGCCCTGCCCGATCGCCAGCATGCCCATCGCGACGGCGAGCACCAGGAGCAGTACGGGCCCGGCGCCGCGCAACGGCCGCCTGCTGAGCTGCCAGCCCGCGAGCGCCCCGGGCAGACCCCGGCCGCGGGCCGCGCGGCGCTCGGCGAGCCGGGCGGCGGGCGGCAGCAGGCGCAGGGTCACGACGGTGCCGGCGAGGAGGGCGAGGGCGGGCGCGGCGACCAGGAGCGGGTCGATGCCGAGCCGCCCGCCCCGGTCGTCGCTGAGCGCCCCGGTGCCCGAAGTCCTGCTGTCCAGCTGCCAGTACGCGACGGCGGCGATGACCAGCAGCCCCACATCCGCACCGGCCCGCAGCGGCGCGGGCAGCGCGGGTGCCCGCACGGACCGGCGTATGCCCGAAGCGGCCGAAAGGGCGGGGGCGACGACGGCGAGCGCGCAGCCGAGGGCGGTGACCAGGCCCGCGAGCCACACGCCGGTGCCCGCCGACACGTCGAGGCGAAGGCCCGTCCGGGACAGTGCGCCCTGTCCGGCGAGCAGCCGCGTCGCCGGGCCCGCGAGCAGCGGTGCGGCGACGGCCGCGGGCAGCGCGAGGAGCAGGGCCTCGACGGCGGCGAGCCAGGCGATCCGGCCGCGCGCACCGCCGCGGGCGAGCAGCAGTTCGGTCTCGCCGCCGCGCTCCGTGCTGAGCAGCCGGGCCACGAGCAGCAGCGCGTACCCGGCGAGCATGATGAGCTGGAGGGCGACGATCAGCAGGGTGGAACGGGAGACGAGCAGGGCGCGTTCGGCCCGGTCGAGGACCTCGGGGAGCGCGGTGTCGGCGCTCGGATTGCCGCCCAGGGCACGGTTGTCGGCGAGCGCGGCGGGGCCCTTGGCCGCGGCGGTGCGCAGCGCGTCGACGCGGCCCGTGGTCACGGCGCCGAAGTCGGCGGTGGCCAGCCACTGGGTGCCCTCCGTCGAGACGCGTGACCCGGTGAGCACCGAGGGGGCGACGAGCAGCGGACCGTACGTCATGAAGACGCCCTTGCGCATGCCGCGCCCGCCGAGCTCGTCGAGCTGCCAGTACGGGTCCGCGGCGTCGGCGGGGCGGTAGACGCCGGTGACGCGGACGGTGACCTTCGGTCCCGTCAGACGGTCGGTGAGGGTGAAGGGGGCCGCGCCGGGGCCGAGCCGCAGCTTGGCGGCGGCGGTCTCCGGCAGGGCCACCTCGACCGGGCCCTTGGTCCCGCCGGCCGGCCAACTGCCCTTGGTCAGGCGGATCCTGGACCGGTCGAGCGCCGCGAGGCGGGTGAGGTCGGGCTGTTCGCCGCGTTCGCCGCGTTCGCCGCGTTCGCCGCGTTCGCCGCGCTCGCCGCGCTCGGCGCGGCCGGTGTCCGGCAGTGCGTAGGTCTCCGAGCGGGCGAGGGAGCGCAGCCGTACGGGAAGCCCGTCGAAGGTGCGCTCGGCGCCCTTCCGCACCTCGTGCCGCGCCGACTCGTCCTGGCCGGGCGGGACTTGGGTGCGTACGACGAGCGCGGCCTGGGCCGCCGAGCGGGTGCGCAGGCTCTGCCGCAGGGCCGCGTCGCCGATCGCACCGGAGAACGCGGTCAGGGTGGCGAGCACCACCGTGGTCAGCAGGACGGCGAGGAGGGCCGCGGCGAGCAGCAGACGGTGTGCGCGTACGCGCAGGAACACGAACCCCGTCACTCTGTAGCCCCCCGTGCCCTGCCGTACGTGTGCGGGTGCCGCGTGCGTACGTGTGCCTGTGGTCTGCCCCCCGGCGGTCCTTTGGGATGTTTTCAGAGGGCAGGCAGTTTGGGGAAGGGGTCAGAAGGGCACGGAGGGTGGCCCTCGGGGTTCAGGCCCCGGAGGCCCCACCTCCTGGAGGTCACCCCGTGGGGTCACCCCCCGGAGGTCACCCCTCGGAGTTGACCATGGACGCCGCCGCGTACGTCAGGTAGTTCCACAGCGTCCGCTCGTGCTCCTCGGAGAGGCCGAGCTCGTCGACCGCCGCGCGCATGTGCTTCAGCCAGGCGTCGTGCGCCGCCCTGTCGACCGTGAACGGCGCGTGCCGCATGCGGAGGCGGGGGTGGCCCCGGTGGTCGCTGTAGGTGCGGGGGCCGCCCCAGTACTGCATCAGGAACAGCGCGAGCCGCTCCTCGGCGGGACCGAGGTCCTCCTCCGGGTACATGGGCCGCAGCAGCGGGTCCTCCGCGATCCCCTGGTAGAAGAGGTGGACCAGGCGCCGGAAGGTCTTCTCGCCGCCGACCTGCTCGTAGAAGGTCTGCTCCTGAAGCGTGCCGCGTGGGATCTCTTTCACACCGTCCATGGTCTCAGACGGGGCGGCCGAGTACCGAAGGCTTAGGACCCTGCCCCGGAGCGCCCCCGCCCCGCCACTCGCATCGGCGGCGACGGCGCAGCACAGTGGACTCATGGAACCCGACGCTGCACTCGCCGCGGAGGCGCGGGCCGCCCTCGTGCGTGAGATCGACGTGACCGGGGTCTGGCGGGGCGATTCCGGCTGGCGTGCGGCGTTCGAGGCCGTGCCGCGGCATGTGTTCGTGCCGTACTACTACGTCAACGCGGGCGGCGGCTACGAGCGGCTGTGGTGCGAGGACCCGGACGCCACCAGGCGGCGGCGCTGGCTGCGCGGGGCGTACGCGGACGCGCCGCTGGCCACCCGGGTGCGCGACGGCGATCTGGTGTCGTCGAGCAGCCAGCCGTCCCTGATGGCGAAGATGCTCGACGAGCTGGCGGTGCGCCCGGGGGACCGGGTCCTGGAGATCGGCGCGGGCACCGGCTACAACGCGGCGCTGCTCGCGCACCGGCTGGGCGACGACCACGTCACGACCGTCGACCTCGACCCGGAGATCACCGAGTCCGCGCGGCGGCACCTGGCGGCCGCGGGCTACCGTCCGGCCGTGGTGACCGGCGACGGGGCGGCCGGCTGCCCCGAGCACGCCCCGTACGACCGGATCATCGCCACCTGCACCCTGACCTCGGTGCCCAGGGCCTGGCTCGCCCAGTGCCGTCCCGGCGCCCGGATCCTCGCGCCGCTCGCCACCGGCCTGATCACGCTGACCGTGCGGGACGCGGAGTACGCCGAGGGCCGCTTCCTGCACACGCCCGCCTACTTCGTGCCGCTGCGCGGCGGCAGCGGAAGGGCCCCGCACGAGCAGCACATCGGGGGGCTGCCGCGCAGGGCCCTGCAGAACGAGCTCTTCCGTTTTCTCCTGGAGCTGACCGCGGACAGCCTTGATCCCCATGAGGCGCTCGCGCTGTGGCAGCGCGAGGGGCGGCCGGTGCGCGAGCGCTTCGGGATCACCGTGAGCGGTCCCTATGCGTGGGCCTGGCTCGACGACCCCGAAGGGCCGTACGCCTGGCCGCTGTGACCGCCCGCCGCCGCGGACTCAGTCGCGGCGGACCGTGATGGTCGTCCAGGCGCCCACGTGCACCTGGTCGCCGTCCTGGAGCGGGACGGGGACGAACGGCTGGATGGGCTCCTCGCCGTGGTTGACCGTGGTGCCGTTCGTGGAGTTCTGGTCGACGACCGCCCAGGTGCTGTCCGGCTGCTGGACCAGGACCGCGTGCTGGTGCGATACGCCCGGGTCCTCCGGCGGCACCGACAGGTCGATGTCCGGGGTGTCGCCCGTGGAGTGCCTGCGGCGGCCGATGGTGATCTGGTTGCCGACCAGCGGACGCTGCTGTTCCGGCGAGTACGCGGGCAGGTTCAGGCCCGATGCCTCGGGGCCGCTGCGCTGCATCATCGCCATGAAGTACTCACGGTCGGGACCGATCGTCGCCGTCCACGTGCCGGGGCCCTGCGCGGCCTGCGGCTGCGGGGGACCCTGCTGGAACGGGTCCTGCGGCTGCACGGGGGCCTGCGGGAACGGGTCCTGCGGCTGCGCGGGAGCCTGCGGGAACGGATCCTGCTGGGCCGGGGCCGAGGGCGGCGAGATCACCCAGTCGTCGCCTCCGCCGCCGAAGGACGGGCCGCCGGTGCCGGGGCCCGTGGGACCGGGCGGCGGCGGGGGCGGGCCCTGCGGGGCGCCCGTCTCCTGCGGGAACGCGGGCGGCGCGGGCGGGCCGGGCGGACCGGGCTGCTGGAACGCCTGCGGGGCGCCGGGCGGCACCTGACCGGGGCCGGGCGGCCGACCCGGACCCGGCTGGCCGGGACCCGCCGGGCCGGGACCGGGCTGGCCGGGACCCGGCTGGCCGAGGCCGTTGCCGCCGTTGCCCGCACCGGTGCCGTTGCCGAACGGCGGGATCGGCTCGGCGGGCCGGTTCACCTGCGAGGGGCGCGAGCCCTGGTACTCGTATCCCGGTCCCGGCGGCTGCTGGAACTGCTGCGCGGGGTTCGGCCCGGGCGGCGGCATGCCGGGGCCGGGGCCGCCGTGCGTGCCGGGAATCGGCGGGTTCGGCGCGGCCGGGGTGTACGAGGTGGCCGTGTTCGTCAGGAAGTTCCAGCGGCACTCCTCGCAGAACGGCGCGTTCGCCTCGCGGGGCGTGCGGCACTGCGGGCAGAGCTCCGCCTCGGGCACCGGGTCCGGCACGGCGGCCAGATGCGGGCGCGGCGGCGCGGGCTGCGGGAAGCCCGGGTCCTGACCGGGCGGCGGCGGGGGATAGCCGTACCCGGCCGCGGGCGGCGGCGGGGGCGGCGGAGGCACGGCACCGGCCATGCGGTGACCGCAGACCTCGCACCAGTCGTCGGAACCCGACTGGTGTCCGTTCGGGCAGGTCGGCATGTCGGCGCTTCCCCCTCTCCTTCTCCGGCCCGAGGGCCGTGTACTGCGCTTTTCGCTTACGGAATTGCTGGTGGAGCGTTCGCGTGCGGCTACTGCGCCACTACTGCTTCTTCACGCGAACTGTTTTCGTCGAGCGCGTCTCGAGTGTCATCTCGTCGGCCTCGGCGACCTTCGCCTTCAATCGAACAGTACCTGCAGCGGCATCGACGACGTCCACCACCTTCGAAAGCAGTTTCGCCGTATCCGCGTTGCCGGAGGCGCTGGCGAGCTGAACGGCGCGGCCCAGCTTCGCCGTTGCCCCGTCGACATCTCCCGATTTGCGGGCGTCCAGACCCTGCTGGATGACTTGTGCCAGTTCCGCCTGCCCCGTGTAGTGCGCGACCTGCGGATTGATCGATGTGGAGGCCGCCATGTCGTCCGTCCACACCGCCCGCACCAGGCCCTGCGACAGCGTCTGTACGCTGCCGTCGCCCTGCGGCACGACCAGCGAGACCCGGGCCGCGAGCATCTCCTGGCCCAGTTCGGCGCCCGGCACCTGGACACAGATGTGGTAGTCGCGGGACTCGTCGCCCCAGGACCCCGTGGGGTAGTCCCCGGCGCGGGGCCCCGCCTCCGTGCGGCGGTCGGTCAACTCCTCGACGGTGGGCGCCACTTGCTTGACGAACTTGATCTCCGCGCCGAGCGGCGTCCACAGCCGCAGACTGACGTCGGCGACCTCCTTGCCCATGGCCGCCTCCATCATCTGCGTGAAGTCGGCGGCGAGACCGGCGGGGTCGGCGACGATGTCGGCGGTCCCGAGCAGCGCGGAGGCGATGCCTGTGACCTCCTTCACCTCCCAGTCGGTGCCGACACCGCGGGCGTCGCAGGTGAAGCGGCCCGCGCAGGAGTCGAGGGCGGCCTTGAGGTCCTCGGGTGACTCGTGTTCATTGCGGCCGTCGGTGAGCAGGATGCCGTGGCTTATGGCGACGTCCGCGGAGGACAGGAGGCGGTCGGCGAGGCGCAGCCAGGTGCCGATCGCCGTGCCGCCGCCCGCGCTGAGCCTGCGCAGCGCCTGCTTGGCCTGCTCCCGGGTCTGCGGATCGGCCACCGCGAGGCGGCCGTTGCCGGGGTAGACCTCCTTGGCGATGTGCGTGCCGCCGATCACCGCGAAGTGCACGCCGTCGCGGACGGCGTCGATCGCGGCGGCCGTGGCGTCGCGGGCGCCGCGCATCTTCGTCGGCGGGTAGTCCATGGAGCCCGAGCAGTCGACCATGATCGCGACGGCCGCGTCAGGGCTCTGCCCCGCGGAGTACAGATGGGGCGCACCGACCGCGGAGCCGATGGTTCCGCCGCCGGTCGAGGTCACCGTGGCGATGGCGTTGACCTCCCGGCCGCCCTCCGGCAGGTACTCGTTCTGGTACACGTCCACCGAGAACTGCGGCACGTTCGACTTCGAGAAATTGGCCATGGATGCTGCTCCCCCTCAGATCCTCAGACGTCCGCCCCCCGGCCTCCCCCAAGTCGGCCGGGCGACACATGTGTTGGCGCGTGCGGCCGCTCCCCGTCCGTGCCGGGAAGGAGCCCGCTCTAGGCCGATCCTGCCCCTTGCGGCACGAACGGGAACGGGACGACCGCCACTGTTACGTTGTCGTGGCCCCCGCCGTCCAGGGCGTGACCGACCAGGACCTGGGCGCTGTGCAGCGGCCGGTCCGCGGCGTCGGCGGGCACCGCCCCCGCCATCTCCTCGACCGCTTCCGCGTAGTTCCACAGGCCGTCGGTGCACACCACCACTACACCCGCACGGTCCGGCTTGAAGGAAGCGGTGTGCGGCTCCAGTTCGTACGCGTCGGCGCCGAGCCAGCCCGTGATGGCGTGCGCGCGCTCGTCGGCGTACGCCTCGGCCTCGTTCATCAGTCCCGCGGCCACCATCTGTGCCGCCCAGGAGTCGTCCTCGGTGAGGCGGACGGTGGGGCCCGAGCGGTCGTCGGGGACCCAGTAGGCGCGGCTGTCGCCGACCCAGCCGACGACGAGCAGGCCGCCCGCGACGATCGAGCCGACCAGGGTGCAGGCGGGCGCGTTCTGGTGGGGGCGGTCCGCGCGGGCCGAAGCGGGCTCGGCGGCCAGGGCGTTGACGGCGTCGGCCGCCGCGATGATCGCGTCGTGCATGGCCTGCTGCGGGTGGGTGCCGCGCGGCAGGGAGCCCTGCAGGGACTCGTTGGCGGCGCGGGACGCGGCGAGCGAGGCGTCGTCGGGCCTGGTCGCCGACGAGACGCCGTCGCAGACGATCGCGACGACGGCGGGCGAGCCGTCGGGCAGCGCGGCCGAGGAGATCGCGAACGCGTCCTCGTTGCGGTGGTGGCGCAGGCCGCGGTCGCTGACCGCGGCGACCGCGTCGAGCTCCTGCTCCATGTGGTCGCGCTCGCGCGGCTGGGCGTGCCCGCAGTTCTCGCAGTACCCGTCGGGGTCGACGCGGCCCGAGCGGCAGGCGACGCAGAGCTTGGTGCCCGCGGGCGGGGTCGGTTCGGGGGCGCTCGTGCGGGGGTCGGCGCCTTCGGGGGTCTCGGGGGCCTCGGGGGCGCCGGGGTGCGCGGCGGGATCGGCGGGCGGTTCCGTGGCGCCGGGCGCCGGAAGCGGGTACTCGTCGGGTTCCATGAGATCGGATTCCACGCGATCGGGTTCCACGAGATCGGGTTCGGCGACGGGCGGCTCCGTGAGATCCGTCCCCGCCGAGTCCGTGCCCGGTACGTCGGCGGGCCGATGCGTCGGCACCGGCACGTCGGAGCTGTCCACCTCGGGGGCGACCGGCCACTCCGTGGCGGACCCGGCGGCGCCGTTGGCCGCGGCCGACCCGTTCGGGGAGGTGTCGGGACGCGCCGGCACCACCGACAGGTCGAACCCGCACGCACCGCAAAACAGGTCACCCGACTCCAGCGGCTCCTCACAGCTGGGGCAGGCAGACAGCTGGGGCATCTGCGACATACTCACACCCACGTCCGGGGGCGGAAACGGTTGGCCCGTTCCACCAGTTCGATCCTCTCCTGGCCACCCTGAGCGAGCCGGGCCAGTGTCCGGTACGAACGCTCCAGACCGAACCGGATACCACGCTCGTCCAGGTCGCTGCCGAGCAGTACCGTCCGCGTGCCGGTGGTGGCCGGTGGTGCGGAAGCGTGACCAGAGTGCCTACCGGAGAGTACCCAGTCGAGCGCGGTGCCAAGGACCTCGGTCGACAGGCGCTCCCTGCGCACCGCGTCGAGACCGAAGCCCGCGAGCGCCTCGACCTGCCCCGCAGCGGCCGTCAGGTCGTCCAGGAAGCCGGCGCCCGTGGTGGCCGCCGTGTCGGAGGTCATACGCTGCCGCAGCCGCGCCCGCACCGCCGCGACCCGGGCCGCGGTGTAGTGGATGGAGGACTCGGGGACCGACTCCAGGGTGCGCACGGCGCCGCGCCGGTCGTCGGCGGCGAGCTGCACACGGGCCAGGCCGAAGGCGGCGCTCACGAAGCTCGGGTCGGTGGTCCACACCAGGCGGTAGTACTCGGCGGCGTTGTCCAGCTGGCCGAGCACCTCCGCGCACACGCCGAGCGCCAGCTTCGGTGCGGGCTCGCCGGGGAACGCGTCGTAGACGGCGTCGAAGGACAGCGCGGAGTTCTCGAAGTCGCCGGTGGCGAGGGCGGCGACGCCGCGGTACCAGACCACGCGCCAGTCGTCCGGATGCTGGAGCTCCAGATCGGCCAAGGCCTCGGCGGCGGGCGCCAGTTCGCCCATGGCGAGGCGGGCGCGCAGGCCGCGCAGCTGCAGCTCGACGGAGTCGCCGGGCGCGGCCCCGAGGGCGCTGATCAGCTCGGCGGGCGCGGAGGCCATGAGTCCGGCGAGGAATCCGGCGTTCGGGTCGTTCGGGTCGACCCGTGGCACCGGGAGCGCGAGGGCCGTCGCCGCGGCGTCCAGGGGGCGCACGATGGTGGTCGGCGTCGTCGCCGTCGCCGGGGGCAGCGCCGGGGGGCCGCCGTTCTCCTCCGGGCCCGTCCTGCGCGCCCCGAGCCGTGACACGTCGCCCGAGAGGTCCGCGAGCAACTCCGTGTCCGTGACCTTCACTTCGGGCCCGAAGAGGGTGGAGAGGGCCGGGCGCGGCTTGCCCGTCTGGAGGGCCACGACCTCCCGCAGGACGCCGGTGAGCTGCTCGGCCATCTCCTGCGCGGACGCGAAGCGGCGGGCCGGGTCGGGGTCCGTGGCGCGCACCAGGAGCCGGTAGAAGGACTCGTACTTCTGGAAGACCTCGATGTTGTCGGGGTCGGGCAGGGAGTCAACGAAGACGTTCGTGTAGCCCTGGAAGTCGAAGGTCAGGACGGCGAGCGTGCGCGCGACGGTGTAGAGGTCGGAGGCCACGGAGGGGCCCACCTCGGCGACTTCGGGCGCCTGGTAGCCGACGGTGCCGTAGATCGCGGACTCGTCGTCGTCCATCCTGCGGACCGCGCCCATGTCGATGACCTTGAGCTGGTCCTCGGTCTGGATGGCGTTGTCGACCTTGAAGTCGCAGTACAGCACGTTGCGGCTGTGCAGGTGTCCGAGGGCTTCGAGTGCCTCGATGCCGTACGCGCAGGCCTGCTCGACCGGCAGCGGGTCGCGCTTGCCGTCGGCGGTGCGGCGGCTGTTGGCGATCTCCTTGAGGGATTTGCCGCCGACGTACTCCATGACGATGTAGCCGTCCATGGAGCCGGTGCGCTGGTCGAGGTGCTCGACGAAGTTGTAGATCCGCACGATGTTGGCGTGCTCGATCTCGGCGAGGAAGCGGCGCTCGGAGATCGCGGCGGCCATCGCGTCCTGGTCGCCGGTGTCGAGCAGGCCCTTGAGGACGACCCAGCGGTCGGACACCGCGCGGTCGATGGCGAGATAGACCCAGCCGAGGCCGCCGTGCGCCAGACAGCCCACGACCTCGTACTGACCGTGCACGATGTCGCCCGGGTTCAGCTTCGGTACGAAGGAGTAGGGGTGGCCGCACTTGGTGCAGAACCCCTCGGTGCGGCCCGGGCGTTCACCGCGCGCGCGGCCCACCGGGGCGCCGCAGTCCGAGCGCGAGCAGAATCGCTTCCGCTCGGGCACCTCGGGGTTCCGCAGGACGGCGCCGCGCGGGTCGGGGCGCGGCACGTCGGGCACCGCGACCAGGCCGACGCCGAGCCGGCCGCGCGCCGACGAACTGGCCGCGGAACCCGAGCTGCGCACCGACACCGAGCGCGAGGTCGAACGCCCGGACAGCGAGCGGGACAGGCGCCCCGACACCGACTTGCGCGAGGACTGGGAGCGGGAGGACCGCGACGACCGCGAGGAGGAGCGGGAACTCGAACTGCCGGAGCCCCGCGACTCCTTGCCGCCGCCGGTGAGACCGGTCGGCGACGAGCCGACCATGCCGTTCGGCGCGACGACCGGGGCGAGACCGCAGGTGTCGCAGTACAGCTCGCCGCCGCCGACGTCCTCGTACGACCCCGTGCACCCGGGCCGCTGACACTGCCGCTGACTCACGATTCCCCCCTCCGGTCGGTGGGCCCGCCCTGCTGCGGGACCCTCGGCACGAGCGCCTCGGCCGCGGCCTGCTGGTAGCGGAGCACCGCCTGCTCGGCCACGCGCAGGTCGCAGGGCGCGCTCCACAGCATCCGGCGGGCCGCGTCGTACCGCTCGATCAGGAGCGGGTCCTCGGCGTGGCCGTGCCGGGCGACCTTCGCCTTGTACGCGTCGAGGCGGCCGCGCAGCTCGGCGCGGACCGCGAGCGGCGCCGTCACCGCCGTCAACGACTCGCGGGCGCGCAGGAGTTCGTCCTCGGCCTTCTGCTCAAGGGACTCCAGGAGCGGTGAGAGGCGGTGCCACTGGGCGTTCCTGCGGTAGTCCGACGCCATCGCCAGCTGCTCCTGGAGCGCGGTCGGCGGGCCGCTGACGGCGGGCACCTCGGAGGCGGCGATCTTCGCGAGGACCTCGCCGCGGGCGCTCCTGGCCTCCGCGAGGGTGCGGTCCGCGCGCGAGAGCACGTCGCGCAGGCGGCCGAGGCGGGCCTCCGCGTCCTGGCGGACGGTGAGCACCGCGTCGATCTCGCGGCGCACGTCCTCCAGGGCGCGTGCCTCGCGGTCGTAGCGGTCGGTGTGCGGGCGGCCGCCGCCGGGCGCCGAACTGCCCTGCGCGCGCTGCCAGAAGGCGAGCGGATCGGAGACCACCTGCTCGCGCAGGGCGGTCAGGGCGCGCGTGATGCGCTCCAGGTCGTCGCCCGCCGGGTGCTCACCGGGGCGTACGCCGACGGAGTGGGCGAGCTGGCGGGTGCGGGCCAGTTCGGCGGCGAGCAGGTCTATGCGGGCGGGCAGCGCCGACCAGACCGCGTCGGCCGCGACGACCATGTCGAGCGAGTGCGCGTACAGGTCGTTCATCCGGGCCACGAGCTCTTCGAGCGTGAAGCGTTCGGTGAGCCTGGCGGGTCCGGTGATCGAGGGCGATGTGCCGCCCGTCGTGCCGCCCGCGACGGTCACGGACTCGCCGCGCAGCAGCTCGGTCAGCTCCACGAGGTCGTCGCGGCTGGGCCAGCGGCGGCGGGCGCGCAGCTCGTGCGCGGTGCGCAGGGCGGCCGCGTACGCGTCGAAGTACGCCCAGAGCAGCGTGATGCGGCCCTCCGCGTCGGACCAGCGCTCCTCGGTGACGCCGGTGAGCGCGGCGCCTTCCAGGAGGCGGCGTCCCGCGTGGTCCTGCAGGGCGAGGAGCGAGGTCTCGATCGCCTCGTGCTCGGCGTCGAGGCGCGCCAGCGCACGGTCCACCTCGTCCCGGTCCATCACCGGACCGGGGGGTCCCGCGACGCTCATCGATCACTCTCCGCTCTGCGTGTGCCGTAACTCTTCAGTGGTACCAGGTCCGTTGGCGGTCAGTCGCGGTACTCCGGTGCGGGTGGGGTCACCTTGCTGCTGAGGCCGCCCGCGAGCCACTTGTCGTAGGACTTCTGCCAGCCGCCGTCCTCGCGGTAGTCGTCGAGGACCTTGTTGACCCGGCGCACCAGGTCGTCGGAGCCCTTCTTCATCGCGACGCCGTAGTGCTCGGTGGTGAACGGCTCCTCGCCCTTGAGCTCGACCGTCGGGTCCTGCGCGGCCTGGCCCGCGGCGAGCGCGCTGTCGGTGACCACGGCGTCGACCTCGCCGAGCTGGAGGCGCACCAGGCAGTCGAGCTGGTTGGGCACCGTGGTGGAGATGTCGGCGCCGAAGTTCTTCTTCTCCAGCTGCTCCAGTGCGATGGAACCGGCGGCGGAGCAGACCTTCTTGCCCTTCAGCGTGTCGTTGTAGCCGGTGATGTCGGACTTCTTCGGGGCGAGCACCTGCTGGCCCGTCTCGAAGTACCCGGTGGAGAAGTCGACGTCGTCCAGGCGCTGGCAGTTGATGGTCATGGTGCGTACGACCATGTCGACCTGGCCGCTCTTGATGGCCGGGATGCGCTGATTGGTGGGGATGGCGCGGAACTTGACGGCCTCGGGGTCACCGAAGATCTCCTCGGCGATCTTGTGCGCGAGGTCGATGTCGAAGCCTTCGAGCTCGCCGCCCTTCTTGTTCGGGTCGCGGTAGCCCCACTGGTAGCTGTTCTGGTCGACGCCGACGACGAGCTTCTTGACCTTGCGGTTCTTGATGGCGTCGATCGTCGGGCCGTCCTTGGACGAGGGGCGCAGGCTGCGGTCGTTGCAGTCGTCCGCGTCGGCCCGCGCGGGCGAGGCCACGGTGACACCGGGGCCGCCCCGGTCCGCGCCGTCGTCCCCGCCGCCCTGCTGCGGCAGCACGAACACGAGCGTCCCCGTCAGCGCGCAGGCGATTCCCATCGTCCCAACGCCCGCCCGTCGCCCGCCACCACCCTTCTGCGGAAGCGCTTCGCGCCCTTCTTGTTTCCCGCCGCGCAGCCTGCCCGTGCCACGTCGTGTACGCATCGTCTGCGCGCCCCCTTTCGCCTGTGCCCCCGTCATCGGTACTCCGAAAGCCTGCGGCCGATGCCGAGCACGGCGCCCGCCGCGCCGAGGACCGCGAGCACGGCGGCGCCGACCGGCAGGCCGCTCATGGCGCCCCTGCCGTCCTCGGCCGCCTGCTTGAACTCGCCCTGTTCGTGCGCGAGTGCCTGCTCCAGGGCGGCGTCCACGTTGTCGAAGCACTCGCCGGTCGGGGCGTCCGCCTTGGTGCCGATGACCTTGTCGAGGGCTTCTTGGTACTCACCGGAGTCGTCGCTGGCGCGTGCTTCCTTGTGCCGGTCCTTCCAGACGCCCACGTTCTTCGCGGCCTCGGCGACCGGGTTCCTGCCGTCCGTGTCGTCGGCGAGCGCGGCCGCCTTCCCGAGCAGCCCGCTGTCGGCGCCGCCGAGCCGCTTCATCATCGAGCGGTAGGAGACGTCGAACTTGTCCTCGGGCTCGCCCTTGACCTCGGTGGTCTCCGCGCCGCGGCTGACCAGCGTCAGGTTTTCGTTGCCCCGGGCCTTCAGGGAGCTGATGCGGGCGTCGTTGAGGACGTTCAGGGACTGCACGCCGTTGTCGTACGAGTCGTTGAGCCCCGAGCGCGCGAAGGTGTGGCCGACGACGAGCCAGAGCAGCACGACGGTGGTGGCGGCGGTGGCGGCGAGCATGCCCTGGTTGAACACCCGGTTCGTACGGCGGTAGTTGCGGCGCTGCGCCCAGGCGAGGGCGGCGAGTGCGAGGACGCCGAGGGCGATGGCGAGCCACGGGTAGGGCTTCGCGTTGCCGTAGTCGGAGTCGAGCCGGCCGTTCTCCGCCTTGTAGAGCTTCTCGGCGGCCGGGAGCATCTGGGTCTGCATCTTGTCGTTCGCGTACCGCAGATAGGCGCCGCCGAGGGGCAGGCCCTGGCGGTTGTTGGCGCGGGCCCGCTCGATCAGTCCTGTGTACTCGGGCAGGAGCTTGTTCAGCTTGCCGACGGCGGCCGCCGACGAGGAGTCCGAGCCCGCGTTCGACGCGGCCGTCGCGAGCTTCTCGGAGGCCCGCTTGATGTCGTTCTCGTAGCGGGAGCGCACGGCGGCCGGTTCCTGGCCGCCCGCGAGGAAGCCGCTGGAGGCCGCGGTGTTGGCGTCGGCGAGCGAGCGGTAGATGGCCGCGGCGTCGGCGCTCAGCGGCTGGCTGCGGTGCAGCACGTCGTCCGCGGCGGCCGAGCGGTCCGTCATCTGCCAGGTGGTGACCGCGCCGAACGCGACGACGAGCAGGGCCAGTACGGCACCGATGATGCGCAGCTTGCCCGGCTCGGTGGTCGCGGCGGCGCGCAGCCGGTCCGTCCCCTCGGCCCAGGCCGTGCGGCGCGCGGTGGCGGGCGGCGCGGGCGACGGGCCCGGTGCCTGCGGCGGGACGGCGGGCATCACCGGCGCGGGCCCGGCGGGCGGCCGCCCCGGCGGACTCGGCGGCACGGCGCTGCCGTTCGGCGGATGTGTCACCTTGACCTCGACCTCCCCCTCGGTCATCGGACGGTTGCTCCCGCCCCGTGCGGTCAGCGCGGGAAGAAGTGCACGGCCGCAAGTATTGCCGCAGGGACTGACATCCGCACAGGCCTTGTCTCGATCTTGTTCGGATCCCTGCCCTTGAACACGAGATTGAGGGATGTTCGGTTCCCGCCCGCGCGCACGGCGCGGGCGGGAAGCCGTCGGTGACGGTGCGCGCCGCTACTCGTAGTGGCCCCGCACGCGCGCGTGCACGTCGGTGGGCGCCCCCACCTGGTCGAGGCCGAGCAGTGCCGCGCCGAGCACGGGCCGCGCGGTGACCACCCGGGGGGCCGCCTTGGGTGCCCGCTCGGCGAGCAAGGCCCTGATCCGGTCGTCGAGTTGGGGGTGGCGGGCCGCGAGGACGCTGCCGCCGAGCACGACGGGGGCGGCCTCGTCGAGCAGGCCGAGGCGGTCGAGGGCCACGGTCGACATGGCCACCACCTCGTCGGCCATCCGGTCCACCAGGGCGCGCGCCACGGCGTCGCCCGCCGCCGCGGTGGCGAAGAGCACCGGCGTCAACTCGTGCCGCCGCACTGGGGTGATGCGGCCCAGGTGCAGCGCCTCGATCAGTGCGTACATGGACTCCAGGCCGAAGTGCGCGGGCAGCGTCTCGCGCAGCGCGGTCGGCTCGCCGCGTCCGTCCTCGGCGCGTGCCGCGTGCCACAGCGCCTCCTCGGCGAGGCCGCCGCCCCCGCCCCAGTCGCCGGAGATCCGGCCGATGGCGGGGAAGCGTGCGGTGCGCCCGTCGGGCAGCATGCCCACGCAGTTGATGCCCGCGCCGCACACCACGGCGACGCCCCGCGGCTCGGCGTCCTCCAGGAGTCCGGCGCGCAGGACGGCGAACGTGTCGTTGCGCACGTCGACCGACGCGCCCCAGGCGCGCCGCCGCAGCGCCTCGGCCAACTCCCGCTCCTCCACGGGCAGATCGGCGTTGGCGAGGCAGGCGGACACATGGCCCACGGAGTCGGCGCCGGCCGCGGCGAACGCCCGGGTCACCGCGTCCGCCAGGACGTCCACCGCGGTCTCCACGCCGACCTGCGGAGGCTGGAACCCGCCGCCGCGGGCCGCGCCGACGATCCGTCCGTCGGCCGCGACCACCGCGACGTCGGTCTTGCTGTTGCCCGCGTCGATGGCGAGCACGCTCGTGCCTACGCCCACGCCAGGTGCTCCCGGTTGTGCGCGATGAGGCTGTCGGTGAGCTGCTCGGCGTACGCGTACTGGCCGACCAGCGGGTGGGCGAGCAGCGCCTTGAAGACGCGGTCGCGGCCGCCGTGCAGGGCGGCCTGCAGCGCGAGGTCCTCGTAGCCGGTGACGTTCGCGATGAGCCCGGCGTACAGCGGGTCCAGCTTCGGCACGGACAGTGGCTCGGCGCCCGTGCCGTCCACCGCGGCCTGCACCTCGATGACCGCGTCGTCGGGCAGGAACGGCAGCGTGCCGTTGTTGACGGTGTTGACCACCTGGTACGGGCTGCCGCCGTTGCCCAGCAGCGAGGCCGCGAGGTCCACGGCGGCCTCGGAGTAGAAGGCGCCGCCGCGCTTGGCGAGCAGCTCGGGCTTCTCGTCGAGGGTGGGGTCGCCGTACATCTCCAGCAACTCGCGTTCCATCTCAGCGACTTGGGCGGCGCGCGACGGCTTGGTCCTCAGCTCTTCGACCACGGCGTCGTGCTGGTAGTAGTAGCGCAGGTAGTACGAGGGCACGACGCCGAGCCGGTCGACGATCTCGCGCGGCATGTGCAGGTCCTCGGCGACGGCGGCGCCGTGCTCGGACAGGAGCTTGGGCAGCACGTTCTCGCCGTCGGGACCCCCAAGACGTACGCCCGTCTCCCACGTCAGGTGGTTGAGCCCCACGTGGTCGAGGTGCACCTCGCTGGGCGCGACGTCGAGCAGCTTGGCGAACTTCCGCTGGAAGCCGATGGCGACGTTGCACAGGCCGACGGCCTTGTGCCCGGCCTGGAGCAGCGCGCGGGTGACGATGCCGACGGGGTTGGTGAAGTCGATGATCCAGGCGTTCGGGTTGGTCCTGCGGACCCGCTCGGCGATGTCGAGGACGACCGGCACGGTGCGCAGCGCCTTGGCGAGGCCGCCCGCGCCGGTGGTCTCCTGGCCGACGCAGCCGCACTCCAGGGGCCAGGTCTCGTCCTGGTTGCGGGCCGCCTGCCCGCCGACGCGCAGCTGGAGGAGGACCGCGTCGGCGTCCGCGACGCCCGCGTCCACGTCGGAGGTGGTGACGATGCGGCCCGGGTGGCCCTGCTTGGCGAAGATGCGCCGCGCGAGGCCGCCCACCAGCTCCAGGCGGTCGGCGGCCGGGTCCACGAGGACCAGCTCCTCGATCGGCAAGGTGTCCCTCAACCGCGCGAATCCGTCGATGAGTTCGGGGGTGTAGGTCGACCCTCCGCCGACCACTGCGAGCTTCATATCGGTTCTCAGCCCTTTACTCCGGTGAGGGTGACGCCTTCGACGAAGGCCTTTTGTGCGAAGAAGAAAACGAGGATGACGGGGGCCATGACGAGCAGCGTCGCGGCCATGGTCAGGTTCCAGTTGACGCTGTGGGCGCTCTTGAAGGATTCGAGTCCGTAACTGAGCGTCCAGGCGCCGGGGTTCTGGGCGGCGTAGATCTGCGGGCCGAAGTAGTCGTTCCAGCAGTAGAAGAACTGGAAGAGCGCGATGGCGGCGATGCCGGGCTTGGCCATCGGCACGATGATCTTGATCAGGGTGCGGAACTCGCCGCAGCCGTCGACCTTCGCGGACTCGATGTACTCCTTGGGGATGGTCAGCAGGAACTGCCGCAGGAGGAAGATCGAGTACGCGTCGCCGAACGCCATCGGGATGATCAGCGGCCACAGGGTGCCCGACAGATGCAGCTGCTGCGCCCACACCAGGTACATCGGGATCACGATGACCTGCGGCGGCAGCATCATCGTCGAGATGACGAGCATCATCGCGGTGCGCCGGCCGCGGAAGCGGAACTTGGCGAGCGCGTACGCCACGGGGATCGCCGAGCAGACGGTGAAGAGGGTGCCGAGACCCGCGTACAACAGCGAGTTGCGCCACCAGTCCAGGAAGCCGGGCGTGTTGAAGACGGTCTTGTAGTTCGACCAGTGCCAGGAGTCGGGCCACAGGTCGCCGCTCATCGCCTGCGAGTCGCTCATCACCGACGTCAGGAAGACGAAGACGAACGGCAGAACGAAGAGCAGCGCGACGGCTATCGCCACGCTGTGCACGGCGATCCAGTGCAGGATCCGCTTGCGGCGGGCGCGGGCCGCGGCGGGGCCTCTTGCCGGGGCGGTGCGTTCGGGCGCGGTGGGCGCGCTGAGTGTCGTCGAAGTCATCGGAATCCTCAGTCCTCCGCCGCGAGCAGCCCGGAGCGCTTGCGCATCAGGAGCATCGTCACGGCCATGGCGATGGCGAAGAGCACGAGCGAGAGAACGCACGCCGCACCGGTGTTGAAGTTCTGGAAGCCCATCGAGTAGACGAGCTGGGGGACCGTGAGGGTCGAGTGGTCCGGGTAGCCGGGCTGGATGACCGATCCGGGGCCGATGGAGACGCCGGACGCGACCTTCCCCGCGACCAGGGCCTGGGTGTAGTACTGCATGGTCTGCACGACGCCCGTGACGACCGCGAACATCACGATCGGTGTGATCGAGGGCCAGGTGACGTAGCGGAACTTGGCCCAGGCTCCCGCGCCGTCCAGCTCGGCCGCCTCGTACTGCTCCTTCGGTACGTCGAGCAGTGCGGCCATGAAGATCACCATCAGGTCGCCGATGCCCCACAGGGAGAGCAGGACGAGCGAGGGCTTGGCCCAGGTGGGGTCGTTGAACCAGTTGGGTCCCGAGATCCCGATGGTCTCCAGGATCTCGTTCACCGGGCCGGTGCCCGGGTTGAGCAGGAAGACGAAGGCGACGGTGGCGGCCACCGGCGGGGCCAGGTAGGGGATGTAGAAGGCGGTGCGGAAGAAGCCGACGCCCGTCTTGATCTTCGTGATGAGCAGCCCGAGCGAGAGCCCGAAGACCACCCGGAGGGCCACCATGATCACGACCAGCCACAGGGTGTTCCACAGGGCGGGACCGAACAGCGGCATGTCCTGGAACACGTACTTCCAGTTCCTGAGGCCCACGAAGGTGGGCTCCTTGATCTGGTTGTAGTGCATGAACGAGAAGTAGACGGTCGCGATCAGCGGGTACGCGAAGAAGACGCTGAAGCCGACCAGCCAGGGGGAGAGGAACCCGAGCGTGCGCAGTCTGCGGCGCGCGGGGTTGGAGAGTTGCAGTGCCATGGCTGGAGTCCTCAGCTCTTCGACTGGAGGGTGTCGGCGTCGATCTGCTCGTCGAGTTTCTTCAGGGCCCCGCGCAGATCACCCACGCGGCCCGCCTCGGCGGAGTACGAGAAGTCCTGCAGCGAGACGACATAGGCGCCGCCGTTCGTGGAGGGCGGCAGGGCCTCGCTGTGCTTGTTCTCCAGGATGTCGAAGAAGGTCCGGAAGGTCGGATCGGCGTCCAGGCGCGGCGACTTGAGCGCCGCGAACGTGGAGGGCACGTTGTGGATGTCGTTGGCGAAGTCCACGACCTGGTTGGTGTCCGTGGTCAGGAACTTCACCAGCTCCCACGCGGCGTTCTGGTGCTTGGAGCTGTGCGCGATGCCCGCCACGGTGCCGGTGATGAAGCCCCGGCCGTAGGTGTCCTTCTGGTCGTCGGGGACGGGCAGCGGCGCCACGCCCCACTCGAAGTCGGCCTTGGCCTCGTTCAGCATGAGGCCGCGCCACTCGCCGTCCAGGTGCATGGCCAGCTTCCCGGTCAGGAAGGCGTTCTGGCTGGACATCTCGTCGCCGAAGGTGAGCCGGAACTTCTCCAGGTCGTCGAATCCGCCCTGGGCGTCGGCCAGTTGGCGCGCCGTCTTCAGGAATTTGTACGTCGCCGGTTCCTTCGCGAGTCGCGAATTTCCCTTGGCGTCGAAGTATTTGGGGCCCCACTGCGCGAAGAGCCGGTCCGGACTGTTCTGGTACAGACGGAAGTTGGGCATGAACCCGACCCGCTTGTACGAGTCCTTGCCGCCGCGCACCGTCAGCTTCTTGGCGTCCCGCTCGAACTCGGACATCGTCCGCGGCGGGCGCTCGATGCCCGCTTCCTTGAACGCGTCCTTGTTGTAGTACATGCC
The DNA here is from genome assembly GCF_042740435.1 of Streptomyces sp. NPDC059002. Lineage (NCBI taxonomy): Bacteria > Bacillati > Actinomycetota > Actinomycetes > Kitasatosporales > Streptomycetaceae > Streptomyces > Streptomyces sp. NPDC059002. The sequence continues at coordinate 18,366 of NZ_JBHYJI010000064.1, read as the reverse complement.
ATACGCGTCGGCAAGGAGCGGCAGGGCGCACTGATTGCCCCGGTAACTGGTGTAATCCAGCAGGGTCTTGGGGAAGACCTTCGCCTTGTCGACGCCCGTCTTCTTCATGAACGGGTCGAGGTTCACCCACATCCCGGAGTCGCAGTACTGCCCGACGTTGTTGGTGGTGAAGGAGGACACCACGTCCGGAGCCTTGTCGCCGCCCGCGCGAAGCGCCTGATTGACGGTCGCGTCGGTGACGTTCCCGGTGGCCTTCACCTTGATGTTCGGGTGCATCTCCTCGAAGCGGTCGATGCTGTCGTTGACGGCCTTGACCTCGCCGGGCGTCGCCCAGCCGTGCCAGAACTTCAGGGTGACCGGCTTGGTCGGGTCGTCGTTCGCGCTGCCGACGCTCGGATTGGCGCAGCCGGAGAGCAACAGGCCGGCTGCGGCGAGCGCCGCGGACGCGCAGGTGGGTATGCGCCATCGCGGCATGGCGGACTTCCTTTACGGGAGGCTTGACGGGGGAGGGGAGTCGGGGGAGCGGGGAAAAGGAGAGAAGAGGGCGAGAAGAGGGCGAGAAGAGGGCGAGAAGAAAGAGAGGGTTCAGGCCGTGTCGAAGACCCGGTCACGGGCCTGGGTCAGGGCCTGGCGGAGCGCGCCGGAGAGGATCGGATCGCCGTCGAGCTCACTGATGCGGACCTGCGGCCGGGGCAGCGCGAGCCCGGTCAGCTCCTCCTCGACGCGGACCCGCAGCTTGTCGCCGCCGGCCTGGGCCACCGAGCCGGAGAGCACGACGAGTTCGGGGTCGACGACGGCGACGACCGCGGCGATGCCGGTGGCCAGGCGGCGCGCCACCTCGCCGAGGATGACGTCGTCGGCGAACGCCTCCTCCAACGTCCCGTCCGGGCCCGCGAGTTCACGGACGACGGGCGCGGAGACGAGCGACTGGAAACCGCCGCCGCCGTCAGGGCCGCGGGTCGCCTCGGGGCCGCCGTGCGCGAGCGGCGCGCCCGGCAGCGGCATATAGCCGATCTCGCCCGCACCGCCGGTGGCGCCGCGCAGCAGGACGCCGCCGAGCACGATGGCGGCGCCCACACCGTCGTCGAGCCAGGTGAGCACGTAGTTGTCGTGGTCCTGGGCGGCGCCTTCGTACTGCTCGGCGACCGCGGCCAGATTCACGTCGTTCTCGATGGTGACGGGCGTGCCGAGGACGGCGGCGAGATCGTCGCGCAGCGTCCGCGAGTGCCAGCCCGGCAGGTGGGGGGCGTACCGCAGCTGGCCGGACTGCGGGTCGATGGCGCCCGGCGTGCCGATCACCGCGGCCCGCAGGTCGTCGTGGCCGAGGCCCGCCCGGCGCAGCGCCCCGTCGACGGCCTCCGCGACCAGCTGGGCGGTGCGGTGGCGCACGTCCTCCGCGACGCGCCCGTCGGAGTCCGCCTCCACGCGCTCCCGGCCGAGCACGGTGCCGGTGATGTCGGCGACCAGTGCGGTGATGCCGGTCGGGTCGGCGGACAGCGCGGCGACGTGTCCGGCGCCCGGGTCGAGCTCGTACAGCAGGGCGTTGGGGCCGGGGCGGCCGCTGAGGCTGCCCGTGGTGTGCACGAGCCCGGCGGCTTCCAGGCGGCCGAGGAGCTGCGAGGTGGTGGGTTTGGAGAGGCCCGTCAGCTCGCCGATGCGGGTGCGGGTGAGGGGGCCGTGCGCGACGAGGAGGTCGAGCACCGTGCGGTCGTTCATGGCGCGCAGGACGCGTGGCGTGCCCGGGGTTCCCGGCGTGCTGCCCGCTGCTGCCATGACGACACCTGCCTTTCGGCTGCCCGGCTCCCTCGACGGCGGTGTCGGGGAACTGTTAGGAAAGTTTCCAATTCGTGAGGACCGTAAGGCTGGCGTGAATGAGGCGTCAATAGCGGGCGCCCCCGCGGCAACCAAGTCGTTACCTGTGGGGGCGGGGCGTTGCAAGGGCTGCACTCTGATCTTGCCCGCGGTGCGGGCCGTGGGCGCGGCCCGGCGTACGTTTTCCGCCATTGCGGAACTCCGTGCGGCTACCGGCCAGTTGGGCAGAACCGCCCCGGGCCTCCCACGCGTCCGGAGCTTCCGGGGAGAGATCGTCAGCACCTATCCTCACGTCTGTTCGATCGACCAGCGGTACGACCGGGGGACCAGACCACCATGACCAGTGCGACCGACGGGGTCCACGCAGCAGGCGACGACGGCGACGACGCACCCGACGGCGGCATCAAGCCGCTGACGGCGGCGGACCCCGCGAGGATCGGGCCCCATCTGCTGCTCGGCAGGCTCGGCGCGGGCGGCATGGGACGCGTCTACCTCGCCCGCTCCGAGAACGGGCGCACCGTCGCGGTGAAGGTCGTCCACGAAGAGCACGTCTCCGACGCCCAGTTCAGGGCCCGGTTCCGGCGCGAGATCGACGCCGCGCGACGCGTCGGCGAACGCTACACCGCGCCCGTGCTCGACGCCGACCCGGACGCCGACTTCCCCTGGGTCGCCACGGGATACGTCCCCGGGCTCTCCCTCGAACAAGTCGTACGCGGCCACGGCCCGCTGCCCGCGAAGTCCGTCCACGCGCTCGCCGACGGCCTCCTGCACGCGCTCGAGGACATCCACTCGGCGGGCATCGTCCACCGCGACCTCAAGCCGTCCAACGTGATGCTCACCGTCGAGGGCCCTCGCGTCATCGACTTCGGCATCGCCCGCGCGATCCAGACCTCCGTCGAATCGCTCCTCACCAGCACCGGCATGGTCATCGGCTCGCCCGGCTTCATGGCACCCGAACAGATCCGCGGTGAGAGCGCGGGGCCCAAGAGCGATGTGTTCACGCTCGGCTGCGTGCTCACCTACGCCGCCACGGGCGCGCTGCCCTTCGGACGCGGGGCCAGCAACCAGCACGCCGTCATGTACCAGATCGTCGAGGCCGAACCCGACCTCGACGCGGTGGGCGACGCCGGGCTGCGTGCGCTCATCGCCCGCTGCCTCGCCAAGGACGTGGCCGAACGCGCCGGTATCGACGAGCTGTTGGCGGACCAGGACCGGATCCGGCAGCTGCCGACGGAGACGTCGTGGCTGCCCGCCGAGGTCGTGACACGCCTCGCCCAGCAGGCGGCCCGGCTCCTGGACGCGGAGGCGGCGGAGCCGGTGCGGGAGGCGCCGCCCGTCGCCGCCGAGGGGCCCGACGCGGTCGACAGGGAGACGGCGCGGCTCCGGGCGGGGGCGGGTGCCGGGGTCGCGGAGGTGGCGGCCGTGACGGGTGGCGGTGCCGCCGGGGACCCGTCCACCCAGGAGGGCAGGCGCGCGCGGCGTCGGCGTCCCCTGATGATCGCGCTCCCGGTCGTCGCCGTGCTCTCCGTCGGCGGCGGCACGGTCGCGATGCTGCAGCCGTTCGGCGGCGACAGCGGCGACAGCGCTTCGCCCCCGGCCAGCAGCGCGCCGGTGACGCCGGGCGCCGACTCCTCGCCGTCGCCCGGCGGTTCACCGTCGAAGGACGCCAAGGACAAGGACAAGGACAAGAGCAAGGACAAGAAGGACAAGGACGGCGCCGGCGACGGCAAGGGCGGGGAAGACGGCAGGAACGGCAAGGACGGCGCCGACGGCAAGGACGGCGGGGGCGCCGACGGCTCCGGGGACCCGGACGGCTCCGGTTCCTCCGCCGGGGACGGCACGTCGTCCGGCGACTCCTCCGACGACTCAGGATCAGGGTCAGGGTCCGGCTCCGGGTCCGGCTCCTCCGCCGGGGACTCGGACGACGGGGGCTCCGCGGGGACGGGCGACGGGGGTGGCCTCGTCCCCACGTTCTTCACCGGGTCCTGGCGGTACGGCGGCCAGTACAACATCGGGCAGCCCGACACGGTGAGCATCTCCCGCAGCGGCGCCGTCAAGCTGGTCATGGACCGTCAGACCACGTGTACGTACGCCGCGAAGGTGACGTCGTCCGGCAGCCAGGGCAGCCGCATCAACGTCAGCACGGCGACCTTCGTCGGCAGCCGTCCGCCCGGCTGCTACCCGACCCTCGACCCCTCGTACTTCACCATCAACGGCAGCGGCATCCAGCACAACGTGGGCCCGGCCCACGGAGAGGGCTACTACTACGCCCGCGACTGACCGGCACGTCCTCTGGCCGTGGGCCGGGACGGGTGGGGCTCCCACCCGAACCCTCAGCCCCCGAACCCCCGCTCCTCCAGCGCCTTTTCGATCCGCGCCCGATGGTCCGCCTCCCAGGCGTCCAGCGTCTCCTCCGCCTCCTTCGCGAGCTTCGCCTGGGCTGCCTGGAGTACCTCGGCCGCGTGGGCGGAGGGGGTGACGACGATGCCTTCCTCGTCCGCGACGACGATGTCGCCCGGGTTGATCAGTACGCCGCCCACCCGTACCGGGGTGCCCAGTTCGCCGAGGTGCTTCTTGGTGCCGGGGAAGGGGATCACGCCGCGGGAGAAGACGGGGAAGCCCGCGGCGCGGACCTCGCCGAGATCGCGGATCACGCCGTCCGCCACGAAGCCGACGACGCCCCGGCGTTGCGCCACGGCGCATACGTTGCCGCCGGCCAGGGCGTGGTCCAGGTCGCCCGATTCGACGACGATGATCGAGCCGGGCTGCGCCCGGTAGATCGCCGCGTGGAGCATCAGGTTGTCTCCGGGCACGCACTTCACGGTGTACGCGGGGCCCGCGATCCGGGACGAGTTCCACAGGGGGCGTATTCCGGTGTCCATCACCTGCGCGCGGCCCACCAGGTCCGCGAGCGTGGTGGGGGGAACGTCCTCGAACGCCTTGATCTCAGTCATGGGTCGACCGTACGCGGCCCGCGTCGCCGATGATCCGGAAGCCGGAGTGCCGGGAAGAGAGAGATCGCGCCAACCCGCATGGTTCCGGCCGCCGTTCCGGGGGAGTTGTCCGCGATCTCTCCCGGAATTGTCCGTGATCGGTAACAGAGGGATCCCTTGTCCCCTGAGTCTCGTCCTGCCAGGTGGTCACGAGGTGGCCGGGCAACGGGGATCGGCGAGGAACTTCGCAAAGGGGCGGGCATGGCGCGGCACAGTGGTGGGCGGGGCTGGTACGGGAAGCTGATCGGGGCGGCGCTCGGGGTGACGATGCTCGCCACGGGGGCCTCGGTGTGGACCGCGCAGGCCGGTACCGAGGACGACGCGGCACCGGCGGCGAAGGCGCCGAGCAGTGCCGTCAAGCCGGTCGACGCGACCATCGCGCACGCCTCGGAGGCCGGGAAGCGCGGCGTCAACATCACCATCGACGACGGCCCCGACCCCAAGTGGACCCCTCACATGCTGGATCTGCTGCGGCAGTACGACGTGAAGGCCACGTTCTGCATGGTGGGGACGCAGGCGCAGGCCCACCCGGACCTCGTGAAGAAGGTGGTCGCGGACGGGCACCGGCTGTGCGACCACTCGGTGTCGCACGACACCGCCATGGACAAGAACACCGAGGCCTACCAGTCCCAGCAGATACTCGACGCCGAGCGCATGATCACCAAGGCGTCCGGCGGCGTCCGGCCGATGTACTACCGGGCGCCCGGCGGCGCCTTCACCCCGTACAGCCGCAAGCTCGCCGCGTCCCGCGGCATGCGCCCGCTGGGCTGGAACGTGGACACCAAGGACTTCGAGCGCCCGGGCACGGACGCCATCGTCGCCACCGTCGAGCGGGAGCTGTCCAACGGTCCGACGCTCCTCTTCCACGACGCGGGCGGCGACCGCACCCAGACCGTCGAGGCCCTGCGCCGGCTGCTGCCCCGGCTCAAGGAGCAGGGCTACACCTTCGGCTTCCCGGTGCGCTGAGCCAGGGCCCGGGCAGGACCGCGCCGACAGGTCCCGCCCGGCGTACCGCTTGCTCCGCTCCTTCGACTCCTTCGACTACTTCGACAGGTTCGGCGGCGGCGTTATCGGCGACGCCGCCAGCGACTGCGGAGACGTCGCCGACGCGTACGCCGAGGGGGCCGCGACGCCTGCCGAGGGGTCGGCGGCCGTCTCCTCGCCGGGCTGGAGCGGAAGGCCGCCCACGATGCGGATGCCCGCCTCGTCGAAGGCGCGCTTGATGCGCCAGCGCAGCTCGCGTTCGACGCCGAGGGACTTGCCCGGCATGGTCTTCGCGGAGACGCGGACGACCATGGAGTCGAGCAGCACGCTGTCCAGGCCGAGGATCTCGACGGGCCCCCAGAGGCGCTCGTTCCAGGGCTCGTCCTTGGCCATGGTCTCGCCGACCGCCGTGAGGGTCTCCTTCACCTTCTCCAGGTCCTCGTCCGGGCGGACCGTCACGTCGACGCCCGCCGTGGACCAGCCCTGGGAGAGGTTGCCGATGCGCTTGACCTCGCCGTTGCGGACGTACCAGATCTCGCCGTTGTCGCCGCGCAGCTTGGTGACGCGCAGGCCGACCTCGATGACCTCGCCGGAGGCGACGCCCGCGTCGATGGAGTCGCCGACGCCGTACTGGTCCTCGAGGATCATGAAGACGCCGGAGAGGAAGTCGGTCACCAGGTTCCGCGCGCCGAAGCCGATCGCGACGCCCGCCACACCGGCGGAGGCCAGCAGCGGGGCGAGGTTGATGTCGAACGTGCCGAGGATCATGAGCGCGGCCGTGCCGAGGATCAGGAACGACGCCACCGAGCGCAGCACGGACCCGATGGCCTGCGAGCGCTGACGGCGGCGCTCCACGTTCACCAGGAGCCCGCCGAGCGCCGTGCCGTCCACGGCCTGCGCCGTGCGGTTCATGCGGTCTATCAGCTTGGTGATGGCACGGCGGACGATGACGCGCAGGACGACCGCTATCGCGACGATCAGCATGATGCGCAGGCCGATGCCGAGCCAGGTGGACCAGTTCTGCTCGACCCAGCTGGCCGCGTTCGTGGCGCTCTCCTGGGCGTCCTCGAACGTGGGCGGCTTCGACGTCGACTTGTCGTCCGGGTCCGTTCCGGCTGCCGACAGGACGGACAAGAACACGGCAGGTACCTCCAGGTATCGCGGCCTGCCCAGAAGATGCCCCGGGCAGACCCACCACACTAACGGGGCATTGTGTGTGGATCGTTGTCGTGTTCGAGGGAGAGACGGTGCTCACCTGGGGAAGAAGCAAGTGATGTGCCGGTGCCGCGCGCCCTGTGGTCGAAAACACTTCAAGGCCGTTACCGGCACATGGTGGCGCTACGACCAGGCATGAGGGGAGACTGGCTACAGATCGTCCCGGCGCGAGCCACGCGCCGCCGGCGTACAAGGAGGCATCCGTGCCGCACGTCCTGGTCCTCAATGCGTCGTACGAGCCTCTCGGCGTCGTACCGCTCCGCCGCGCGCTCGTCCTCGTCCTGGAGAACAAGGCTCTCTGCCTCGAGGAATCCGGCGCCTTCATGCACAGCGCAACGCGCACCGTCCCCGCACCCAGCGTGGTCCGCCTCAAGCGGTTCGTCCGGGTCCCTTACAGGGGGCCCGTTCCTCTGACCAGGCGGGCACTGTTCGCCCGCGACGGCGGTCGGTGCATGTACTGCGGTGGCGTCGCAACCAGCGTCGACCACGTCATTCCGAAGAGCCGAGGCGGCCAGCACGCCTGGGACAACGTGGTGGCTTCCTGCCGCCGCTGCAACCACGTCAAGGCCGACCGGCACCTGATGGAGCTGGGCTGGCGGCTGCGGCACAAGCCCGCGCCGCCCTCGGGCCTCGCGTGGCGCATCATCGGGACCGGACATAGGGATCCGCGCTGGCTGCCGTACTTGCAGCCGTTCGGCGCGGAGGACGCCATGGCCCGGATCGACGGCATTTCTGCCTAGAACTCGATCCGGGCCTTTGTCGTCCCCGGCGCCTGTCACACGAGTGACACGGAGAGCGAGGACGGCACGTGCGAGACGTGCGGGAGTACGCGGTCGTCAGTCGTCGGCGACCGCGTACGCCTCCACGGACCAGAGCGAGTAGCCGAAACGCGTAGCCCGTTTGTCGCCCTGCACACGGATGTAACGCGTGTCACGCGCATCCATGCGGACCGCCTCCCGGCCGCCCTTGCCGTCCTTCACCGTCGCGGCCGTCCGCCAGGTCCGCCCGTCGGACGACGTCTGCACCCGGTAGCCCGCCGCGTACGCGTCCTGCCAGCGCAGCACGACCTGTCCGAGCCTGACGGGCTCGGCCAGCTCCAGCTGCCACCAGGCGCCGTCCTCGGCCGGGGACGACCAGCGCGTCTTCAGGTCGCCGTCGTTCGCCGCCGACGCCGGGAAGTCCTTCGTCTCGTCGCCCGACGACGAGGCCTTCGCGCCACGGGCCAGGTCCTTGCCCGCCGTACGGGGGTAGGCGCGGACCGACACCGTGCGGGTCTCGTCGCCGAAGCGCAACGGGATGTCGTACGTCCCCGCGCGCGTGCCCGCCGGGACGGTGATGTCGACCGGCACACCGACCTCCGTGCCGCGCGGCAGCGTCGTCGCCTCCGGGACGCGCACCTCGATGCCCTTGGGCGGCTTCGCCGTGAGCCGTCCGCCGACGTCGCCGGGGCGCAGCGAGAGCAGCTTCGCCGTGATCCGCTGCGCACCGCCGCCGATCTCCGCGTCGGCCTCGGTGCGGGCCAGGGAGAGGCGGGCCGCGGGGGAGTCGGCGTACCAGGGCACGAGGTGGCGGACCGTGCCCTGGGAGACGGTGGCGCGGACCGCGTCGGCGCGCACGTCCTTCAGGGTGAGTTCGGTGAAGCCGCTCTCGGAGAGGCCGCCGACGTGCCGCCAGCCCTCGCCGGGGACGTGCGCCTCGATGCCGCCCTTCGTGCCGGGGTCGGTGAGGGCCGTGACGGTGGACAGGGCGCGGGCGCGCGGCAGCCTGGCCGTCGCGCGGTCCGACGCCTGCTCGGCGTCGAGGCCCGCCCACGTGTCGTACGCCTTCAGGGATCGTGTCAGGAACGGGTCGAGCACGCCCTTGCCGACGGTCACGTGGCTCGCCTTCAGCTCCTTGTGCAGCTTCGCCAGCGAGCGCGCGGCCCGCCAGGCGGCCGGTCCGTCGCCGTCGGACTGCGCGCGCAGCATGTCGACGGCGGTCTCGCCCGCCTCGCCGTACCGCGCCAACTGCTCGATCCAGGGCCGTACTTCGTCGTCGAGCGTGCTGTCGGCGAGCCGCTCGGGCGCCTGGCGCATCACTGCGAAGGCCGCGCGGAGGCGCTGCGCCGCCTTCTCGTTCCCGGCCCGGTCCTTCGTCGCGCGGGCCCGCCAGAAGTCGCTCATGAGGGGACGCAGATACGCCGACTCGTCGGCGCCGAGCACCGAGGACGCGTCATTGCCCGCGAGGGCCCGCAGGGCGCCCCGTGCCGACGCGTCGGGGCCCGCGAGGTCGTCGATCGCGGCGAGCCAGGACTCGTGCGGCCGGTAGGCGCGGGGGTTCCAGGCGTAGTCGGCGGCCGTGAACAGGGGGATGCGGGAGGCGGACGGCTGCTCCATGGCGTTGCCGAGGAGCGCGGCGGAGCCGGTGGCGACGGCGGGCTCGCGGCCGGTGTAGGGGCCGAGGAAGATACGGTCCTGCGCGAAGTCGTTGACGGGGTAGTTGTCCATCGTGACGAGCGGATGCGGCCCGAACGCCTCGCGGGCGCCCGCCAGTTCACGCCCGGTGATGGTCCTGGGGACCACGCCCACGCCCGTCCACGCCACCTCCACGCGGCGGTCCAGATCGTCCGAGAGGGCCGCGCGGTACTCGGTCGAGCCGTCCTGGAAGTACTCCGTCGGCATCAGGGAGAGCGGCTTCGCGTCCGGGTGGCGCTCCGCGAGGTGCGCGGCGACGGCGTTGGCCACCTTGGCCTGCGCCTTCGCGGCGGCCTTCGGCCCCGAGCCGAACGTCTCCGCGTCCTGGCCGCAGTGCCACTCGCTGTAGCTGACGTCCTGGAACTGCAGCTGGAAGGCGCGCACGCCGAGCGCCCACATCGCGTCGATCTTGCGGGTGAGGTCCTTCACGTCCTTGTCGGACGACATGCACATCGCCTGGCCCGGGGCGACGGCCCAGGCCAGCGTGACGTGGTTGGCCTTCGCGCGCGCGGCGAGGGCGCGGAAGTCGGCGCGCTGGCCGGCGGGGTAGGGCTCGCGCCAGCGGGCCTGGCGGTACAGGTCGTCGCCGGGGGCGTACAGATAGCGGTTCTGCTTCGTACGCCCCATGAAGTCCAGCTGCGCCAGGCGCTGTTCACGGGTCCACGGAGTGCCGTAGAAGCCCTCCGTCATCCCGCGCACGGCCGTGCCGGGCCAGTCGCGGACCCGGGCGCCGGACATGGTGCGGGTCTTTGTGCCCGTCAGCTGCCGCAGCGTCTGCACGGCGTGGAAGAGCCCGTCGTCGCCGACCCCCGCGAGGGCGACGGTGTCCCGGCCCGCGACCTGTCCGACGGCGAGCCGGTACCCGCCCGCGGGCAGGTCGCCGCGCTCGCGCGCCCCGAGGGAACGCAGCGCCCGGTCGGCGCCCGCGCCGTCCGCGTGCACCACGAGCGTGCGGCCCGCGGGCGGCGGGGCGCCGTCCCTGACCTCGGTGATCCGCCGCGCGCCCGCGTCGCGCAGCAGCGTCCGCAGGGCCTCCACGGCGTACGCGTCCGGGTCGTCGCCCGTGACCAGCACGACGTCGTCGCCGACGGTGACGGCGGCCCCCGCGGCACTCATCGACTGCGGCCGCGGCCAGACCGGCGGCAGCCCGTCGCTCGCGGGGTCGCGGTCCGGGGACGTGGCGGGGGTGCCGGGCCTGCCGGGGGCGGCCGGAGCCGCGAGGGCGCCGGGGGCGCCGCCGAGCGCACCCGCGATGACGGCGACCGCGACGGCGGCCGCGCCCTTCCTGCGCCGCAACTGCACGGCCTCTCCTCGTCCCTGTGGTCCCACACATCACGTGTGGTGGTGAGCCCACCACTGCGGCGGTCGGGGTGTCAACGGGACCGCGTGGGGGCGGGGGGATTTTCCTCGGGCTGGTGGTATCGGGGTGGTGGGTGTGAGGGAAATGGGAGGGGTGTGGGGGTGTTGGGAAGGGCCCACGGTGTGGCTGCGGGGGCTTCCTGGGGAGTTCCGGAGGGGAGGCCCGGAGGGGAGTCCCGTAGTGGACGTTTTCCCGGTGGGTGACAGATCGGCGCGTGATCTTCCGGAGTGGGGGCGGGCGGATGGAAACAACTCCCGTATGCGGGAACCAAATGTGACCAGCGCCACGTTGAAGCACCGTATACGTCTGCGGCCCCGCGCACTGGGTAGGGCTGCCGTGACCTGCCCCCTGACAAGGAGCCCGCACGTGGCCGCTTCCGCGAATCTTCTGCTCTCCGCTCTCTCCAAACAGGTCTCCCACCCCGACTCGGGCCTCGACGGTTCCTGCTCCTGCGGCTGCCTGGAGCCGCCCCTGACCAGCGAGCCCCCGCTCGCCGACGCGGCACCGCTGACCAGCGAGCCGCCCCTCACCGACGCCGCGCCGCTGACCAGCGAGCCGACCGCCACCGGCATGGCCTCGGGCCTGGACTCCATGGGGGTCTGATGCCCCTCTCCCGGCTCGCCGCCGCCCACGGCGTCGCCACCTCCTACTCCCCGTCCCCGGGGCGTACGGTCCCGGCCTCCGATGCCGCGGTGATCGCGGCGCTCGCCGCCCTCGGCGTGGACGCGAGCACCCCGGAGGCGACCCGCGCGGCCCTCGCCGAGCGTGAGGCGCACCTGGCCGAGCGGCTGCTGCCGCCGACGGTGGTGGTCTGGACCGACACCCCCGCGCCCGGCGCCCCGCCCTTCGCGCGCCTGGCGCCGGGGACCCGGGTGCGGGTGGAGCTGGAGGAGGGCGGGGCGGTCGCCTGGGAGACGACCGGTTCCGGCGGGGTTGCGGAGGCGAGCGGCGGCGGAGGCGGTGAACGGCCCCTGGTGGCGGGCGAGTTACCGCCCGGAGTGCATCGTCTGCCGCCCGGAGTGCACCGAGTTCTCGTCCGCGGTCCCGACGGCAGGACCGCGCACGCGCACCTCGTGGCCGCGCCCCGGCGGATCAGGACCCCGGAGGGCCGTACGCACGGATTCCTCGTCCAGCTCTACTCCCTGCTGTCCCGGTTCTCCTGGGGCATGGGCGACCTCGGTGACCTGGCCGAGTTCGCCGCCTGGTCCGGGCACGCGCTCGACGCGGGCTTCGTCCAGGTCAACCCCCTGCACGCGGCCGTGCCGGGCCTGCCGGGCGGTCCCGGCGGGGACCCATCTCCGTACCGCCCCTCGTCCCGCCGCTTTCCCGATCCCGTCCACCTCCGCGTCGAGGACGTCCCCGAGTACGCGCATCTGCGGGGCGAGGCCCGCGACCGCGCCGAGGAGCTGCGCGAGAGAGCCGGGCGATTGCGCGCATCGGTCCTGCACCAGGGCGAGTTGATCGACCGGGACGCGGTCTGGGCCCTCAAGCGCGAGGCCCTCGAACTGCTCCACGGCGTCCCCCTGGGCCCCGGCCGCCGCGCCGCCTACAACGCCTTCCTCGCCGAGCAGGGCACCGCCCTGGAGGACCACGCCACCTGGTGCGCCCTCGCCGAGATGTACGGACCGGACTGGCACTCCTGGCCCGCCCCGCTGCGCGACCCCGCATCGCCCGAAACGGCGCGCGCCCGCTGCGATGTGATGGACCGCGTCGACTTCCACGGCCGTCTGGCCTGGCTCACCGACGCCCAACTGGCCACCGCCCAGCGCACCGCACGCGAGGCGGGCATGGCCATCGGCCTCGTGCACGACCTCGCGGTCGGCGTGCACCCCGGCGGCGCCGACGCCTGGGCCCAGCAGCGGCACTTCGCGCCGCACATGACGGTCGGCGCCCCGCCGGACGCGTTCAACGCGCGCGGCCAGGACTGGGGCCTGCCGCCCTGGCGCCCCGACCGCCTCGCCGAGTCCGGTTACGCCCCGTACCGCGCCCTCCTGCGCGGCCTGTTGCGGCACGCGGGCGCGCTCCGCATCGACCACGTCATGGGCCTGTTCCGCCTCTGGTGGATCCCGGCGGGCCGCGATCCCACCGAGGGCACCTATGTCCGGTACGACGCGGAGGCGATGCTCGCCGTCCTCGCCCTGGAGGCGCACCGCGCGGACACCCTCGTCATCGGCGAGGACCTCGGCACCGTCGAGCCCGGCGTCCGCGAGACCCTGCGCGAGCACGGCGTCCTTGGCACGTCGGTGCTGTGGTTCGAGCGGGACTGGAAGGGCGCGGGGGAGGGCGGGGGTGCCGGTACGGGGCGCCCGCTGCCGCCGGACCGCTGGCGCGCGGACTGCGTGGCGACGGCCACCACGCACGACCTGCCCCCGACGGCCGCGCGCCTCACCGGCGAGCATGTCCAACTCCGGTACGACCTCGGCCTGTTGACCCGCGACGTGACCCTGGAGCGGGCCGCGGCCGCGGCGGACGTGCACGAGTGGCTGGCCCTGCTCGCGCTGCTCGGCATGCTGCCGGGCGGCATGGGCTGCGAGGAGGACGAGATCCGCGCCGTGCACCGCTTCCTGCTCGCCACCCCGGCCCGGATGGTCGGCATCTGGCTGCCGGACGCGGTCGGCGACCGGCGTCCGCAGAACCTGCCGGGCACCTGGGACCAGTATCCGAACTGGCGGCTGCCGATCGCCGATGCCGCGGGACGCCCCGTCACCCTGGAGGAACTCGCCGCGTCGCCGCGCCTGCACGCGTTCATGACGGTCTTCCGCGGCGGCGTCGCGGCGCCCGGTGCGGGCGTCGCGCAGACCCGTACGGCACCCCCGGGCGCGCACCCGGTTTAGGAGTTCGCTACGTTTGCACCGTGGACAAGAAGAACGCTCTGCGCGCCGGCGCCCTGGCCTCCGGCACGACGCTGATGATGCTGCTCATGTCGTCCCCCGCGCTCGCGCTCACGCGCGACGACGGCGACGACCCGGGCCCCGGCCTGAGTGTCGTCGACACGCTCGGCCTCTATGTCGTGGCGCCCATCGTGCTGTTCCTGGTGATCGCGGGCCTCGTCATGGTCGGCGACAAGTCCCGCAAGCAGCAGAAGCAGGGCTGATCCGGGGGCTCACGCCACCCCTTTCGTACGCTCCGTCGAGGGCGCGCTCCACCATGAGTCCATGCTCGTCATGACTCCCCGGTGAAGCGCGCCCTCGACGTGTTCACGGCCGCCCCACGGGGTCACCCGTGCTCGGGCCGCTCAGCCGTCAGATAGCGCTGGATCGTCGGCGCGAGCCAGTCCGTGATCTCCTGCCTGGTCAGCGCGGTCGAGGGCGGGAACCGCAGGACGTACCGCGTCAGTGCGAGCCCGAGCACCTGCGCGGCGCAGAGCGCGGCCCGGGTCGGCGCCTGTTCCGGGTCGGGGCAGACCTCGCGCGCGACCGGCAGCAGCTGCTCCCTGAAGATGTCCTGCATGCGCTCGGCGCCCGCCTGGTTGGTGATGCCCACCCGGAGCAGCGCGGTGAGCGTGCCGCCGTCCTCCCACAGGTCGAGGAAGTGGCCCACGAGCACCCGCCCCACGTCCTCGCGCGGCACCCGCGCGAAGTCCGGCATCCGCAGGTCGGCGGAGGTGGCCGCGGCGAAGAGGCCCTCCTTGTTGCCGTAGTAGCGCATCACCATGGACGGGTCGATGCGGGCGTCCTTGGCGATGGCGCGGATCGTCGCGCGCTCGTAGCCGTCGGCGGCGAACCGTTCGCGGGCCGCCGCGAGGATGCCGGCCCGGGTGGCGTCGGAGCGGCGTGCGCCCTGGGGGTTCGCTGCGCCTTCGGCAGCCGTCTCTGTCATGCCAACAAACGTAGGCCAACGCCTGTTGACAGTCCATAGCGCCGCCTCTACGTTGGCCAACAAGCGTTGACCAACAAGTGTTGGCATCAGGAGGCAGCCATGAACGGCACGACCGGAACCATGGGCACCACCGACCGCGGGACCGCACGCGACATCGTCGTCGTGGGCGCGGGCCCCACCGGACTCCTCCTCGCGGGCGACCTCGCCGCGGCGGGCGTACCCGTCACGCTCGTCGAGAAGCGCGCCAAGGGCATCAGCAACCTCTCCCGCGCGATGGTCGTGCACGCCCGCACCCTGGAACAGCTGGACGCCCGCGCCCTCGCCGACGAGCTGGAGGCCAAGGGCGAACCCCTCGGCAGGCTCCGCCTCTTCGACCGCCTCTCGCTCGACCTCGCGACCCTGCCGTCCCGCTTCCGGCACGTCCTCGTCCTGCCGCAGTACGAGGTGGAACGGGCCCTGGAGCGGCGTGCCGTCGAGGCCGGAGTGCGGTTCGTGTACGAGACGGAGGTCGCGGGCCTCACCCAGGACGCCGACGGCGTGACCCTTGAACTCCACGGCCCCGGCGGCACGTCCGGCACGCTCGGCGCGGCCTTCGTGGTCGGCGCCGACGGGCTGCACAGCCGCGTGCGCGAGGCGATCGGACTGCCCTTCCCCGGCAAGTCCGTCATCCGCTCCCTCGTCCTCGCCGACGTCAGGCTCGCCGAGCCGCCTCAGACCCTGCTCGCCGTCAACGCCGTCGGCGACGCCTTCGCCTTCATCGCACCCTTCGCCGACGGCTACCACCGCGTCATCGGCTGGAACCGCGCCCGCGACGTCCCCGACAGCGAGCCGCTCGACCTCGCCGAGGTCAGGGAGATCGTCCGGGCGGCGCTCGGCAGGGACTTCGGCATGTACGACGCCCGCTGGATGTCCCGCTTCCACAGCGACGAACGCCAGGCGCCCGCCTATCGTGTGGGCCGCGTCTTCCTCGCGGGCGACGCCGCGCACATCCACTCCCCGGCCGGCGGCCAGGGCATGAACACCGGCCTCCAGGACGCGGCGAACCTCGGCTGGAAACTGATCGCCGCCGTCAACGGCCGGGCCCCGCAAGGGCTGTTGGACAGCTACCAGACCGAACGGCACCCGGTCGGCAAGCTCGTCCTGCGCACCAGCGGCGGACTCGTCAGGCTCGCGATGGCCAAGCGCCCCTGGACGCTCGCCGCCCGCGCCGCACTCGCCGCCTTCGTCAACCACGTACGCCCGGTGCGCGTGAGGGCCGTCGGTCAGATCACCGGCATCGGCGTCGCCTACGCGGCACCGAAGGGCGCCCACCGGCTCGTCGGACACCGGGCGCCGGACCTCGCGCTCAAGGAGGGGCGCCTCTACGAAGTGCTGCGCGAGGGGCAGTTCGTGCTCGTCGCGCCGGAGGGCGTGGAGCGGGCGGAGGGGCCTGTGGTGACGGCCCACTGGGCGAGCGGCCGTCGTACGACCGTCCTCGTGCGCCCCGACGGATATGTGGCGTGGGCCGCGGAGGACGCGGACGCGGAGGCGGTGGCGGCGGCGCTGGGGGAGTGGGGCATCGCGTAGCACCCCGAGCCGCTGCCCGCCCCGCTCCGCCCCCACTGAACCATTCGCTTCTCCTTCAAGGAAGCATCGAAAAGATTCGATGGACCTGATGGGTGAGGGGGTGTCACGGTAGTCCCGCAACCCACCGAGACACCCCCGCCGACGCGGGGAGAGAGGCGAGGGACACCCCGTGACCGTCCTGGACCGGACCCCCATCGACACCGTGACGAGCGACCGCAAGGCCGTGTCCGCCGCAGCCCGCCCCCTCGGCATCGGCCTCGCGCTCGCCGCCCTCGCCACCGTCGTCTGGTCGGGCAGCTTCGTCACATCCCGCGCCCTGCACGACACCGTGCCGCCCGTCCAGCACGCGTTCTGGCGCTGGATCATCGCCATCGCCGCGGTCGCGCCGTTCGCGGCCCGCGAGACCTGGCGGCAGCGGGCCCTGCTGCGCCGGCACCTCCGCTTCCTGCTCCTCGCCTCGCTGCTCGGCGTCACGATCTACAACACCCTCGTGAACCAGGCCGGGATGACCACCACCGCGGGCAACATGGGCATGATCATGGCCGCGTCGCCCGTCCTGATGGCCGTCTACGAACGCGCCGGAGGCACCAGGCTCGGCGCACGCCGCGTCACCGGCATGCTCGTCGCCTGCGCCGGAGTGCTGCTCCTCGTCAGCAAGGGCTCCCTCGCCATGGACTTCGCGGTCGGCGACCTCTGGGTGATCGCGGGCGCGCTCTCCTTCGGCTCCTACAGCGCGCTCCTCAAGCGCAAGCCCGCGGAGATCGGCGGACTGCCCTTCCTCTTCTCGACGTTCGTGCTCGGCGCGCTGATGCTGCTCCCCGTGTTCGCCGTCAGCTACGCCGTCCAGGGCGGCTTCGAACCGACGGCGGGCACGGTCTCCCCGCTCCTGTACGTGGGTGTGGTGTCGTCGGCGATCGCCTTCTTCGCCTGGAACAAGGCCGTCTCGATCATCGGCGCCGCCCGCGCCGGAGTCGTCTACTACCTCCAGCCGGTCTGCGTCGCCCTGCTGTCCTTCGCGCTCCTCGGCGAGGCGATGGGGTGGCTGCAGGTGCTCTGCATGGGACTGATCCTGGGCGGCGTGATCCTCGGCTCGGCCGCGGGCGGCCGGGCTCCCCGCGACCGGGACCGCGCCTGACATGGCGGGCGGCGGGGGTCTGTACGTTGACTCCATGAGCGAGTGGGACATCAAGAAACTGCAGATCCTGCGGACGTTGAGCGAACGGGGCACGGTCACGGCGACCGCGGCGACCCTGCAGATGACGCCCTCCGCCGTGTCCCAGCAGCTGTCCAACCTCGCCAAGCAGCTGGGCGTACCCCTGCTCGAAGCGCACGGGCGCCGCGTCCGGCTCACCGACGCGGCCCACCTCGTGCTCCGGCACGCCGAGGCGGTCTTCGCCCAACTGGAGCGGGCCGACGCGGAGTTGGCGGCCTATGTGCACGGGGAGGCGGGGGAGGTGCGGGTCGGGGCGTTCTCCACCGCGGTGCCCGCGCTCGTCGTCCCCGCGGTGCGGGCCCTGCGGGAGGCGGCGCCCGGCATCTCCGTACGGGTGCGGGAGACCGAGGCGGCCGAGGCGTACGAACTCCTCGCCGCCGGAGAGGTCGACATCGCGCTCTCCCTCGCGGCGCAGGCGCCCGCCGCGGCCGACGCCGACGCGCGCTTCACCCGGGAGTCACTGCTCGCCGACCCGCTGGACGTGGCGCTTCCCGAGGAGCATCCACTGGCCTCCGGCCCGCAGCCGCGCCTCGCCGATCTCGCCGCCGAACCGTGGATCTTCGGGGGCAGCGGGCCCTGGTCCGAGATCACCCGGGCGGCGTGCGAGGGCGCGGGCTTCACGCCGGAACAGGCCCACTCCGCCTCCGGCTGGACCGCGATCCTCGCGATGGTGGAGGCGGGCATGGGGGTCGCGCTCGTGCCCCGCATGGCCGCGGTGCGGCGTGACGGCGTCGCGATGCGGGACCTCGGGCCGGACCGGCCCCGGCGCCACGTCATCGCCGCGGTGCGCCGCGGGGCGGCGGGGGGTGCGGCGGTCTCCCGCGTCCTCGCGGCCCTCCGCGAGGCGGTTCCCACGCGGTCGCCGTCCCCCTAGCCCGCGTTGCCGCCCGGCTGCGGGCCGGTGGGGGCTGACCGCGCAGTTCCCCGCGCCCCTTACGGGCCCCGTAAGGG
>NZ_JBHYJI010000063.1:0-56623 GCF_042740435.1 Streptomyces sp. NPDC059002 | reverse complement strand
CCCGTAAGGGGCGCGGGGAACTGCGCGACAAGCCACGATGTGCCCGCGGCCGGGCGACGAGCGCAACCCGGCCGGGCAGGAGAGCGGCTCCCCCGCCCGGCCAGGAGGGTGGCTAAACGTCCGCCGCGCGGGCCCGCAGCGCCCTCTCCACCCCCGCACGGGACTCCGTGACCAACCGCTGAAGGGCCGCGGACGGCTCCGCGGAGGCGAGCCACGCGTCCGTGGCGTCCAGGGTCGCCTGGGACACCTGGAGCGACGGGTAGAGCCCGGTGGCGATCTGCTGCGCCATCTCGTGGGAACGGGAGTCCCACGCACCCTTGACCGCGGCGAAGAACTTCTCGGTGTAGGGGGCGAGAAGCTCCCGCTGGTCGGTCTGGACGAAGCCGCCGATCACGGCTTCCTGGATGGCGTTGGGGAGCGTGTCGGACTCCACGACGGAGGCCCAGGCGGCCGCCTTCGCCTCCTCGGTGGGCCGCGCCGCCCGCGCGTACGCCGCGTGCCGCTCGCCCGCCGCGGTCTTGTCGCGTGCGAGTTCCGCGTCGATGCCGGCCTCGTCGAGGCGTCCGGTCGCCGCGAGCCGTGCGACGAAGGCCCAGCGCAGTTCCGTGTCGACGGCGAGGCCTTCGATGGACTCGGTGCCGTCCAACAGGGCTTCGAGGAGGGCGAGTTCGGCGTCCGTGCGGGCCGTCGCCGCGAACGCCCGTGCCCACGCGAGCTGGTGGTCGCTGCCCGGCTCCGCGGCCCGCAGGTGCTCCAGGGTGGCCTCGGTCCAGCGGGCGAGCGCGGCGTCCCGGCCCGCCGGTGCCGCGTACAGGTCGAGGGCCAGCTTCACCTGGCGGTGCAGGGACTGCACGACGCCGATGTCGGATTCCTTGGCGATGCCGGAGAGGACGAGGGAGAGGTAGTCGCGCGTCGGGAGTTCCGCGTCGCGCGTCATGTCCCACGCCGAAGCCCAGGACAGGGCCCGCGGCAGCGACGCCTCGAAGTCGCCGATGTGCTCGGTGACGAAGGCGAGGGACTCGCTGTCGAGGCGGACCTTGGCGTACGACAGGTCGTCGTCGTTGAGCAGGATGACCGCGGGGCGGCGCTTGCCCACCAGGGCGTCCACGGCGGTCAGTTCGCCGTCGACGTCCAGCTCGACGCGGTCGGTGCGCAGCAGCTTGCCGGACTCGTCGTCCAGGTCGTAGAGGCCGATCGCGATCCGGTGCGGCCGCAGCGTCCCACGCGGCGGAGCCGCATCATCGGACACAGCGCCCTTCGCGCCCTCGGGCAGCGCGGGGGCCTCCTGCTTGACGGCGAAGGACGTGATGACGCCCTGCGTGTCGACGTCCACGACGGGGCGCAGGACGTTGATGCCCGCGGTCTCCAGCCACTTCTTCGACCAGGTCTTCAGGTCGCGGCCGCTGGTCTCCTCCAGGGCGCCGAGCAGGTCGGACAGGCGCGTGTTGCCGAACGCGTGGCGCTTGAAGTACGCCTGCACGCCCTGGAAGAACTCGTCCTCGCCGACGTAGGCGACGAGCTGCTTCAGTACGCTCGCCCCCTTCGCGTACGTGATGCCGTCGAAGTTGACCAGGACGTCGTCCAGGTCACGGATGTCCGCCATGATCGGGTGCGTGGAGGGCAGCTGGTCCTGGCGGTAGGCCCACGTCTTCATGGAGTTGGCGAAGGTGGTCCACGAGTGCGGCCACTTCGACTCCGGCGCGTACGCCTGGCAGGCGGCCTCGGCGTAGGTGGCGAACGACTCGTTCAGCCACAGGTCGTTCCACCACTCCATGGTGACCAGGTCGCCGAACCACATGTGGGCCAGCTCGTGCAGGATCGTGGCGGCGCGCACCTCGTAGGCGGCGTCGGTCACCTTGGAGCGGAACACGTACTGGTCGCGGATGGTGACCGCGCCCGCGTTCTCCATCGCGCCCGCGTTGAACTCGGGGACGAAGAGCTGGTCGTACTTCGGGAAGGGGTACGCGTAGTCGAACTTCTCCTGGAACCAGTCGAAGCCCTGCCGGGTGACCTCGAAGATCGCGTCCGAGTCGAGGAATTCGGCGAGCGAGGGGCGGCAGTAGATGCCGAGCGGCACGGACTGGCCGTTCGGGCCCTCGTACGACGAGTGCACCGAGTGGTAGGGGCCGACGATCAGGGCCGTGACGTACGTCGACATGCGCTGCGTCGGCTCGAAGTGCCAGACGTCGTCCTTCGGCTCCGGCGTCGGCGAGTTGGAGATCACCGTCCAGCCGCTCGGCGCCTTCACGGTGAACTGGAAGGTGGCCTTGAGGTCCGGCTGCTCGAAGGAGGCGAAGACGCGGCGCGCGTCCGGCACCTCGAACTGCGTGTACAGGTACGCCTGCTGGTCGACCGGGTCGACGAAGCGGTGCAGGCCCTCACCGGTGTTGGTGTAGTCGCAGTCGGCGACGACCTTCAGCTCGTTGGGGCCCGCCTCCAGGTGCCTCAGCGCGATGCGCGAGTCGCGGAACACCGCGGCCACGTCGAGCGCGTGGCCGTTCAGGACGACCTCGTGGACCGCGGGGGCCACCAGGTCGATGAAGGTCTCGGCGTTCGCCTCCGCGGAGTCGAAGCGCACCGTGGTCACGGACCGGTAGGTGCCGCCCTCCTGCGCGCCGGAGAGGTCGAGTTCGATCTCGTACGAGTCAACGGTGAGCAGCTTTGCCCGCTGCTGTGCCTCTTCGCGGGTCAGATTGGTGCCGGGCACGCGGTCATCTCCTCGGGTACGACTTGTGGCGTTTCCGGCCATCCTTCCATGCGGTCCCGCGCGGCCGCCCGCCCCATTGTCCTCCCGCTGTCGTGCGGTTACGCTCCGCGCGTCGACTCATGCCCCACGACCGCCGCGACCGACCGCGCGACGGCCGTGCCGACGCCCGGGGGGAACCGGAATGCTGGGGACGAACGGGCCGCGGCGCGGCCGGCCGCGGGACCGGGCGGTGCGGCGGCCGTGATCGACGTACTGGTGGCCGGAGCCGGCATCGGCGGGCTCACCACGGCCCTCAGCCTGCACGCGGCGGGCATCGGCGTCCGCGTGGTCGACGCCGTCGAGCAGCTGCGGCCCGTCGGCGTGGGCATCAACCTGCTGCCGTACGCGGTGCGCGAGCTCACGGAGCTGGGGCTCGGCGCGGAGCTGGCCGCGACCGCCGTCGCGCCCGACGAGATGGTCCACTTCGACCGGCACGGCAACCGCATCTGGGGCGAACCGCGCGGCCTCGCGCTCGGCTACCACTGGCCGCAGTACTCGATCCACCGCGGCGCCCTCCAACTGCTGCTGCTCGACGCGGTCCGCGACCGGCTCGGCGACAACGCGGTGCGCACCGGCACCGCGTTCGTGCGCATGGCCGAGCGGGAGGGCTCCGCGCTGCGGGTCGTCCTGCGGGACATGGCGCGGGCCAGGGAGTACTCGGTGCGGGTGCGGGCCCTGGTGGGGGCGGACGGGCTGCACTCGGTGGTGCGGGCCCTGCTGCACCCCGGTGAGCGGCCGCCGGTGTGGAACGGCATCCGGATGTGGCGCGGCACCGCCGACTGGCATCCCGTCCTCGGCGGGCGGACCGTCGCGGTGGCCGGATCCAACGCCGCCGCGAAACTCGTCTTCTACCCCATCTCGCGGCACGCGGAGGAACGCGGCCGCGCGCTGCTCAACTGGGTGGCGGAGGTGCGGTTCCCGGTGGAGCACCACCTGGGGCTCACCGGGCCCGCCGACTGGAACCGCTCGGGGCGGCTCTCGGACGTCCTGCCGCACTACGCGGGGTGGCGCATCGGCGACCTGGACGTCCCCGCGCTGCTCGCCGCGACCCGGCACATCCTGGAGTACCCCATGGTCGACAGGGACCCGCTGCCCTTCTGGGGCCGGGGCCCGGTGACCCTGCTCGGCGACGCCGCGCACCCGATGTACCCGGTGGGGTCGAACGGCGGCTCCCAGGCGATCCTCGACGCCCGCGTCCTGGCCCGCTGCCTCGCGCACGCCTCGCCCGACCGGGAGGGCGGCCTGCGGGCGTACGAGTCGGTGCGCCGCGAGTCGGTGAACGCGGTGGTCCTCGCCAACCGCGACATGCCCGCGGACCGCGTCCTGCAGACCGTCGCCGAGCGGGCCCCCGACGGCTTCACGCACGTCGAGGACGTCCTGACCGCGGACGAACTGGCCGCCATCGACGCGGCGTACCGCAGCACGACCGGCATGGACGTCGCCGAGCTGAACGCGCGGGGGTCGTGGGGAGTGGGGTGAACTCCCGGGGAGGGGCGAACTCCCGGGATGGGGTGAACTCCCGGGGTGCGGTGAACTCCCCGTCCGAATCCCGCCAGCGACCGCCCCGCGCACGCGCGAGGCTCGGCTCATGAACACCACGTACACGCCCCGCCCCATCGCCCCCGACACCCTTGAGCAGCTCCGCGTCACCGACGACGCGGGCCGCCCGTGCGTCCCGTACGTCGACGCGGAGGGCGGCTCCCCGCTGCGCTGCTGTCTGCGTCCCGTCGCGCCCGGCGAGCGCATCGCCCTCGTCTCGTACGCCCCGCTGCGCCGCTGGGCCGCCGAGACCGGCGCGGCCCCCGGCGCCTACGACGAGCAGGGGCCCGTCTTCATCCACGCCGACCCCTGCGCGGGCCCGGCGGCGGAGCGCGACGGCTACCCCTTCGCCAGGGCGGGGGCCCTGCGGACGCTGCGCCGCTACGACACCGAAGGGCACATCGTCGGCGGCCGGCTCCTGGAGATCCCCGAGGACGCGGAGCAGGGCTTCGACGGGGCGCTCGCCGAGGCGTTCGCCGACCCGGAGGTCGCCCTCGTGCACGTCCGCGCGGTCGAGTACGGCTGCTTCCACTTCGAGGTGCGCAGGGACACCTGATCACTCGGCGCCGGGGGTGACACCGGCGACCGCCCGCGCGAACTCCCGCACCCGCGCCGTCTCCCCGTCCCGGTGCCACACCATGCCGAGGACCGAGTCGGGCAGCCCGTCGACCGGCACGAAGACCACGTCCTTGCGGCCGTGGTACTCCGCCGTCGGACGGCACAGCAGCATCGCGCCCCGGTCCGCGGCGACCATCGTCAGGCCCTCCTGGAGCGTGCGGACCGAGGGCGCGGGGACGCCGGAGGGCGCGTGCGCCTCGCGCCAGTACGCGGGGGCGGGCGCGGTCGCCGCGATCAGCGGGGTCCCGGTCAGCTCCGCCGCCGTGAGCGAGGACCGCCCCGCGAAGGCGTGCCGCACCGAGACGGCCACGGTTTGCCGCTCGCTGGAGAAGACGGGCCCGAGCACCAGATCCGGCTCGGCGACGGGCAGCAGCACGATCGCCGCGTCCACGTCGCCATGCCGCACCGCGCCGAACGGATCGGCGAAGGGGACCTCCACGATCTCCGTCACACAGGCCGGATGCCGCTCCTGGAAGGCGGCGATCGCCCCCATGAGCCGGGCGTCGGCGGTCCCCTGGAAACCGAGCCGCAAGGTGCCGTCGACGCCCCGCGCGGCCGCCCGCGCCCGCTGCACCGTCGCCGCCAACTCGTCGTAGGAGGGCCGCAGTTCGGCCAGGAAGCGCTCACCGAGCGTGGTCAGCCGTACCCGGCGGCTGGTACGTTCCACGAGCCGGGCGCCGATGCGCTGCTCCAGGGCGGCGAGCAGCTGACTGACCCGGCTCTGCGAGACGTAGAGCCGTTCGCCCGCCCGCCCGAAGTGCAGCTCCTCGGCAAGCACGAGGAAGCACTCCAGCTCCCGGATCTCCAGTCCGCTCATGGTGCGCTGTTCCCTCTTGCCGTCATCGATCAGTCCAGCTCATACAAGGATGAGATCTTCCATGTTGTTCCCCGCACGGTCGCGGCGGAGGGTGGACGTCATGTCACAGAGCACTCAGAGCATCCAACTCCCCGCTGCCCAGGGCGAGTTGAAACGGCCGGGCGTCCTGCTCCCCGTCATCGCGGTCGCCACCGCCACCTTCTCCGTCGTCACCACGGAGATGCTCCCCGTCGGACTCCTCACCTCGATCGGCTCGGGCCTGCACGTCTCGGACGGCTCCGCGGGCCTCGCCGTCACCGTGCCGGGCCTGGTCGCGGCGCTCGCCGCGCTGCTGCTCCCGGTCGCCGTGCGCCGCGCGGACCGGCGCACCGTCCTGTGCACGCTGATGGCGCTGCTCGCCGCCGCCAACCTGGCCTCCGCGCTCGCGCCCTCCTTCGCCGTCCTGCTCGTCGCGCGCGTCCTGGTGGGCGTGTGCATCGGCGGCGTCTGGGCGATAGCCGCCGGACTCGGTGTCCGCCTCGTCGGCGCGAAGGCCGCGGGACGGGCCACCGCGGTGATCTTCAGCGGCATCGCGGTGGCGTCCGTGCTCGGCGTGCCCGCGGGCACGCTCCTGGGCGAACTGGCGGGCTGGCGCTGGGGGTTCGCGGCCCTCGCGGTGCTCGCGCTCGGCGTCGCGGGGCTGCTCGCCGCGGTCCTGCCCCGGCTGCCCGCCCACGAGGGGATCAGGCTCGGCGTGTTCGCGGGACTGCTGCGGATCGCCCGGCTGCGCACCGGCCTGATAGCCGTCACCCTCCTGGTCACCGGACACTTCGCCGCGTACACCTACGTACGCCCCGTCCTGGAACGCGTGCCCGGCATCGGCGCGGGCCTGATCAGCGGGCTGCTCCTCGCCTACGGCACCGCGGGCATCGTCGGCAACTTCGCGGGCGGCGCCGTCGCGGCCCGCGACCCGCGCAGGGCCCTGCTCGCGATCAGCGCGGCACTCACCGCCGTGGTGTTCCTGATGGTCCCCGCGGGCGGCTCGCTCGCCGCGTCGGTGGCGCTGCTCGTGGCCTGGGGCCTGGCCTACGGCGGGGTCTCGGTCTCCTCCCAGAACTGGGTGATGGACGCGGCCCCGCACGCCCGCGAGTCGGCGTCGGCGCTCTTCGCGGGCGTGTTCAACGTGGCGATCGCGCTCGGCGCCTTCGTCGGCGGCCGGGTCGCGGACGGGCACGGGGCGGGCGGCGTGCTCTGGCTCGGCGGGGCGCTCGCGCTGCTCTCGCTGCTCGTCGTGGCCTGCGTGCGGTCCGTGGGGCACGCGAAGGGGACGGCCACCGCGGAGCAGTGACCGTCCCCTGGGGCGTACGACGTGGACGTACGGCCCCCGCGTACGACGGGAGCGTCAGCCCTTGAGCTCCGCGGCGACCAGCTCCGCGATCTGGACGGCGTTCAGCGCGGCGCCCTTGCGGAGGTTGTCGTCGGAGATGAAGAACGCGAGGCCGTTCTCGACGGTCTCGTCGTTCCGGATGCGGCCCACGAACGAGTCGTCCTTGCCCGCGGCGACCAGCGGCGTCGGGACGTCCGTGACGACGACGCCCTCGGCCGAGGAGAGGATCTCGGTGGCCCGCGCGGGGCTCAGCGGACGCGCGAAGCGGGCGTTGACCTGGAGGGAGTGGCCGGTGAAGACCGGGACGCGCACACAGGTGCCGGAGACCTTGAGCTCGGGGATCTCCAGGATCTTGCGGGACTCGTGGCGGAGCTTCTGCTCCTCGTCGGTCTCGTTCAGGCCGTCGTCGACGACGGAGCCCGCCATCGGGAGGACGTTGTACGCGATGGGCGCGACGTACTTGTCCGGCTCGGGGAACTCGACCGCGGAACCGTCGTGGGTGAGCTTCGGGGCGTCCTCGCCGACCTTCTTGACCTGCTCGAAGAGCTCGTCCACACCGGCGAGGCCGGAGCCGGAGACCGCCTGGTAGGTGGCGACGACCAGGGCTTCGAGGCCCGCCTCGGCGTGCAGCGGCTTGAGGACCGGCATCGCGGCCATCGTGGTGCAGTTCGGGTTGGCGATGATGCCCTTGGGGCGGTTCTTGATCGCGTGCGGGTTCACCTCGGAGACGACGAGGGGGACCTCGGGGTCGCGGCGCCAGGCCGAGGAGTTGTCGATCACGACGGCGCCCTGCGACGCGACCTTCTCGGCGAGGGCCTTGGAGGTGGCGCCACCGGCGGAGAAGAGCACGATGTCCAGGCCCGTGTAGTCGGCCGTGGACGCGTCCTCGACGGTCACGCCGTCCACGACCGTCCCGGCGCTGCGGGCGGAGGCGAACAGGCGCAGCTGGTCGGCGGGGCCAAGGGAATTAAATGCCGCCCGCTCGGCGAGGATCTTGCGCATGACCGTGCCGACCTGACCGGTGGCTCCGACGATTCCGACCTTCACAGGTACTTCCTCCGTATGTGCGTGCGGCCCGGTGACCCCGGCCTGGGCTTGCTCCATGATGCGTCTGTCCAGGGCCGCGTTGTCCAATCCATTGTCCGAGGTGCGGGACGCCACATTCGTCCGAACGTTTCGGGCGGCCCCGGCGTCGTAGGGGAAACGCGGGGGCGAAGGGGGTGCCCCCTGCTCCTTAAGAGCTTGGGGGAGGGCGGATTGCTGCGCAGAAAGACGCGCCGCGCGCAGGCGGGGACCGGGGGAGCGGACCCGCTGGACGCGGCCCAGGAGGACCGGGTGCGGGCCGTGCTCGCGCTCGGCGGCGTGCCGCACGCGGACCTGCCGGACGGGGTGCAGCAGGTCAGGCTGAAGCTCCTGGAGCGGGCCGCCGACGGGCGCGAGGCCCCGCGCGACGTGTCCGCCTGGGCCGCCGTCGTCGCCTCCAACCTGGCCATGGACTGGCACCGGGCCCGGCGCAGGCAGGAGCGGCTCGGCGAGCGCCTCGCGGTGCTGTGGCGGGAGTCCACCGACGAGGACGGGGCTGAGGCGCGGGCCACCTCGCTCGCCGTCGCCCAGGGCCTCGGCGAGCTGCCGGACGCCCAGCGCCAGGTGGTGGTCCTGCGCTTCTACGCGGATCTGCCGGTGCGGGCGATCGCGGACGAGCTGGGCATACCGGAGGGCACGGTCAAGAGCAGGCTGCACACGGCGGTACGTCTCCTGCGGGCGCGGCTGCACGAAGGGGAGGTGGTGTGACGTGCCCGGTCAGGACGGGGACTTCGACGCGCTGATGCTTGCCATCACGGACGAGCCGGTGCCGGAGGAGGCGCTGTGCGACCCCGACTTCGCCGCGGCCGTGGCGGACGTGACGTTGCTGCGGGAGCGGCTCGGCGCCGTGGGCGACGCGCTGGCGGCCGCGCCCGCGCCACCGGAGGAACGGGCCGCCGTCCCGCTGCGGGCCCCGCGCCCGGCGGGCGGGCGCCGTCGCGGCGTCGTCCTCGGCGCGCTCGCCGCGACGGTGGCGGCGCTCGTGGTCGGCGGCCTCGGCTGGCTCGCGGTGGACGCCGGGCAGGGCATGGGCGGCGACGCGGACTCGGCGAAGGGGGCCGCGTCCGACAAGCAGGGCGATGCGGGCGGCGGGGCGGCCGATCTGACCCCGGAGGGTTTCGTCGCGTGCTCGCGGCTGATCGTGGAGGGCACGGTCACGGCGGTCGATCCGGTGCCGGGCGACGTGCAGGACCGCATCACGCTCGACGTGACGCGCTATCTGAAGCCGGGGTCCGGGGCGCGGACGGTCAGGTTCCCCATGGACCGCGACGTGGACCCGCGCCTGAAGAAGGGCGACGACGTCCTGATCAGCATCCCCAAGGACGCGGCGGAGCCGGACAACTGGGCCACGGGCAAGAAGGACAGGGACCGCCTGCGCGCGATGATCCTCAAGGCCATCCCGAGGTCGGAGAAGATCCGGTGCGACGGGGGACCTGGCCCGGGGGACTGAGCCGGGGCGGACGGCGAAAAGCGCTGGACAGCGAAGAGCGCCGGACAGGCTCGACCGAGCCCGTCCGGCGCTTGAGGACACCGTTACGGAGTGACCTTCTCCACCTTCACGCTGCCGCTGCCCGCGACCGTGCCGCGCGCGTTCAGCAGGGACACCTCGCCGAACAGCTCACGGCCCGCGGCGGCCGGGGCCTTCGCCTCGACCTTGGCGTCGACCTTCGCGGACTCGCCGTTGCCGAGCTTCACCTGCTTCGACTCGTCGACGGTGACCTGGCCGAGCGCGCCCGAGAAGAACACGTCGCGGTAGTCGTACGCGGTCGACCCGGTCGGCACCGAGTAGCCCGCCACCTCGATCGTGTACGTGCCGGCGGCCGGCTTGATCAGGCTGACCGACTCCTCCGAGTCGCCCTCCGCCGACGAGCCGACGACCACGCCGTCCTTCTTCACGGCGAGGTCCAGGTCGGCCGCGACGTCCGCGGGGGAGCCGATGGCGACGTCGAGCCGCTCGGCGCCCTCGGGGACGACGACCTCGGTGGTCTGCGTCTCACCCTGCTTGATGGTGGGCCGCGCCGACTTGGCCGAGCCGAGCGGGCCGCCCTTCAGCTTCCCGTCGACGGCCGCGAAGTTGTTCGTGACGTTCCAGGAGACGGGGGCGGGGGTGCCGACCTTCGCCTCGGGGACCGTCTGCACGGCCGGGTCGAAGGCGACGCCGAGCGCGGCGACCTTCAGCTCGTACGGGTTGTCGAGCAGCGGCGACGTACGGCGCGACTCGACCTCGATCTCCCAGACACCGGCCTGCGGCTCCGCGTACGCACGCAGGTCCGGGCGGCAGGTGTTGGCGGGGTTCTCGTAGTTCGGGTAGCAGACGGTCGACGAGGTGGAGTCGACCGGGACGCCGTACGGGTGCACCGCGATGAAGCGGGTCTGGCTCTTGCCCTGGAGGCCGCCGAGGGCGACTTCGAGGGACTTGGCGCCCTTGGGGACCGTCACGAAGTACGACCGCGTGCTGTTGCGCTGCGTCGAGTCCGCCGCGGTGAAGGTGTACGACGGCTTGGCCAGCGGCGCCGAGACGACGACCGTCGACATGATCTGCTGGTCGACGCCCTCGGTGCGCTCGTCGTCGACGGTGAGGATCGCGCTGTGCAGGCCTGCCGACTTGGCCTTCGCCTGCACCTTGACGGTGACCGGCTTGTTCAGCGGCAGCGTCACGTCGCCGTCACTGCCCTTGCCGAGCAGCTTGAACGTGCCCTCGTGGTTGTTGACCAGGTCGAGCTCGTGGCGGATGCCGCGGTCCGGGCCCGAGGTGCGGGTGATCGTCACGTCGTACGTCCGCTGCTGGCCGGTCTTCAGGCCGCCCTCACGGTCGTAGATGCCGGTGCCGGGCTTCTTCAGCTCCTGCTCGAGCGCGGTGTCGACCGGGGCCTTCACCGTGTACGTGTGCGCCTTCGCGTCGTCCTCGATGGCGTCCCAGGCGTCGACCACGTTGATCAGGCCGGTGCCCTGCGCGTACGCCTGCTCGCCGCGGATGCGGTGCGCGGTCGAGGTCAGCGCGGTGCGCAGCTTGGCCGGGGTGAGGTCGACCTTCGCCCGCTTCGCGGCGGAGAGCAGCAGCGCCGAGGCGCCCGCGGCCTGCGGGGACGCCATCGACGTGCCCTGCAGCATCGAGTAACCGGCGGGCAGCTTGTAGCCCGCCTCGGCGACCGGGGCGCCCGGCAGCCAGGTCTGGGTGGTGTTGATGGCCGAGCCCGGCGCCGAGATGATCGGCGCGAAGCCGCCGTCCTCACGCGGGCCGCGCGAGGAGAACGGCATCATCGCGTACGAACGGTCCACCTGGGAGCCGTAGTTGGCGGCCCAGGTCTCCTTGGAGATGGCGGCGCCGACCGAGATGACGTGGTCGGCGAGGCCGGGGTCGCCGATGGTGTTCGCGCCGGGGCCGCTGTTGCCCGCGGAGATCACCAGCTGGACGCCGTACTCGTCGATGAGGCGCTTGTAGAGCTCGGCGCGCGCGTTGTTGCCGTCGTTCAGGGCCGGGAGGCCGCCGATCGACATGTTCACGATGTCGACGCCGCGCTTGGTGACGAGGTCGATCATGCCCTCGGTGAGCGCGACGTTCGTGCAGCCGCCGGTCCAGGTGCAGGCGCGCGAGGAGACCAGCTTGGCGCCGGGCGCCGCCCCGTTCATCCTGCCGCCGAACAGGCCGTTGGCCGCGGTGATGCCCGCGACGTGCGTGCCGTGCTCGGACTCGATGACGCCGATGTTGACGAAGTCGGCCTTCTTGCCGACCCAGTCGCCGCCGTACGGGTCGGTCGGCACGTCCTTGCGGATCTCGACGACGAAGGGGACGCGCTCGACGACGTCGGTGTCCGGGTTGTCCTTGCCGAAGTAGGCGACCTGGTGGTCCTCCTTGTACGGCTTGAGGACCTCGTCGTCGGTGAAGTCGTTGTTGTCGTTCAGGTCGACGCGGACGGTGCCCGCTGCCGGGTCGTAGAGCACGCCCCAGCTGTCGGTGGTGTCGCCGTCGCGGTTGATGTCGCCCTTGGCGTCGCCGCCGGTGGTGGCCGACTCACGGAAGCGGTTGACCTGGAAGGAGCCCGCGGGGGCCTGCCACGTCTTGCCGTCCCAGGTGAAGACGGGGCCGGTGACGGGGTTGGTCATGCGGCGCCAGGTGCCGTCCGCGTCCACGATCGGGTCGGTCGCGGTCACCCAGTCGGTGATCTTGCGCTCGCCGGTGGTGGTCTTCTGGAGCGCCGGGTGCCCGAGGTCGATGCCGGAGTCCAGGATGCCGATGGTGATGCCGCGGCCGTCCGCCTTCGGGTGCTTCTTCACGAAGTCGACGGCGCCCGTCTCGGCGGACGGGTTGTACGGGTTCTTCGCCGGGGTGTTCTTGTCCGGGCCCGGGTACGTGCCCCTGGCCCCGGGCTGCGCGCCCTTGGCGCGGTCGGCGGCGGGCGTCGGGTCGTCGAGCTCGATCTCGTGGCGCAGATCGATGCCGTGCACGGACGACAACTTGGCCGCCGACTTGATCGCGGCGTCGGCCTTGGCCGTCGGCACGGTCGCGCGGACATAGCCGAGCTTGTCGTCGGTGCGGCCCACCGAGCCGCCCTTGACGCCGTCGAGCTGGTCGGCGACCTGCTCGGTGGCGCCGGGCGCGGTGGCCACCATCAGGGTGACGGTCTTCTCGCCGTCCGCCTTGGCGTCGGCGAGCAGTGCGGCGTCGGCCGAACCGAGCTTGGCGCCGGTCGACTTGGGGGCGGCGGCGCTGTCGGCGGGGCCGCCGCCGTCCGCCGCGAAGGCGAGGGGGACGGCCCCGGTCGCGCAGAGCGCGGCGGTGAGACCGACGGCTATCGCGAGACGGGGCGCGCGTCTGGCGCTGGATCTGGAACTGGGCATCGGCATCCCTGTGCGTGAAGGTCGGGAAGGAGGGTCGGTCGGTCCGTGCTCCCGGAAGTTCCGGAATTCGGGGCCGGATGACCGCTCAGCCTTACGCAAGTGACAGCTGTTTGGGGAGAGTTGTCCGAGCTGTGATCGGGGCATGACGCAATTCCGCCATGCGCCATGGCGGACAAGGCGGTGTATAGGGGGACTTGGGCCGGGAACTGTTCCCGGCCCTGTCACGTCTCGCGCGAGCGCGCGTAGTGCCGCGACGCCTTCGCGCGGTTGCCGCAGGCGGCCATCGAGCACCAGCGGCGCGTGCCGTTGCGCGAGGTGTCGAAGAAGTGCAGCACGCACGCCTCGTGGGCGCAGCCGCGGATCCGGTCGGGCGCGGTGGCCAGCAGATGCAGATAGTCGCGCGCCGCGAGCCAGCCGGGACCCCACGCCGGATCCTCGAACTCGGGCTCCTCGCCGGGCCCTTCGCCGGTCAGCCGCGCGCGGATCCGGCCGTGCGCGAGGACCTCGTCGACGCGTGCGGTGCCCGCCGGGTCGCCGGGCGCGTCCACGGCGGCGGCGAGCGCGTCGCGGGCGCGCAGGACGTTCTCCAGGGTCGGCCCGTCGGCGGCGAAGCGCGCGCCGAGCCCGTTCGCCGCGAGCCAGACCGCGAGCCCCTCGGTGTCCGTGAGCAGGTCCTGGCGTGCGCCGTCGTGCATCCAGACGGTGTTGAGCAGATCGAGGGAGAGCGGCTCGCCGACGAGCGGGCGGGGATCGTGCGGGGCCTGGGCGGCGGGCATGGGGGCTCCCTTCGGTGCGATGCCGACTAACCGGTCAAGGGTACGTGACCGGTTGACGCGCGCGACACCTAACCCCTAACCTCCATTTCAACGGTTAGTGAGTCCGCGG
Organism: Streptomyces sp. NPDC059002; assembly: GCF_042740435.1. NCBI lineage: Bacteria > Bacillati > Actinomycetota > Actinomycetes > Kitasatosporales > Streptomycetaceae > Streptomyces > Streptomyces sp. NPDC059002. The sequence continues at coordinate 42,730 of NZ_JBHYJI010000063.1, read as the reverse complement.
GCCAATCCTCCGCAGACCAATTCCGCAGACCAAGGGGAGAGTCATGACCACGTCCACCGCTCCGCGCACCGGCCACATCGGCCTCAACGTCACCGACCTGGAACGCTCGCTCGCCTTCTACCGCGACGTCATCGGCTACGGCGTCATCGGCGAGGGCAAGGAAGAGGGCCGCCGCTTCGCCTTCCTCGGAGAGGGCGGCCGCCCCGTGCTCACGCTCTGGCAGCAGGCCGACACCGCGTACTCCGCGGGCAACGCGGGCCTGCACCACCTCGCGATCGAGGTCGACACGGTCGAACGGGTCAAGGAGTACGAGAGCGCACTGCGGGCGTACGGCGTGGAGTTCGCGTACGAGGGCGTCGTACCGCACGGCGAGGGCGCGGCGTCCGGCGGCATCTTCTTCCACGACCCGGACGGCATGCGCCTGGAGATCTACGCCCCGTCCGGCGCGGAGTCGTCGACGCCCCCGGTCGAGTCGGCCCCGACCTGCGGCTTCTTCTAGGGGCGCCCCGCAAGGGGCGCGGGGAACTGCGCGACAAGCCACAACGAACCCGCAGACAGGAGCTCACCGATGACGTCGCAAGCCGCAGTGCAGACCCCGTACCGCCAGGGCTCCCGCGCCATACAGGACAAACTCGGCGTACGTGAACTCGCCGACCACGTAGGCCGCTCCATGGCTCAAGGCCTACGGCCAGTCAGCGCCGCCTTCCTGGAGATCCAGCCCATGCTGGTGCTGGCCGGCGCCGATGAGGCGGGCGCCGTCTGGGCCTCCCCGCTCACCGGCGCCCCCGGCTTCGTACGGGCCACGGGCCCCCGCCAGATCTCGGTCGCGGGCGGGGTGCCCGCGGCCGACCCCCTCGCCACGGCCCTGGCCCGCGAGGGGACCCCCGTCGGCTCCATCGCCCTGGACCCCCGCACCCGGCGCCGTATGCGCCTGAACGGCACGTCGAGGCCCACGCCCCGCGGCCTGGCCATCGAGGCCGACCAGGTCTTCTCCAACTGCCCCAAGTACATCCAGAAAAGGGAGCTGCACGAGGGGCGGCGCCCGGAGACCCCCGGAGAGCCCCGGCGCGGCACGCGGCTCACGGACGGGCAGCGCGCGTTCATCGGCGCGGCCGACACGTTCTTCCTCGCCACGGCCCACGCGCACGGCGCCGACGCGAGCCACCGGGGCGGCGACCCCGGCTTCGTCCGCGTCACCTCGCCGTACGCACTGGAGTGGGACGACTTCCCGGGCAACTCCATGTTCCTGTCCCTGGGCAACCTCGCCGAGAACCCCCGGGCGGGCCTCCTCTTCCTGGACTGGACGACGGGCACGACCCTCCAGCTCACCGGCACGGCCGGGACGGCCTACGCCCCCGACGGCTCCCGCACGGTCCACTTCACCCTCACCGAGGCGACCGAGACCCCGCACGCGAGCCCCTGGCGGTGGTCCGCAGGTTCCTCCCCGAAACCCCAGCGGAGCGCCTAGCGTCACCCGTGTGCACAAAGAGCTACGGGTGGCGGCCTACGCCGTATGCGTACGCGACCGGCAGGTCCTCCTGGCCCGCTGGGTCGCAGCCGATGGCAGCAAACGCTGGACGCTGCCCGGTGGCGGCATGGACCACGGCGAGGACCCCTACGACACCGTGATCCGCGAGGCCGACGAGGAGACCGGATATGTGATCGAGCCGGTCACGCTCCTCGGCATCGACTCGCTGCGCCGCCGCTACCCCCGCAGGCTCGGCGCCGTCGCCGACTTCCACGGGCTGCGCATCGTGTACGAGGGCCGGATCACCGGCGGCGAACTGCGCCACGAGACCGAGGGATCCACGGACCTCGCCGCCTGGCACCCCCTGGAGTCCGTGCCGGACCTCGACCGCGTCGGGCTCGTCGACATCGGCCTGGAGCTGTGGCGCGCCCGCCCGGCCGACGGGCACGGCCGCGCCGCGGGGACGTCGCACTGAGTGGCCGTACCGCCTTCCCTTCCCCGAAAGGTGAACGTGGAGTGACCGGCTCCTCTCCGCCCGGAGAGGGCCTCATGACCGCACAGGGTGCCGGATGATCCACGTACGGTGATCGGCGCTGCACGTTGCGGTCTCGTTCACGCGCAGGTCACCCCCGCTGCCAACGATCCAGTACGAGCGGGGAGTTCGCAGGCCGCACGCAGGCCCGGGCCCCCCGCGACCACTGCCGACGCGTTCGCACTCGGGGAGACCGCGCCATGCCGCGCACACGCTCTGTCGCCACCGTAACCGCCACGGTCATAGCCGGCGCCGCCACCGCGACGGCCGACGCCGCCTCCGCCGTGGCCGACGCCGCGGCCCGGCTCGACCGCCGCGCGTTCCTGGCCGCCACCGGGGCGGTCACCCTCTCCGCGGGCATCGGCTACGCGCTCGGCCCCGGCGCGGGCTCGGGCAACGCCGCCCCCGCGGGGCACGCCACCGTGCCCCGCTCCCGGCAGGCGCCCGCCGCGCCCCTCATGCCCTACAAGGGCGGCACCACCCTGCTCACCGCGGCCGCGGCGCGCGGCACCTCCGGCTACCGGCGGCTCGGCGACGGGCCCGCCTGGGGCCGCGTGGTCCGCGGCGACCTGGCGGCCGCGAAGTCCGGGCGCGCGGGGCGGCGGACCGCGCTCGCCGCGTTCGTCCAGTTCACCGACCTGCATCTGGTCGACGTCCAACACCCTTTGCGGTACGAGTACTTGCGCGCGCAGACCGCGAGCGCCTGGCGGCCGCAGGAGACCCTCTCGGTGGCCGGCGCCGTCTCCCTCGTCGAGCGGGTCAACGCGCTGCGCGGCGCACCCGCCACCGGTGCGCCCCTGCACTGCGTCGTCACCACCGGCGACAACACCGACAACAACTCCCGTACCGAACTCGACTGGTTCCTCAAGGTGATGAACGGCGGCCGCATCACCCCCAACACCGGCGACCCGCGCCACTACGAAGGCGTCCAGGACAGCGGCCTCCCGCTCTACTGGCACCCGGACGACGCCCTGCGCGACGCCGACAAACGCCTCGGCTTCCCGCGCCTGCACGGCTTCCTCGACGCCGCGATACGCGAGGTCAACAGCCCCGGACTCGGCCTGCCCTGGTACTCCACGGTCGGCAACCACGACGCGCTGCCCGGCGGCTGCTGGGCGCCCAAGGACTCGTACTTCACCGAATTCGCCGTCGGCGGGCGCAAGTTGATGTCCCTGGACGAGCCGCGCGGCGCCGCCCTGTGGAAAGCCGTCAAGAAGGGCCGCGACCCCAAGGGCGACCACTTCAAGGAGCTGCTCAAGAGCGAGGCGCGGCGCATGCGGTCCATCACACCCGACGAGTCCCGGGCACCCTTCACCCCCGGCGAGTACGTCCAGGCGCACCTGGCCCCCGCCCACGCGGGCCCCGGCCCCTTCGGCCACGGCTACACCCAGGAGAACCTCGCCTCCGCCACCCAGTACTACTCCTTCCGCATCAGCGACGACGTGCTCGGCATCAGCCTGGACACCACCGACCCCGGCGGCCACTACGAAGGCTCCCTCGGCACCGCCCAACTGCGCTGGCTGGAAAGGGAACTGGCGGCCAACGAACGGCGCGGCGGCGGACCCTCGTACGTCGTCGTCTTCAGCCACCACACCAGCAGGACCATGCGGAATCTCCGGCACGACCCCGCGAGGCCCGGCGAGGCCCGGCACGGCGGCGACGAGATCGTCTCGCTGCTCGGCCGCCACCGCTCCGTACTCGCCTGGGTCAACGGCCACAGCCACAAGAACCAGATCACCCCGCACCACACCCCGCGCGGTTCCTTCTGGGAGGTCTCCACGGCCTCGCACATCGACTTCCCGCAGCTCGCCAGGGTGGTGGAGATCAGCGACAACCACGACGGCACGGTCTCCCTGTTCACCACGCTCATCGAATCCGCCGCCCCGCACCGCACGGATTTCGCCGACCTCTCGCAGACCGGACTCGCCGCGCTCTACCGGGAACTCTCCTTCAACGCGCCTGGTGCGAAGCCCGCGCTGGGCGGCGAAGCGGGCGACCGGAACACGGAACTGATCCTTCGCAAGGGCTGAGACGCCCCACCACGCCCCGGCGATCGGCCGAAATCCGCTCAACCCTCGCATCGCTGGCAACCTTCGCACCGGGGCGTCAAGTCCCCTCTGTCGACCGCGAACGATGACGGAGGGGACACGACATGACGGTGCGCAGCAGGCTGGTGAGTGCGGCCACGGTGCTGACCGTGACGACGCTGGCGGCGGGGGCCCTCGCGGCTCCGGCCCTCGCGGACTCGCCGGGCGACCGGCACGAGGCCACCCGGCAGGCACTCGACGGCCTGATCAAGGAGGGGGTGCCCGGCGTCACCGCCCAGGCGAGGGACGGGCACGGGCCCTGGGACGCCGCCGCGGGCGTCGGCGACATGCGGCGCGGCACCCCGCGCGGCGAGCACGACCGCTTCCGCGTCGGCAGCATCACCAAGACGTTCGTGGCGACGGTGCTGCTGCAACTGCAGGGCGAGGGCCGCATCGACCTCGACGACCCGGTCGGGAAGTGGCTGCCGGGCGTCGTCGAGGGACACGGTCACGACGGGGACCGCATCACGGTCCGGCAGCTCCTCAACCACACCAGCGGGATCTTCGACTACGCCGGGGACGAGGAGTTCGGGCAGAAGGTGTTCACCAAGGGCTTCTTCAAGCACCGCTACGACACCTGGACGCCCGAGCACCTGGTGAAGCTCGCCATGCGCCACAAGCCGACCTTCGAGCCCGGCACGGACTGGAGCTACTCCAACACCAACTACATCCTCGCCGGGATGATCATCCAGAAGGTCACGGGCAACACGTACGCCGACGAGATCGACCGGCGCGTCATCGAACCGCTCCACCTGAAGTCCACCCTCGTCCCCGGCACCCGCGCCACCGTGCCCGGGCCCAGCTCGCGCGGCTACGGAAAGCTGCCCGGCGACCCCGAGGCCAAGGTCTACGACCTGACCGAACTCAACCCGTCCATGGGCGGCTCGGCGGGCGAGATCATCTCCGACTCGGCGGACCTGAACCGCTTCTACTCGGCACTCCTCGGCGGCCGCCTGCTGCCCAAGGAGCAGCTCGCCGAGATGAAGACGGTGGTCCCCACGGGCGGCAGGGGCGGCGGGTACGGGCTCGGCATCTCCGTGATGAAACTGCCCTGCAAGGGGAAGATCTGGGGTCACGACGGGGGCATCCACGGCTCGTCGTCCCTGGCGGTGACGACCCCGGACGGCCGCCACTCGCTGGCGCTCAACATGAACGGCGACTGGGTGGGCGATCTCGACCCGGTGGTGAAGGCGGAGTTCTGCGGCAAGTAGCGGCAGGTGGCAGTCAGCAGCGGGGAACAGCGGGAACAGCGGGAACAGCGGGAACAGCGGGGATCCGAGAGGAAGTACGAAGTACATGGACATGCGCAGATGCCTGACGGGTACGGCCGCGGTGCTGACCGTGACGGCACTGGCGGCGGGAGCCCTCGCCGCCCCGGCCCTCGCGGCCCCGCCGGGGGACCGGCACGAAGCCACCCAGCGGGCGTTCGACGGGGCCGTCAAGCAGGGAGTGCCCGGCGTCACCGGTGAGGCGAGGGACAAGTACGGGACGTGGCGCGGCGCTTCGGGCCTCGGCGACCTGGAGCGGGGGACGCCGCGCGGTGAGCGGGACCACTTCCGCGTCGCCAGCGTCACCAAGACGTTCGTGGCGACGGTGCTGCTGCAGTTGCAGGCCGAGGACCGGATCGACCTCGACGACCCGGTCGGGAAGTGGCTGCCGGGCGTCGTCGAGGGACACGGTCACGACGGGGACCGCATCACGGTCCGGCAGCTCCTCAACCACACCAGCGGGATCTTCGACGTGGTGGCGGACGAGGAGTACCAACGGAAGGTGTACTCACCGGAGTTCCTCAAACACCGCTACGACACGTGGACGCCGCGGCAACTGGTCAGGATGGCCATGCGCAACAAGCCCTACTTCGCACCGGGCGAGGGCTGGCGGTACTCCAACACCAACTACATCCTCGCCGGAATGATCATCAAGAAGGTCACGGGCAACGGATACGGCGACGAGATCAAGCGGCGCGTCATCGAACCGCTCCACCTGAAGTCCACCCGGGTCCCCACGACCGACCCCACGCTGCCGCGCCCGCACAGCAGGGCGTACTCGAAGCTGGGCGGGGAACCGAAGGACACGACGTACGACGTCACGGAGTTCAACCCCACCGTGGCGGGCTCATCGGGCGGGATGATCTCCGACGCCGCCGACCTGAACCACTTCTACACGGCCCTGCTCCGCGGCAAGCTCCTGCCGCCCGAGCAGCTCGCCGAGATGAAGACCGGCGTCCCCACGGACGAGAGCCACCCGCCGGGGTCGCGCTACGGACTCGGCCTGGAGAGCCTCAAGTTGCCCTGCGGCGGGGTGATCTGGGGCCACGGCGGCGACTTCCACGGCACCACGACCTTCGCGGCGGCCACCCCGGACGGCAGCCATGCGCTGGCGTACAACTTCAACGCGGACTGGGCGGGGGAACACGGCCCGATCATGACGGCGGAATTCTGCGGCACATGACGCGCGAGGGACGCGCATGCCGCCGGACCTGATGGCATGCGAAGGGGCGGAACCCTATCCTCCGGGGTTCCGCCCCTTCACTCCCCTCCTGCGCATGCGGTCCTGCGCCCGCGCTATCTGGGCAGCACCACCACATACGCCGCGGGATCCCGGTCGGTCGACGCCATCAGCGCCGTCCGCACGATCGCGGCCTGCTGCTCCATCGCGTCCCTCAGCTTCTTCGGGGTGATGTGGACGACGGTGATGCCGAGCCGCTCCAGGTGCTCGCGCTTGCGGACGTACTCGGACCACAGGGCGTCCTCGTCCTGGCGCGGCGCCCGCGTGTCCAGCTCCACGGCGACGGCCTGGTCGGGCCAGTAGGCGTCCACGCCGCCGAGGTGCGGGCCGCCGGGCAGCCGCAGGTCGACGTTCCACAGCGGGTCGGGGAGGCCGTACTCGGCGACCATCCGGTACAGCCGGTCCTCGGCGATGGCGCGTCCTTCCGCGAGCAGGGAATCCACGGCGTCCACGACGTGGGGCCGGGTGAGGAGCCGCGCGTGGTTCAACTCCCGCACGATCGCGGCCGGTTCGCAGTGCCCGCCGCGCACCGCCTCGGTGAGCAGCCGCCGCACGGCACCCGCCTCGGCGAGCTGCGCCACCGCGTCGGCGAGCGCGCGCGGCACGGGGGCCACCGGAACTCCCGTGATCTGCTGGGGAGTCGGCATCGCGTGGCTGCGCACGAGCCGGGTGAACCCGATGGAGCGCAGCCGCCGGGTGCGGGGCACCAGGACGTCGATGCGGTCCAGGGAGAGCAGCGGGGGAGCGGACGAGAAACGGTGCAGGGCGAGCGCCGCGAGACCCGTGATCATCGCGTCGGCGTACGCGGCGTGCGGCTCGCCCGCGCCGGGCTGGGCGGGCACGGCCCTGGTCGTACGGGCCGGCGGGCGTCCCGCGTACAACAGGGCGCCGTGCAGCCGCTCTTCGCTGGTGGGCGGGCCCGGGTGCAGCAGGCAGACCCCCGGGAGGAGCTGCTGCCACGGGCCGCCGGGGCGGCAGTGGGTGCCGGCGTCGGCGGAGGAGATGCCGTGCTCGCTGAGCTGGGCGGTGCTCATGACGCGGAGCTGGTTGTCGGCGAGGTGCTGGAGGGGGAGGGGCGAGAGCGGGGTGTTGTGGTTCATGAACCGGTCGTTCCCGCGGCCGGTCGTCCCCCTAACCGCTGTTACACGCCCGTCGACAAACCCGGACAAGCTCGCCCTAAAGCACGGGCGTTCGACTGCCGATGACACGCAGCCCACGGCGGCGCCTCGACACCGCCCACTCCCACCCGCACCACAGGACCAGCCCCACCCACGGATCCCCCGGCACCGAACGGCACGCCAGCCCCACCGCTCCGCGGCGGACACTCCACCCACCCACCCGATTGCCCCGCATCGAGCGGCGCGCCTGCCCGCACCGTCCGACCTGCCCCACCGCTCCGCGGCGGACGTCTCCCGCCCACCCGCCCGATTGCCCCGCACCGAGCAGCGGCCTGCCCCACCGCTCCGCGGCGGACACCCCACCCGCCCACCCGATTACCCGGCACCGAGCGGCGCGCCTGCCGGCACCGTCCGACCTGCCCCACCGCTCCGCGGCGGACGTCTCCCACCTGCCCGCCCGATTGCTCCCCACCGAGCAGTGGCTGGCTCCAGTCGTGCGTCGCCGGGTAAACGGGTGGGCGGGTGGGGGATATCCGCCGCGAAGCGGCGGGTCAGTCCCGCGACGGTCGGAGGGCGTGATGCCTCCGGGGCCGAAGGGGCGGGCCGGTCCGGCGACGGCCGGCGGGCGCGATGCCTTCGGGGCCGGAGCGCGGGTCAGTTGGGTGATGGCCGGGGGAGCCGCGTATCTGCCGGGCTGAAGAGGCGGGGCAGTTCCGCAACGGGCGAGGGGAAGCGCGACGCCCCCCGGGCCGAAGCGGTGGCCCAGGGGAACCCGCGAGCGCCGGGGCCGAAGCCGCGGTCCCGTGCAGGGCGGCGGCCCGGGGGCACAGCGCGCCCCCGGGGCACCGTCAAACCCCGTTCAAGCTAAGCCGCAGCGCCATCGCAGGACTGTGCCCGCAGGGCGCGGGACAGGTCGTCGCGGGCCTCGAGGACGAGGCGGCGGAGGGCGGGGGCGGCGGATTCGTGGGTGGTGAGCCAGGCGTCGGCGGCGGAGAGGGTCGCCGCGTCGCCGACCAGGTGGGGGAAGAGGCCCTTGACCACGTCCATGCCGATCTGGATGGACCGCTCGGCCCAGACCCGCTCGATGGCGTCGAAGTACTTGGCGACGTACGGCGCGGCCAGCTCCCGCTGGGAGGGCTGGGCGAATCCGGCGATCGTCGCCTCGACCAGCGCGTTGGAGAGTGCGTCCGACTCCACGACGGAGGCCCACGCCTGGGCCTTGACCGCGGCGGACGGCCGCGAGGCCAGGCACCGGACCTGGTGCCGCTTGCCGGACGCCGTGTCGTCACGGGCCAGTTCGGTGGCGAGGGTCTTCTCGTCGGCGGCGCCGTGCGCGGCCAGCGGGCCGAGGAACGCCCAGCGCAGCTCCTGGTCGACGTCGAGCCCGTCGATCTTGGCCGTGCCGTCCAACAGGCCCTGCAGCAGCTGGAGATCAGCCTCCGACGACGCCACGGCGGCGAAGAACCGCGCCCACGTCAGCTGGTGCTGGCTGCCCGGCTCGGCGATGCGCAGCTCCCGCAGCGCGCCCTCGGCGAGCGCCCGCCCGCCCTCGTCGCGCCACTGCGGCGCGGCGTAGTGCGTGAGGGCGGAGTTGGCCCACGCGTGCAGCATCTGCAGCACGCCGATGTCGCTCTCGCGCCCGGCGAAGCGGAGCACCAGATCGATGAAGTCCCGCGCGGGCATCAGCGCGTCGCGCGTGAGGCTCCACAGGGCGGACCAGCACAGCGCGCGGGCGAGCGGGTCGGAGATGTCGCCGAGGTGGTCCCGGAGCGTGGCGAGGGAGTTCTCGTCGAAGCGGATCTTGCAGTAGGTCAGGTCGTCGTCGTTGACCAGGACCAGCTCGGGGGCTTCCTCACCGGCCAGTTCGGCCACCACGGAGCGGGGTCCCTCGACGTCGGTCTCGGCGCGCGCGTACCGCTCGAGGGCCCCGCCAGCCGTCCGGCGGTACAGGCCCACCGCGACGCGGTGCGGCCGTAGTTCGGGGTGCGACTCGGCGGCCTCCTGGAGCACGGAGAGCTCGGTGATGCGGCCCTCCGCGTTCAGGATGACCTGCGGGGTCAGGGAGTTGACGCCCGCGGTCTGCAGCCAGGACCGCGACCAGGAGGCCATGTCGCGCCCGGAGGTCTCCTCCAGGACGGAGAGCAGGTCGCCGAGGACGGTGTTGCCGTACGCGTGGCGCTTGAAGTAGCGCCGGGCGCCTTCGAGGAACGCGTCGCGCCCGACGTAGGCGACGAGCTGTTTCAGGACGCTCGCGCCCTTCGCGTACGTGATCCCGTCGAAGTTGAGCTTGGCGTCCTCCAGGTCGCGGATGTCGGCCGTGACCGGGTGGGTGGAGGGCAGCTGGTCGGCGCGGTAGGCCCATGCCTTGCGGTTGTTGGCGAAGGTGATCCAGCCGTTGGTGAAGCGGGTCGCCTCGACCATGGAGAAGGAGCCCATGAAGTCGGCGAAGGACTCCTTGAGCCACAGGTCGTCCCACCAGCGCATGGTGACGAGGTCGCCGAACCACATGTGGGCCATCTCGTGGAGGATCACGTTGGCCCGGCGTTCGTACGACGCAGCGGTCACCTTGCCGCGGAAGATGAACTCCTCGCGGAAGGTCACCAGGCCCGGGTTCTCCATCGCGCCGAGGTTGTACTCAGGCACGAACGCCTGGTCGTACTTCCCGAAGGGGTACGGGTAGTCGAAGTTGTCGTGGAAGAAGTCCAGGCCCTGCTTGGTGACCAGGAAGACGTCGTCGGCGTCGAAGTGCGGGGCGAGGCCCTTGCGGCACATCGCGCCGAGCGGGATCTCCAGGCGGGTGCCGTCATCGAGGACGCGCTCGTAGGAGTCCGTGACGTAGTGGTAGGGCCCGGCCACGATCGCCGTGATGTACGTCGAGATGGGCTTGGTCTCGGCGAACTTCCAGACGCCGTCGGTGAGTTCGCCGACGCCGTTGGACCAGGCGGTCCATCCCTCGGGGGCCTGCACCTCGAAGCGGTAGGGCGCCTTCAGGTCGGGCTGCTCGAAGTTGGCGAAGACGCGGCGCGCGTCAGCGGGCTCGTACTGCGTGTAGAGATAGACCTCGCCGTCCTCCGGGTCGACGAAGCGGTGCATGCCTTCACCGGTGCGGCTGTAGGCGCACTGGGCGTCCACCACCAGTTCGTTCTCCTCGGCGAGGTCCTCCAGCGCGATCCGGGTGCCGTCGAAGACTTCGGAGGGGTCCAGGTCCTTGCCGTTGAGCGAGACCGCGGTGACGCTCGGCGCGACCAGGTCCGCGAAGGTCGCGGCGCCCGGCTCGGCGGAGCGGAAGCGGATCGTCGTCACCGACCGGAACGTGCGCGGCTCCTGACCGCTCTCGCCCACCGCCGAGCGCAGGTCCAGAAAGACCTCGTAGCCGTCGACGGACAGCAGCGCGGCCCTCTCGTGGGCCTCGTCGCGGGACAGATTCTCACCGGGCACGGGCGGCACTCCCTTGTGACTCGCATGACTCGTACGAATGTCTACGATCCTCGCATGTGCCGTCCGCGGCCGACATCCGGGAATGCCCTGGTGCGCCCCCGACGTTTTCCTGGCCAGATGCGAACGGATTCCCTAGGGAGAGACATGTCCGAGAACGGCAGCAAGACCCCCGTCGACTTCTGGTTCGACCCGCTGTGCCCCTGGGCGTGGATGACCTCGCGCTGGATGCTCGAGGTGGAGAAGGTCCGCGATGTCGAGGTCCGCTGGCATGTGATGAGCCTTGGCGTGCTGAACGAGAACAAGCTCGACGAGCTGCCCGAGGAGTACCGCGAGAACATGCGCCCCGGCGGCAAGTCCTGGGGTCCGGTCCGCGTCGCGATCGCCGCGCAGCAGCTGCACGGGGACGAGGTCCTCGGCGAGCTGTACACCGCGCTCGGCACCCGCATCCACAACCGCGGTCAGGGCGTGAACGACGAGAGCATCGCCGGCGCCCTCGCGGACGTGGGCCTGCCGGCCGACCTCATCCAGTACGCGGGCAAGGACACCTACGACACCGAGCTGCGCGCCTCCCACAAGGAGGGCATCGACAAGGTCGGCCAGGACGTCGGCACGCCCGTCATCGCGGTGCCCGGCGCCGACGGCGAGCAGATCGCCTTCTTCGGCCCGGTCGTCACCCCCGCCCCCAAGGGCGAGGCCGCGGCGAAGCTGTGGGACGGCACGCTGCTGGTGGCGGCCACGCCGGGCTTCTACGAGATCAAGCGGACGCGGACCGAGGGTCCCAACTTCGAGTGACCCCGCGGTTCCGCTGAACCCCCACACCGGTGGGGGGCGCCGCATCGGCCACTGCCCGTGTCGGCGCATACCGAAAGGCCCCCGTGAGTCACGTCCTCACGGGGGCCTTTCCTTTATCCGCCTGCCTCGGTGAAGGTTGAGAAGACGATCACGAGGCGGGGCGTCGATCGGCTGTCACCGGGGGAGCGGACGACAGCCGTGGCTCACGGGGCCAGCAGGAGGCTGTTGACGCGCTGCTTGGCGGCCTCGTACCGCTTCGCGACGTCCTGCCAGTTGACGACCTGCCACATGGCCTCGATGAAGTCGACCTTCTGGTTCTTGTACTGCAGGTAGAAGGCGTGCTCCCAGGCGTCGAAGACCAGGATCGGCGTCGAGCCCTGGCCGATGTTGCCCTGGTGGTCGTAGACCTGCTCGACGATGAGGCGGTTGCTGAGCGGCTCGTAGGCGAGCACGCCCCAGCCGGAACCCTGCGTGGTCGCCGAGGCCTTGGTCAGCTGGGCCTTGAACTTGGCGAAGGAGCCGAAGGACTCGGTGATCGCGTCCGCCAGCTCGCCGACGCCGTCGGCGGCCAGCGGCTCGCCGCCGCCACCGTCCTTGGGGCTGTTCATGTTGTGCCAGTAGATGCTGTGCAGGATGTGGCCGGAGAGGTGGAAGGCCAGGTTCTTCTCCAGGCCGTTGATGGCGCCCCACGTCTCCTTGTCGCGCGCCTCCTCCAGCTGCTCAAGAGTGTCGTTCGCGCCCTTCACGTACGCCGCGTGGTGCTTGTCGTGGTGCAGCTCGATGATCTGCGGGTTGATGACGGGTTCGAGCGCCGCGTAGTCGTACGGAAGTTCAGGAAGCGTGTAAATGGCCATGGTCCGAGCCCTCCGGCTGCTGCTCTGCTGTGGTGCGCTGCGTTGCTCCGCTTATTGCAACTTGTTCGCAAGTGCAGGCTAGCAGCAGCAAGTCTACGAAGTTGATCAGCCCTTTGTCCTAGGTCCGCGCGGGAATATCCACGAACACGAAGGAGCCCCGGACCAATTGGTCCGGGGCTCCCGCGCGTTCTGGTGAGAGGCGGAGGCTAGGAGACCGCCTGCTTCTCGGCCATCTTCTGCCGCACGATGCCGACCACGGCGAGCGCCAGCGTCAGCGCGCCGGTGGCGAGGAGTTGCTTGCGGGTGTCCGGCTGTTCCGTCATCAAGTAGAAGACGTACGCCATCGCGGCCAGCGCCACCCAGGTCAGGAAGGGGTACGCCCACATCTTCACGACGAGCTTCTCCGGCTCCTCCCGCTCCATCCTGCGGCGCAGGATCAGCTGCGAGGCGGCGATGAAGATCCAGACGACCAGGATCATCGCGCCGATCATGTTGAGCAGCCAGGGGAAGACGTCGTCGGGGCGCCAGTAGCTGAGCAGCACGCAGACGAAGCCGAAGACCGAGGAGGCGAGCACCGCGAGGCGCGGCACGCCGCCGGAGACCTTGCCGAGCGCCTTGGGGCCGAGGCCCCGGTCGATCAGCGAGTACGACATGCGCGACGCCCCGTAGATGTTGGCGTTCATCGCGGAGAGCAGGGCGATCAGGACGATGACGTTCATGATCTCGCCGGCGCCGGGGATGCCGAGGTGGTCGAGCGTGGCGACGTAGGGGCCCTTGGCGACGACTTCCTCGTTGTCCCAGGGGAGCAGCGTGACGACGACGAGCATCGAGCCGACGTAGAAGAGGGCGATGCGCCACATCGCGGTGCGCACGGCCTTGGCGACGGACTGGACCGGGTTCTCGGACTCGGCGGCGGCGATCGTGACGGTCTCCAGACCGCCGTACGCGAAGACGGAGGCGAGGAGGCCGATGATCAGGCCGTCCGTGCCGTTCGGCATGAAGCCGCCCTCGCCGGTGAGGTTGTCCAGGCCGGGGGCGGAGGTGTCCGAGCCGGGCAGGATGCCGAGGATCGCGAGGACGCCGATGCCGAGGAAGAGCGTGATGGCGCCGACCTTGAGGGCGGCGAACCAGAACTCGAATTCGCCGAAGTTCTTCACGGCGGTCAGGTTCGCGCCGCAGAACACCAGCATGAAGAGGGCGACCCAGGCCCACTCGGGGCTGTCCGGGAACCAGCCCACCATGATCTTCGCGGCGCCGATGCCTTCGAGGCCGACGGCGACGCAGAGCAGGAACCAGAAGCCCCAGCCCGCGGTGAAGCCCGCCCAGGGGCCGATGGCCCGCTCGGCGTGCACGGAGAAGGATCCTGAGGCCGGGTTCGCGGCCGACATCTCGCCCAGCATGCGCATCACGAGCATGACGAGCGCGCCGGATATCGCGTAGGCGAGGACGATCGAGGGTCCGGCGGCGGCGATGCCCGCCCCGGAGCCCACGAAGAGGCCCGCTCCGATCACGCCACCGAGGGCGATCATGGAGAGATGCCGCTGCTTGAGGCCGTGCACGAGCGGGGAGTCGGCCTTGGGTGTGTCGGGTGCTGCGTCCTGCGGGGTGGACGTCCGAGACATGGGCGTGCCCTGTTCAGTAGCTGAGACGGGGGAGCGAGCGGCCCACAGTCTGAAGTCCGCCACCGCTGACAGGGAACAGCTGACCGCTATACGGACACGACGCTCACACGTTGTGAAGAAATGGGCACGTCAAGTTCACATGCTCTTCACGCGTGCCTGGCGCCACTCCCGCACGCCCGCGACCACCAGGACGAGCCCCGTGGCCCCCGCCGACCACAGCAGCTGCGGCCGCGCCCCGTCGTCCGTCACCATCAGCCCGAGCACGGCGGCCATCGCGGCCAGCGCCGCCCACGTCAGATACGGGAACGCCCACATCCGCAGCACCAGACGTTCCGGCGCCTCCCGCTCGATGCGCCGGCGAAGGCGCAGCTGCGAGATGGCGATCAGTGCCCAGACGAACAGGAGCACCGCGCCGACCGAGTTGAGCATGTAGAGGAAGACGGAGTCGGGCCACTTCAGATTGAGCACGACCGACACGAAGCCGAAGGCCACGGACGCGAGCACCGCGCGGCGCGGCACACCGCCGCCCGACACCTTGAGCAGGGACTTGGGGGCCTCGCCGCGCTCGGCGAGCGAGAAGACCATCCGCGACGAGCCGTAGAGGTTGGCGTTCAGCGCCGAGAGCAGCGCCACGAACACCACGATGTTCATGATCGTCCCGGCGGACGGCACCCCGACCGAGTCGAGCACGGTGACGTACGGACTGATGCCGGCCCGCTGCGCCGTCCACGGCAGCACCGTCACGATGACCAGCATCGAGCCGACGTAGAAGAAGAGGATGCGGTAGACGGCGCTGCGCACCGCGCGGGCGACCGAGCGCACCGGGTCGTCGGACTCGGCGGCCGCGATCGTGACGACCTCCAGGCCGCCGAAGGCGAAGACGACGGCGAGCACGCCCGAGGTCACGCCCTCCCAGCCGTGCGGCAGGAAGCCGCCGTGGCCGGTGAGGTTGGTGAGGCCGACGGGGTCCGTGTCCGGCAGCACCCCGAAGATCGCGAGCAGTCCGAGTACGAGGAACGCGACGATCGCGAAGACCTTCAGGGCCGCGAACCAGAACTCGAACTCGCCGAAGTTCTTCACCGAGGCGAGGTTGGCGGCGGTGAAGACCACCATGAAGATCAGCACCCAGGCCCACTGGGGCACCGCGGGCGCCCACCCGTTGGCGATCTGGGCGGCGCCGGTCGCCTCCACGGCCAGCACGACCACCAGCAGGAACCAGTAGAGCCAGCCGACGCTGAACCCGGCCCAGCGGCCCAGCGCGCGCTCCGCGTGCACGGAGAAGGACCCCGACGCGGGCATCGCGGCCGACATCTCGCCGAGCATCCGCATCACGCACATCGCGAGCGCGCCCGCGATCAGATACGACACGACGATGCCGGGACCCGCGACGGCGATCCCGGCGCCCGAGCCGACGAAGAGCCCGGCTCCGATGACACCGCCGAGCCCGAGCATGGTGAGGTGCCGCTGCTTGAGGCCGCCGGCGAGCGGTTCGTTCTCTTCCCCGAGGGGCGTGGCCGTGGCGGCCGCGACGGTTCCGGGCTCGTGCATGGTGCTCAGTGCTGCTCTCGGGATCAGCAAAGCTCCGGCGGAGCTTTGGCAGGAACCTACAGTCTCCCCGGGCGGCCGCCCCTGGTGCAAAACGAGGCACCCACCCGCCCACCTCCGTGACGAGCGTCACGCCGCCCCAGGTGTAATCGATGCCCTTTGTGTGGAGCCCACCAAGCCGCCGCGCCCGGGTTGTCGCCCGGAGACCGTGTCGCGCCGCACCCGCCTGGGATAGCGTCGACAGGTCCCAACCTGCCCTAGTCCCCCGCGGAGTCCCGATGAGCATCGCCGCCGCCACCACCCGCCCCGGCCAGGTCCTCGCCGACCTGCTCCCGTCGTCCCGCGTGAAGGACGCCGTCCTCGTGCTGGGCGGCGCCGCGCTCACCGGGATCGCCGCCCAGATCGCGGTGCCCGTGCCGGGCTCCCCGGTGCCGGTGACCGGGCAGACCTTCGCCGCGCTGCTCGTGGGCACCTCGCTCGGCGCCCGCAGGGGCTTCCTGTCGCTCGCGCTGTACGCCCTGGTGGGCATGGCGGGCATGCCGTGGTTCGCGGAGGGCGGCTCCGGCGCGGCCGCGCCGTCCCTCGGCTATGTCCTCGGCATGCTGCTCGCGGCGACGGTGGCCGGCGCCCTCGCCCGCCGCGGCGGCGACCGCTCCGTGCTGCGTACGGCGGGCACGATGGTGCTCGGCTCCGCGATCATCTACGCGGTCGGCGTCCCCTACCTGGCCGCGGCCACCGGCATGTCGCTGACCCAGGCCGTCGCCGCCGGGCTCACGCCCTTCCTGATCGGCGACGCCCTGAAGGCCGCGCTCGCGATGGGCGCGCTGCCCGCGGCGTGGAAGTTCCTCGACCGCTGAGTCGTCGGGCGTCCGTGCTCAACTGACGTCGTAGTTCCGCCTGAAGAGGTTCGCCGGGTCGTACGTGGCCTTCAACTCGGCGAGCCTCTTGCGCGTTTCCGGGTCGTAGAGCCCCTCGGTGCGGTCGCCGCCGCCGAACGCGAAGTTCAGCGAGCGCCCCACGGTCTGCGGCGCCACGCGCCCGAACGCCTGCGCGTGCACGGCCCGTGCGGCCGCGACGCCCGCGGGGTCGGTGCCGTCCAGCGGCGACAGGATCCGGATCAGCCAGCCCGCGTCGCGGTGGGGCACGGCGTTGTCCGCGGGCTTCGCGAGCGCGCCGCCCAGGTGGTTGATCTGCACGATGTGCATCGAGGCCGCCTCGGGCCCGGTCAGGGCGAGGAGTTCACCGGCCGCCGCGACGTCGAGCCCGCTCAGGAGCACGCTGTCCCCGTAGTACGCGTGCGGGAAGTCGGGGTCGCTGTGAATGGTGTGGCTCTCGGCGTACGGCATCTCCCGCAGTGTGTCCGACACCGCGGGCGCGAGGTTCCGCAGCGGCGCCACCAGGCGCTCGCCCTCGGCGGCCGGACCGGTGAACGCGACCCGGACCGAGACGAGATGACGGCCCCGCAGGTGCGGCGGGAGCTGCGGCATGTCCGGGTAGACGAGGACCGCGAAGGATGAGGTCAGCTCGTCGGGCAGGGTCCGCGTCCACGCCTCGTAGCCGCGCAGCAGCTCGGCAGGGTCCGTCGCGCTCCCGTCGAAGGCGATCGCCCCGCCGTACAGCCTGGCCACCGGCACCAGGCCGATCTCAAGATCCGTGACCACGCCGAGGTTGGCGCCGCCGCCGAGCAGGCCCCAGAACAGCTCGGGGTCGCCGTCCGCCGTGACATGGCGCAGCACGCCGTCCGCCGTGACGACGTCGAGGGAGCGGACGTGGTCGGCCGCGTACCCGAACTCCCGGCCCAGGATGCCGAGTCCACCGCCCAGCGTGTACGACACGGCGCCCACGCTCGGCGCCGAGCCGTTCAGCGGGGCGAGCCCGTGCGGCGCCGCGGCCTCGACGACCTGGCCCCACCTGGCGCCCGCGCCGACCGTGACGATGCGCGCCGCCGCGTCGATCCGCACGGAGTCCATCCGCCGGGTACTGACGAGGACCCCGCCCTCCGAGGCGCCCGGCAGGCCGTGCCCGGTGGCCTGTACGCCGATGGGCAGGGCGTGTTCGGCGGCGTACGACACGGCGGCGACGACGTCGTCGGTGTGCCCGGCGCCGAACACGATCGCGGGCCGCGTCGCGAAACCGGTCTGGAATCCGGCGAGTTCCTCGTCGTATCCGGCGTCGCCCGGCCGGAACACGAGTCGCTGTGCGGTGAAGTCCACGGGATGCCTCCGTTGAGCTGCGGTGCCTGACGCGGCGGAGCATTCCGCAATAACCTGACACCCGCCGTCAACTTTTCCGGGACCGGCCGCGGACACGGCGGAGCCCCCGCGGTGAGATCCGCGGGGGCTCCGTACAAGAAGGCTCCGTACAAGAAGGGCTGTGAGGGTCAGGCCCCGACCTGGCCCTTGGCCTCCTCGGCCTGGCCCTTGTTCTCGTCCCGGGGCCGGATCTTCTCCCTGACCAGGGAGAACACGACGACGAACGCGGCCGCGAGGAGCGACAGGAGCACCTGCTTGCGCCCGGCCTCGTCGGTGAGCATGTAGACGAGCACGAACGAGATCATCGCGATCGTGACCCACGTCAGATACGGGAAGAGCCACATCTTCACGACGAGCTTCTCCGGCTCCTCGCGGAGGATGATCCCGCGCATCCGCAGCTGCGTGAACGAGATGATCAGCCAGACGAAGAGGGCCACCGCGCCCGAGGAGTTGAGCAGGAAGTCGAAGACGGTGTCCTTCCACTGGTAGTTGAACCAGACGGCGACGAAACCGAAGACGACGGAGCCGAGGATCGCGGCCTGCGGCACGCCCCGCGCGTTGGTGCGCGCGAAGGCCTTGGGGGCGTCGCCGCGCTGGCCGAGCGAGAAGGCCATGCGGGATGCGGTGTAGAGCCCGGAGTTGAGGCAGGAGAGCACGGCCGTGAGGACGATGACGTTCATGACCTGACCGGCGTGCGGGATGCCGATCGAGTTCAGCGCGGCGACGTAACTGCCGTCCTCGGTGATCGACTTGTCGTTCCACGGCAGGAGCGTGATGACGACGAAGATCGAGCCCAGGTAGAAGACGCCGATGCGCCAGATCACGCTGTTGGTCGCCTTGGTGACGGCGCGCTGCGGGTCCTCGGACTCACCGGCGGCCAGCGTGACGATCTCGCTGCCCATGAAGGAGAAGACGACCATGAGCACACCGGTGAGGATGGCGCCCGCGCCCTTGGGCATGAAGCCGCCCGCGTCGGTGAGGTGCGCGAATCCGTGGCCGGGGTTGTCGGAGCCGGGCAGCACGCCGAAGACGGCGAGCAGGCCGATGACCACGAATCCGCCGATGGCGACGACCTTGATCCCGGCGAACCAGAACTCGAACTCGCCGTAGGAGCCCACCGATACGAGGTTCGTCGCGGTGAGCACGACCATCACGATCAGCGCCCAGCCCCACTGCGGTACGGCGGGTATCCAGCCGTTGAGGATCACGGCGCCCGCGGTGGCCTCCACCGCGAGCACGACGACCCAGAAGAACCAGTAGAGCCAGCCGATGGAGAAGCCGGCCCAGCGGCCGAGCGCCTGGTCCGCGTAGGTGGAGAAGGAGCCGGACGCGGGCCGTGCGGCGGCCATCTCGCCGAGCATCCGCATCACGAGGACGACCATCGTGCCCACGAGGGCGTACGAGATGAGGATCGCAGGCCCGGCGGCGGCGATGCCGGAGCTGGAGCCGACGAAGAGTCCGGCGCCGATCACGCCGCCGATGGCAATCATGGAGAGGTGGCGGTTCTTGAGACCCGCCTTCAGGCCGTCACCGGTGTCACCACTGTGGCCAGACTGCGGATCCCCAGGAGATGCGGGGGTGCTGTCTGCCTTCGCAAGGGAGGGTTGCGAGGTCATGGACGAATCCTTAAGTTCTCGGGTCTCGAGCCCCCGCATTCAAACTCAGGGGTGAACGGGACGGAAGTCCTGAATCCGGATCGTTGTATTCCGAGCGATGGCCTGGACCAAGGCAGTTGTCTGCAAGATCAACGTCCTGCCCGGTCGCGGCTACCCACGCCACGACATGCCACACTCGGACCCATGCGCGTGTACCTCGGCTCGGATCATGCCGGCTACGAACTCAAGAACCACCTGGTCGAATGGCTCAAGAGCCACGGCCACGAGCCCGTCGACTGCGGGCCCCACATCTATGACGCCCAGGACGACTACCCGCCGTTCTGCCTGCGCGCCGCGGAGCGGACCGCCGCGGACCCGGAGGCCCTCGGCATCGTCATCGGCGGCTCCGGCAACGGCGAGCAGATCGCCGCGAACAAGGTCAAGGGCGTCCGTGCGGCGCTCGCCTGGAGCGAGCAGACCGCTGCGCTCGGCCGCGAGCACAACAACGCCAACGTCATCTCGGTCGGCGGCCGCATGCACACCCAGGAAGAGGCGACGAAGTTCGTCGAGATCTTCCTGAACACGCCGTACTCGGGTGAGGAGCGTCACACTCGGCGGATCGACATGCTGTCGGCGTACGAGGAGACGGGCGAGCTGCCCCCCATCCCCGCGCACCACCCCCAGCCGTAGCCGAAGTGCCACGGGGCTCCGCCCCGGACCCCGCTCCTCAAACGCCGGAGGGGCTGAACTCTCAGCCCCTCCGCACTCACCCCCGGAGGGACCCCGTGCCGGAGGGGCACACGATTCACCGGCTCGCGGCCGACCACCGGGAACGGTTCCAGGGCGGCCCGGTCCGGGCGAGCAGCCCGCAGGGCAAGTTCAGTGACAGCGCCGCGCTCGTCGACGGCAGGCCGCTGGAAACCGCAGAGGCCCACGGCAAGCACCTGTTCCTGGGATTCGGCGCGGACGGTGCCGACTGGATCCACATCCACCTCGGCCTCTTCGGCAAGTACGCCCTCGGCGCGTGCCCCGCCCCGCCCCCCACGGACACCGTCCGCCTGCGTCTCGCGAACGACGCGTACTACTCGGACCTGCGCGGCCCGACGACCTGCGCCCTCATCACGTACGACGAGAAGCGGGCGATACACGACCGGCTCGGCCCCGACCCGCTGAGGGACGGGGACGACCCGGACAAGGCGTACCGCCGGATCTCCCGCAGCCGGACGACCGTCGCCGCGCTCCTGATGGACCAGAAGGTCATCGCGGGCGTCGGCAACGTCTACCGGGCCGAGGTCCTCTTCCGGCACGGCATCGACCCGTACACCCCGGGCAAGGACCTCACCGAGCGCCAGTGGGCCGCGATCTGGACGGACCTGGTGGAGCTGATGCGCGAGGGCGTCCGCCTCAACCGCATCGACACGGTCAGGCCCGAGCACACCCCCGAGGAGATGGGCCGCCCGCCGCGCGTCGACGACCACGGCGGCGAGGTGTACGTCTACCGCAGGGCGAACCTGCCCTGCCACATCTGTGGCGGCGAGATCCGCACCGCCGACCTCGCCGCCCGCAACCTCTTCTGGTGCCCGACCTGCCAGCGTCCCGGCTAAGCGCTCCGCGGGAAGTGCGGTCCACATCTGCGGGTGCGTCGTGGCTGGTCGCGCAGTTCCCCGCGCCCCTTCGGGGCGCACCCGGCCGCACCGGACTTCCACAAGGCCGCTTAGAACCCGTGCGGCAGCCAGGGTGCTGCCGGGGATCCGAAGGCCAGTGACGCCTCGGCCAGCGCGCCCTCACGCAGTTCCCGCACCCGGCCCGCGGCCGCGAGTGAGGCGAGGGACACGCCGCCGAGGTAGGCCGCGCCCAGTTCCCGTACGGACAGGGTGAGATCGGCCGGGTCCTGGGTGCGCTCGCACGACGCGCCCTTGGTGTCGCCGGTGAGCCGCCAACGCCCCTCGTTCCAGGGGCAGAAGGCGTCCTCGACCTCGAACACGACGTCCACGGGTGCCTGGTACGTGCGCGCCTCCAGCGCCGCGCCCAGCTCCACAAGACGTACGTGCAGCGAGTCCCGCACCGTGACGCCGCAGCGGCGCACGTCCGTGACGAGCTGCAGCAGCGGGTCGTCCACCGGGCGGTTGTGCGCGACGACCGACGACGTCAGGTCGATGTCGAAGAGGAACTGCCACAGCGCCGCGCACGCCGCCGGGTCCGCGGCCTCCAGGTCGCGCAGGTGGACCGTGCCCTTGGGGCCCTGCCAGTCCCATTCGGGCTTCACCGAGAACCGCACGTACCCGACGAGCTCTCCCGCGCGCTCGGCCACCACGCACTGCAGCGGCGACGCGCCGCTGCGCTCGGACTGCGGGTCGAGCAGGCCGTGCCGCTCCCAGCCCGGCTGCCGGGCGAGCAGCCCGGGGCGCCCGCTCACCAGGCGCGCGTACAGCTCCTCGCACGCCTCGTGGACATCGGCGGGCTGCGCGTACCGCAGGCGTACGTCGGCCGTGCCCGCCGGGGCGGCGAGCCGCACCCGGGTCGTGTCGATGGTGGCCTTCAGCATGTGCGTGGCCGCGCCGTACCCGAACCGGCCGTAGATGACCGGCTCCGACGCCGTGAGCACGGCGAGGCACTCGCCTCCGGCGCGCACGTCGTCCAGCTGCTTGCGCATCATCGAGGTCAGGATCCCGCGCCGCCGGTGCGTGGCCGCGACGCTGACCATGGTCACGCCCGCCGCGTCCACCAGGGCGCCGCCCGGCACGGAGAGCCGGAAGCTGAACGCCCCCGCCGTCCCCACGCACGCGCCCCCGTCCCACACGCCGAACGAGCGGTCGAACTCGGTCAGCTCGCGCCAGAGCCGCTGCTCCTCGGGCGACTCGGCGACGCCGCCGAACGCGACATCAAGCGCCCCGTACCAGGTGTCCCAGTCGGCCTCGTCGAGCATCCGTACGTCTGTCGTCATATGCCATGAGTACCAGGGCGATACGCACCGGTGCGACAGGATTTCCGCGGTCCGGCAGGCCCGTCCCCACCGGTGCTCGGCATGCCCCTGACGGGGGACAAGTGGGACCTCCCGTGCGAAGTGCCCGGCCCGCTGGATAGGGTCCACGAGCAATGGCAGTACGAGGAGCACGGCGCGAGCGAGGCGAGCGCCGCGCGGAAGCCGACACGTTCACGGCCCGGATGAAGAAGCGGCTGCACCGGGCCCGCATCGGGCTGCGCAAATCCGGGGTCGACTACTTCCGCGGCGACGGCTCCGACTGGATCGCCCTGGCCGGTCTGCTCCTGACCATCCCGGTGATCACCTGCTGCACGATCGTCAACAACGTGTGGTTCTCGCCCGCCGCGCTCGTCCTGCCGATCGTCGCGGGCGGCCTGCTCCTTCGCCCCGCCAGCCTGCTCGGCCTGTACGCGGCGTCGGCGGCGGCCCTCATCGTGGAGTCCGTGCAGCTCGGCCCGTACGGGGAGGGGCCGTCCCGGGTCACACCGGGCGTGGTCCTCGTGGTCGCCGCCTGCGGCTTCTTCGGCCTCGTCATCGCCCAGTTCCGCAGCCGGGTCGGCGTGCCCTGGCGCGGCGGCGGCACCATGCTCTTCGACCTGCGCGAACGCATCCGCGTGCAGAGCAAGCTGCCGAAGCTGCCGCGCGGCTGGCACCGCGAGATGGCGCTGCGGCCGGCCGGCGGCCAGTCCTTCTCCGGCGACTTCGTGGTCGCGGCCCGCACCAACGGCGGCCGCACCCTGGAGGTCGTCCTCACCGACGTCTCCGGCAAGGGCATGGACGCCGGGTCGCGCGCGCTGCTCCTGTCCGGCGCCTTCGGCGGCCTGCTCGGCTCGCTGCCCCCGCACGCCTTCCTGCCCGCCGCCAACGGCTATCTGCTCCGCCAGGACTGGGACGAGGGCTTCGCGACCTCCATCCATCTGGTCCTCGACCTGGAGACCGGCGACTACGAACTCTTCTCGGCGGGCCACCCGCCGGGCCTCCAGCTCAGCGCGGGCAGCGGCCGCTGGGAGGAGAAGGCGGGCCAGGGACCGCTCCTCGGCGTGTACGACGGGGCGCAGTTCGACCCGGTCAAGGGCATGCTCCGCCCCGGCGACGTCCTGATGCTCTTCACGGACGGCCTGGTGGAGACCTCCGACCGGGACATCGCCGAGGGCATGGACCGCCTCACGGGCGAGGCCGACCGGTATGTGGCGGGCGGGTTCCACGGCGCCGCCTGGCACCTCATCGAGGCGGTCGCGAAGGACGTGAACGACGACAGGGCGCTGCTGCTGATCTGCCGGGAGGCGTGAACGGATGAGTTCCTTACGCACGTTGTTCAGCGGGGACGTCCATGTCTCCTACAGCCAGCTGTACGTGGTGAGTGATCCCGACGGCTGGGGGGACACCCCGTACGACCCGCGCGCGGGGCAGACGACGGGCCTGTGCGGCGCGGCCGTGCCCGGCTACCTCTTCCTGACGACCGGGCTGCACACGGGGCCCGTCGGCTGCACCGTCGAACTGCACGACACGGAGCCCGCACTCGACGAGAGCTGGGAGGAGATCGCCGAGGTCTCCTTCCGGCCCGTGTCCGACGGCGTGACGCTCGAACTGTGGGGCGGCGACGGCAGTTTCCCGCTCGGCCTCGGCATGGACGACTTCCGGGTCCGGCACAGCGTCAGCGGCATGGACGAGGCCCGCGAGCGCGAGCTGGAATGCCTGGACGGCCTGGTCATCGAGCGGCATCTGCTCCAGTTCTGGCCCGCGCCGCCCGCCCGCGACCGGCTGATCAAGCAGACCAGCCGCAGCGCCGCGTACTGGCACGGGGTGGCCAGGAAGCAGCCGAAGCCCCCGACGCCCGAGCAGCTGGCCGAGAGGGAGCGCCTCGCCCGTGAGCAGGAGCGGCGGGCCATGGAGGAGCGGCATCTGCGCTGGCTGAAGGACGAGTGGGGCGGGCAGCTGCCCAGCGCGCGCCTCCTCAGGGTCGGCGGCAATGTGGCGGGCATCAAGGAGCTGGCCCCCGAACTCGCCCACGCGATCGACCGGTTGGCCCCCGACCGGCAGCGCGCGATCGCCCGCTGGGCCATGCGTCGCGCCTATGAGGAGGCCGGGCTCGCGGACGTCGAGTGGATCGCCCCGGCCCTCGACGCGGCAGAGCGCGGGCAGCCGCTGCCCGCGCCCTTCGACGTACAAGAAGCCGTGTGGGACCGGTTGTACGGAGACCCGCACGTGCCGGACACGGATGTCGCGTCGACCGACGGCCGCATCCCGAACATGCGTCAGCAGTGCATGGCGGTCCCCGCCCTCTTCGGGGCGGTCGAGGACGACCCCCTGCAGGCCGCCCTCGACGCGCTGTACGCGGCAGCGGTCACCTTCGGCCCCGACTACGGCACGCTGTTCGCCGAGACCCGCTCGGCCTTCCCCGGCGAACTCGGCCCGTCCGCCACCGCGTAGTCGCGGCCGCCCGGCAGGATCCGCGCCAGCCACTCCGACCGTCCGGCGGCCAGCGGCCCGAGGACCGCGAGCAGCAGCACGTACCCCGCGATGAAGGGCGAGAGCCGCTCGTCGAGGCCCGCGCCCGCCGCCATCGTGGCGAGGATCAGCGCGAACTCGCCGCGGGCGAGCAGCGTCGTGGAGATGTTCGCGGCGGGGCCCGCCCCGAAGCCGTACACGCGTGCCGCGCCGAGGCCCGCGAGGACGTTCATCAGGAGCGTCACCGCGACCGCGGCGAGCACCGGCCACAGCACCACCGGCAGGTCACCGGGGTCGATGGAGAGCCCGAAGGCGAAGAAGAAGATCGCGCCGAACGCGTCCCGCAGCGGGTGCACCAGGGTGCGGATGCGGTCGCCGGACGCCGTGCTGCCGAGCATCAGGCCGACCATGAACGCGCCGATGGCGTCGGCGACGCCGAACCACTCCGAGATCCCGGCGACGAAGACGGCCGCGCCGAGGAAGGAGATGACGAGCAGTTCGTCGTCCTTGATGGCGAAGAGACGGCCGGTGACGCGCGTGCCGAAGCGGGCCGCGAGTGCGAGCAGGATCAGGAACCCGAAGGCCTTGCCGCCGTCCATCACGGCGGCGGAGAGGCTGTCGGCGCCGGACAGGATCGGCTGCAGCGCCGCGAGGTACAGCGCGAGGAAGATGTCCTCGACGACGATGATGCCGAGGATGGGCTTGGTCTCAGGGTTGCCGAGCCTGCCGGTGTCGACGAGGACCTTCGTGACGATCGCCGATGACGAGATGCCGAGCACTCCGGCGAGGACCAGGGCCTCGGAGGTGCCCCAGCCGAGCGCGAATCCGAAGCCCAGGCCGGCGCCGACGTTCAGGGCGAGGTAGGTGCCTCCGGCGAGGGCCATCTTGCGGCCGCCCGTCTTGAGGTCGTCCATGTGGAACTCGAGGCCCAGGTAGAAGAGCAGCAGGACCAGGCCGAGCGCCGAGAGCATTTCCAGGTCGTGGGGGTCGGAGACCAGGACCACGCCGGGGGTGTGCGGGCCGAGGAGGATCCCGGCCAGGATGAAGAGCGGGATGGTGGGGAGTCCGATGCGGCCGCCGAGGCGGGCGAGGACGGCGGCGGCGAGGAAGGCGCCACCCATGGCTATCAGGGTGTCTGCGTGTCCGATGGGCTCGCTCCTTTGAGTCAAGGGGGCGTAAAGAACGCGTCAATAGTTAGCTTACCAAAAGGTTTCGGGGTGAAGGGTCGGACCGCATGGTGGGGTTTGCCCTACCTGGCATTGGCCGGGAGCCTTCATGGTCCACAGCACCCCCTTCTCCGTACGTTCAAGGAGTCGAATTCGTACGGAGAGGTGGACAGGACCATGGGGCTGCGGCGCAAGAAGAACCGGGTCGTCGAGGAGGACGTGCGCGTCCTCGGCGCGGCGGCGACCGGTGACTGGGCCGTCGAACTGCGCGGCGTGCGCCGTCAGTACGGCCGGGGCGCCGGCGCGGTGCACGCCCTCGCGGGCATCGACCTCGCCCTGCCGCGCGGCAGCTTCACCGCCGTCATGGGCCCCTCCGGATCCGGCAAGTCCACCTTCCTGCAGTGCGCGGCGGGCCTCGACCGGCCCAGCGACGGCACCGTCCGCCTCGGCGGCACCGAGATCACCGGCATGAGCGAGAACAAGCTCACCGCGCTGCGCCGCACCCGGCTCGGCTTCGTCTTCCAGGCGTTCAACCTGCTGCCCTCGCTGACCGTCGAGCAGAACGTCGTCCTGCCGATGCGCCTCGCGGGCCACCGCCCCGACCGCCGCAAGGCCGCCGAGATGCTCACCCGCGTCGGCCTCGGCGACAAGGCCCGCCGCCGTCCGGGACAGCTCTCCGGCGGCCAGCAGCAGCGCGTCGCCATCGCCCGCGCCCTGGTCACCGAGCCCGACGTGATCTTCGCCGACGAGCCGACGGGCGCCCTGGACACCACCACGGCCACCGAGATCCTCGGCCTGCTGCGCTCCGCCGTCGACGGGATGGGCGCCACCGTCGTCATGGTCACCCACGACCCGGCGGCCGCCGCCTACGCGGACCGCGTCCTCTTCCTCGCCGACGGCTCCATCGTCGACCGCCTCGACCGTGCGTCGGCCCAGCAGATCGCGGCCCGCATGACCACCCTGACGGCCCCGGCCCACGCGGGAGCGGCAGCGTAATGGCGTACACACCCAATGGCCTTGCCCGCGCGGCCGTCCGCTTCAAGCCCGCCGCGTTCGCCGGCACCTTCGTCGCGCTGATGATGGCCTCGCTGATCGTGGCCGCGTGCGGCATCCTCCTGGAGACCGGGGTACGCGCCTCGGTCCCGCCCACCCGCTATGCGAACGCCCCCGTGGTGGCCGCCGCCGACCAGTCGGCCCACTTCGTCACCGGCAGCGGCGACGGCAGGTCCGAGACGACCACCCCGCTGCCCGACCGCGCCCGCATCGACAACTCCCTGGTGGCCAAGGCCGGTTCGGTGCCCGGCGCGCGCACCGCCGTCGCCGACGTCACCTTCCCCGTGCGCTCCGGCGACAAGGACGTCACCGCGCACGGCTGGGGCTCCACCGCCTTCACCGGCGAGCAGCTGACCGCGGGCCGCGCCCCGCAGCCCGGCGAGGTCGTCCTCGCCGCGCCCGGCGCCTCCGTCGGCGAACGCACCACGCTCACCACGCCCGAAGGACCGCGCGACTTCCGCGTGTCCGGCACCGTGAAGGCCGGACAGGGCGCGGCCACCGCCTGGTTCGCCGACTCCGAGGCCGTCCGCGTCTCCGGCCACCCCGGCAGGATCGACGCCATCGCGGTGCTGCCCAAGAAGGGCGTCCCGGCCGACACCCTCAAGTCCCAGGTCGCGCACGCCCTCGGCAAGAAGGCCGACGTGCACACCGGCGACGACCGCAGCGCCGCTGAGGGCTCCGAACTCGCCTACGCCAAGGAACTGCTCACCGGCCTCGGCGGCTCCTTCGGCGGCATCGCCGCGATGACCGCCGTCTTCACCGCGGCCGGGACCGTCGCCCTCTCGGTCGGCCAGCGCGCCCGCGAGTACGCACTCCTGCGCGCCATCGGCACCACCCCGCGCCAGATCCGCCGCACCATCGCCACCGAGACCCTGCTCGTCGCCCCGCTCGCCGGAGCGGTCGGCGTCCTGCCCGGAATCGCCCTGGCCACCTGGTGGTTCGGGCAGCTGAAGGAGAAGGGCGCGATCCCCGAGGCCGTCGACCTGTCCGTCTCGTACATCCCGCTCCTCGTCGCCGTCGGCTGCGCCGTCCTCACCGCGCTCGGCGCCGGATACATGGCGGCCCGCCGCCCCTCCCGCATCAAGCCGGGCCAGGCGCTCAGCGAGGCCTCCGTGGAGCGGGTGCCGCTCGGCTGGATCCGCACGCCGCTGGGCATCGCCGCCGCGGTCGGCGGCGCGATCTTCGCGGGCTTCGCCGCGAGCAACACCGGCGAGGACGCGGCGAACGCGGCGCTCGGCGTCGTCATGCTCTTCATGCTCGCCGTGGCCCTGCTCGGCCCGCTGGTGGCCCGCGGCTGCGCCGCCCTGTTCGGACTCCCGCTGCGCGGCGCGGGCGCCGCCGCCTCGCTCGCGGCCGCCAACTCCCGTACGAACGCCCGCCGCCTGGCCTCCGCGATCACCCCGATCGTGCTCGCCATGGCCTTCTCCTCCGTCCTCGTCTTCATGCACACCAGCGAGGAGCGGGTCGCAGAGGACCAGCAGCGCGCGGGCATCACGGCGGACCACATCATCACGGCGGACGGGGGCCTCGCCCCCGGCGCGGTGACCGAGGCGGCCGGCACGAAGGGCGTCACCTCGGCCGTCGGCCTCCTCAAGACCTCCCTCCTCGTCCCGGTGGGATCCGGCGGCGACCGCTGGCTGGAGTCGGCGTCGACGCAGGGCGTCACGGGGACGGCGGCCGCCCTCGCCAAGGTCCAGGACCTGAAGCTCGAAACCGGCACCCTGACGCTCACCAAGGGCGAGATCGCACTCGACGCGTCCCTCGCCCGCAGCGCCCACGTCGGCGTCGGCGACCGCATCGACGTCCGCCTGCCCGACGGCACCAAGGCCTCGCCGAAGATCACGGCGACGTACGGAAGGGGCCTCGGCCTCTCCCAGGTCACCATGCCCGCCGCCGACTTGAAGCAGCACGTCACCTCGTCCTTCGCCACCGAGATCTGGGCCAAGGGCGGCTCCGCCCAGGCGCTCTCCGGCCTCGGCGCCCTCAAGGACCGCGAGGGCTACGCCACGGCCCAGTCCATGGACGACGAGCTCAACGCCTGGGCCAACACCACGATGGCGGCCGTCCTCGGCGGCTTCGCGGCCATCGCCGCGGTCAACACCCTCGTGATGACGGTCCTCGACCGCCGCCGCGAACTCGGCACGCTGCGCCTCATCGGCTCCACGCGCCGCCAGGTGATGCGCATGATCCGCTGGGAGGCCCTGCTCGTCACCGTCGCGGGCATCGCCATCGGCTCGGCCATCGCCTTCGCCACACTCGTCCCCATGATGAACGGCCTCACCGGCGAATCCCCGTACGTCCCCCCGCTGCTGTACGCCTCGTTCGCGGGAGCGGTCCTGGCCTTGGGCCTGGCATCGACAACGCTTCCGGCGCGGGCGGCGCTGAAGTCGGTCTGACGATAATCTCCGTATGAACCCCAGCCCCAGCCCCAGCCCCAGCCCCAACCTCGGCCCGCCCCTGCCGCTCGCCGAAGTGGAAGCCCTGGCCCGCAAGGCCCACGCCGCCCAGACGGACAAGGCGGGCCGCCCCTACACCGAACACCTCCAGGCGGTGGCCGACGGAGTCAGAGAGCGGGGCGGCGACGAGGACCAGATCGCCGCCGCCTGGCTGCACGACTCCGTGGAGGACGACGCCCTGACGGAACAGTGGCTCAGGGACGCCCCGTTGACCCCGCGTACGAAGGCCATCGTCCTCGCCCTCACCAAGCGCACGGACGAGCCCAAGGAGTCGTACGCGCAGCGGATCCTCGCCACACCGGGTGCCCGCCTGGTCAAGGAGGCGGACCTGGCCCACAACGCGGACCCGGCCCGCCTCGCCGTCCTCGACGAACCGACAAGGGCGCGCCTGACGGTGAAGTACGCCGTCATGCGCGCCCTGTTGGGGATCGGGTAGACCCCGTTACGAGGACTTGGCCCGTTCGCGGGCGAGTTGCGCCGCGTCCCGTTTGAAGGCCCACTCCATCTTGGGCTCCATCGCGAAGCGGAACATCCGCTGCACGGGGGGAGTGCACAGGAGCGTCACCACGGTCGCGGCGACCACCGTCACGAAGATCTCGCCGAGCGGCTTGTGCAGCCACTCGTAGTCGTCGAACCAGCCCCAGAACCGGGACCCCTTGGCGAGGAAGCCGTGCAGCAGGTAGCCGTACAGCGTGCCCGCGCCGAGGATCGTGAACCACATCTTGCGGCGCGGCACCCATGCGAAGAAGCACGCGGTGAGGATGACGGAGCAGCCGAAGAGCGCCAGCGTCATCATGACGCCGATCCACCAGGGGAAGCCCAGCTCCTGCGCGCTGTCCCTGCGGTAGAACCACACGGACGACATCCGGGGAGCCGCCCAGTAGGCGAGCAGCACGGCGCACGCGAAGACCGGCACGGACAGGATCCGCACCTCGCGGCGGCGCACCAGCTGGAAGTGCTCGGGCTTCATGCAGAGGCCGAGCACGAAGAACGGCAGGAACTGCAGGACGCGTTGCAGGTCGAGGTCGTCGCCGATGTCCGGCGAGATCACGGCGAGCGTCGCCATGGCGAGGGCGAGCGGCACGGGCCAGCGCACCAGCTTCCACAGCGGCACGGTGAGCCGCCACACGAAGAGTGCGACCAGGAACCAGGTGAGGTACCAGGGGTCGAGCAGGCTGATGGGCTGCGTCGGATCGTCGTCCGCCCACCGCTTGAAGAAGGTGTACGCCACTTCGAAGATGACGTACGGCACGGCGACACCGGTCACGAGCCGCTTGAGGCGGTCGGGCCGCATGTCGAAACTGCGGGAGAAGTAGCCGGAGATGACGATGAACGCCGGCATGTGGAAGGTGTAGACGGTCATGTACAGCGCCTCGGCGGCGCGGCTGTGATCCGTCAGGGGTTCCCACGAGTGGGCCATCGCCACGAGGACGATCGCCAGGTACTTGGCGTTGTCGAAGAACGCGTCGCGCTGCTTGGCGGGCTTCGACGCGGCGTGGGCGGTGCTGTGGCCGGTCGGGGTGGGGGGAGCGGTCGTCGCGGCCTGCGGGGTCGGGTGGGCGCGGGGAGAGGGGACTCCGGCCGCCGGCACCTGGGCCGGGGGGAGCGGCGCCCGATGGCGTCCGTGCGGGTGCACCGAGTTCGTCACAGGCCCTCCCACCAAGAGCTCGGTGAGACGATCCGGGACCGCACTGCGCCTGCGGGGGTGGTGGCAGCGTGGAACATCTGAGGCACCCTAGCGTCGCGGCAGTGTTTTCGTAAAACCCTCGTCACTTCTCTCAACTCAGTCCTTGCGGTGAATCCCGCTTATCGGGTCCGGGTACCCGTGAATCGGCCCGAGTCGACAAAGAGATGTGGTCGCATTGTGTCCAGTACGTCACAACTCATCCGGTTTAAATGGTGCATACCACCCGCGGGCGACTCTGGTGAAATGTCCGGTTGGTCGGAGGATTCGGGATCAGGGATGTGCCCACGGCAACAATTCGAATTTCCTGCGAACGTACTGTGTGGCGATGGAAACGATCAAGCCGAAAATGAGGTGACCACAGGCCACTGAATTACCGCGCGGCAACACGCTGTTCATGCGCCCCTTGCGTGCCCCCGGGCGCCCGCCCCGCAAAGCGTTGGCCGACGATGTGTCACCGGCCGCATACCGGGGCCGTGTTGGTGGCACGATGGTCCTGTGCGGGGGTGTGCGGGGTCGTACCCCCCGGGCCGGGAGAGCGACCGACCTAGGGTGTGATCAGTGTGGCCATTTCGCTGTCAGTGGTACTGCTGTTGGCGATCATCCTTGTGGTGCTGATCCGCGGGGGATCCCTCAAGACAGGGCCCGCGATCGCCGCGGTGCTCTTCGGCTTCTTCCTTGCCTCCACAGGCATGGCCCCCTCGATAAACCGTTTCCTGAACGAACTCGCGGAGACCATCAACTCGATCAGCTTCTGAGCCTCTTCGGGACCCCTTCGAGGTGGGCGTTCCGCAAGCGGCGTACGCTGCTGGGAACTTGAGAGCGAGAGCGGGAACCACGGGGGACGGGGGCGTACGGCATGGTTCTGCGCGACTCCGACCCGGACATGATCGGCGGATATCCGATCGAGGACCGGCTCGGCGCGGGCGGCATGGGCGTCGTCTATCTCGCCCGGTCCGCCTCCGGACGCCGCCTCGCGGTGAAGGTCGTGCACGGGCAGTACGCCGACGACCCGGAATTCCGCACCCGCTTCCGGCGCGAGGTGGCCGCCGCCCGTCAGGTCAGCGGCGCGTTCACCGCCTCCGTCGTGGACGCCGACGCGGACGCCGCCAACCCGTGGATGGCCACGGTCTACATCCCCGGCGAGAACCTCGGCTCCCACATCCGCCGCGCGGGCCCGCTGCCCGCCGACCGCCTGCACGAGCTCGCCGCGGGTCTCGCCGAGGCGCTGCGCGACATCCACCGCGTCGGCGTGGTCCACCGCGATCTGAAACCGGCCAACGTGATGCTCGCGGACGACGGCCCCCGCGTCATCGACTTCGGCGTCTCCCGCGCCGCGGAGGCCCTCGGCGCCGACGCCCTCACCCAGACCGGCCGCGTCATGGGCACCCCGCCCTACATGTCCCCGGAACAGCTCACCAACCCGCGCGACGTCGGCCCCGCCTCCGACGTCTTCTCGCTCGGCGCGGTCCTCGCGTACGCGGCGACGGGCCGCGGCCCCTTCGACAGCGACAGCCCCTACGAGACGGCCACCCGCGTCGTCGAGGGCGAGCCCGAACTGGACGGCGTCCCCGCCCGGTTGCGCCCCCTCCTGGAACAGTGCCTGGACAAGCACCCCAAGTCCCGGCCCACTCCGGACGAGTTCCTCGCGCTGCTCAAGGGGGAGCCGGTGCCGCCGAGGACCGAACCGGAGCCCGCTCCCGAACCGAAGGCCCCGCACCCGCGCCGCCGCAGGCTCCTGATCGCCGCGTCGGTCGGCGGGGTGCTGCTCGCGGTGCTCGGGGCGGGCCTGGTCGTACGGCTCGCCCAGGGCGAAGGCCCGGTGGCCAGTGACCTGCCCGCCGGGTGGCACCAGTGGCAGGCCAAGGACACCTCGCGCAAGGGGGACGAGCCGTCGGGGCCTTTCGTGAACTGCGCCGCCGTCAGCCAGGGGCTGCTGTGCGCGGGGGACGAGGTCAAGGCCGCGCGCTTCTCGCTGGCCACGGGGAAGAACGAGTGGAGCCTGCCCGCCGACCCCGTCCGCGACAACTTCGGCAACTCGGACGGCGAGATCATCGGGACCTCGGGCAACCGGGTCTTCGTCTACGCCAAC
Source organism: Streptomyces sp. NPDC059002 (assembly GCF_042740435.1). Taxonomy (NCBI): domain Bacteria; kingdom Bacillati; phylum Actinomycetota; class Actinomycetes; order Kitasatosporales; family Streptomycetaceae; genus Streptomyces; species Streptomyces sp. NPDC059002. The sequence goes on along the minus strand of NZ_JBHYJI010000063.1, from coordinate 9,037 downwards.
AACGAGACGACCAAGGGCAAGGGCGCGGACGAGGAGGCCACATCGCACTACGCGATCCAGGCCCTCGACGCGCGCACCGGCGACACGCTCTGGTCCGAACCGGTCCAGAGCGGCGAGTTCGCCTCGGCGCCGGACACCTCCCCGGACACGGGCACCATCGCGGTGACGGACGGGGGCGTCCTGACCACCTACGGCGCGGACGCGTCCTCGTACGCCCTGCTCCGCCCCGAGGACGGCAAGCCCCGCTGGAAGCACCGGTTCGCCAAGTCCGGGGAGTGCGCGCTGCGCGAGGCGGCGGGCAAGGGCTATCTGGTCTGCGTCACGGAGAAGTCCGGCACCCGTGTCGCCAGGCTTTCCCTGTCCACCGGGAAACCGGTGTGGTTCGTCACCGTGCCCGGCGACCTCGCCCTCATCGGCCAGGCCGACGGGCGTCTGCTGTTCATGGACTCCACCCCGGCCGCGTACCGCAAGATCATCACGTACGAGCCGCAGCGGGACCAGGTGCGTACGGTCACGCTGGCCAAGCCCCAGAGCGCCATGGCGTCGGTCACGCTCAGCAGGGGCACCCTCTACTTCACCCACAGCAACGGCACCGTCCGCGCCGTGGATCCCCGCACGGGACGCCAGTCCTGGAGCCGCAACTCCAGCATCGAGCTCCCCGGCCGCCCCCTGGCCTCCGCCACCCACGTCTACGTGGCGTCCCCCAGCGGGCGGCTCGCGGCCCTCGACCGGAACACGGGCGAGATCGCCTGGACCCGCTCGGGCCGGGGCGCCTCCGGCATGGGCCCGGACTCCGGCGCCCCCCTGACCCTCGTAGGGGACGCCCTGTACGTCCCCTACGGCGTGCGTTCCGTCTACACGGTGGACGTCCGCCACCCGTGAACCGCCCGAACCGTCACGCCTGTTGGAGCGCCCGCAGCGAGGCCACCAGCCGGTCCACCTCCTCCGACGTGTTGTAGAGCGACAGCGAGGCCCGCGCCGCCGACTCCAGGCCGTAGTGCGCGAGCGCGGGCTGCGCGCAGTGGTGGCCCGCGCGCACCGCGATGCCGTCGCGGTCCAGCCAGTCGGCGACCGTCGCCGGATCGTGGCCCGCGAGCGTGAAGGTCAGCACCGCGATCCGGTCGGGCGCCGCGCCCAGCAGGGAGAGCCCCGGCACGGTGGCCATGGCCTGCTCCGCATACGCCATGAGCGCGTTCTCGTACGCCGTGATGGCGTCCCGGTCGAAGGACGTCAGCCAGTTCAGCGCGGCGAGCAGGCCGACCACGCCGGAGATGTGCCCGGTGCCGGCCTCCAGGAGGTGCGGCGGCGGCGCGAACGTCGTCCGGTCGAACGAGACGGAGTCGATCATGTTGCCGCCGCCCTGCCACGGCTTCATCGCCGCCATGACCTCCGGCCGCGCGTACAGGGCGCCGATGCCCGTGGGCGCGAACAGCTTGTGCCCGGAGAAGGCGTAGAAGTCCGCGCCCAAGTCCTGCACGTCGACCGGGAGATGGGCGACCGCCTGCGCGCCGTCCACGAGCACCTTGGCGTCGTAGCGGTGGGCGAGGGCGGCCATCTCCTTGACCGGCGGGACGGTGCCGAGGACGTTCGACGCGTGGCTGATCGCGACGAGCCGGGTCCGGTAGGAGAGCAGATCGGCGTACGCGTCCTGGTCGATCTGCCCGGCCGCGTCCAGCGGGACGGGGACCACCCGGGCGCGGGTCTCCTTGGCGATCAGCTGCCAGGGGACGATGTCCGAGTGGTGTTCGAGCACCGGCACCAGGATGTCGTCCCCCGGCCCGAGATTCGCCCGCCCCCAGCTCTGGGCGACCAGGTTGATCGCCTCGGTGGTGCCGCGCACGAAGGCGATGGTCTCCGGCGCCTCGGCCCCCAGGAACGAGGCCACCGCGGCCCGCCCCGCCTCGTACATCTCCGTCGCCTCACGGGCCATGGTGTGGGCGCCGCGGTGGATGTTGGAGTTGGCGGCGCTGTAGTAGGCGGTGAGCGCCTCGATCACCTGGCGCGGCTTCTGCGTGGTGGCGGCGTTGTCGAGCCAGACGAGCGGGTGCCCGTTCACCGTGCGGTGCAGGATCGGGAAGTCCAGGCGGGCCGCCTCGGGGGAGAAGGCACCGGGCGGCGATGCCGCGGTGACGACGGGCGAGGAGGCGGGCAGCGAGGGGGCGGCGACGTCCCCGAGGTCCTGCCCGGGAGTCCGAACGTCAGGAGTAGTCATGGTACTTGGCCACCTCGACGTTCTGGAGGACGGCGATGGCGTCCTCCACCAGGACCGCGGTGTTGAAGTACGCCGTCATCAGGTACGACGTGATGCCCTTGTTGTCGACGCCCATGTTCCGCATCGACAGGCCCGGCTCGACCTCGTCGGAGACCTCCGCGGGCCGCAGCCCGACCACGCCCTGCTCGGCCTCGCCCATCCGCATCAGCAGGATCTCGGTGGTGCCCGTGTGCGCGCCCCCGCCGTTGGTGAAGCCCACCTTGTCGGACGGCAGCAGCGGCACTCCGCGCCAGGTGAGCAGCGGGCTGCCGAACCTGTTGTCGGTCACCGGGGGTACGCCCCGGCGCGTACATTCCCTGCCGAACGCGGCGATCGCCTTCGGGTGCGCGAGGAAGTAGCCGGGCTGCTTCCAGACCTTGGCGAGCAGCTCGTCCAGGTCGTCGGGCGTGGGCGCACCGGTGCGGGCCTGCACGCGCTGACCGGGGGAGACGTTGTGGAACAGGCCGAACTCGGGGTGGTTCAGAAGCGCGGACTCCTGCCGCTCGCGCAGCGCCGCGATGGTCAGGTTCGCCTGCGCGCGCGTCTGGTCGATGGGCCCGTTGTAGAGGTCGGCGACGCGGGTGTGCACGCGCAGGACGGTCTGCGCGAGCGTCATGTGGTACTCGCGGGGCGCGTCCTCGTAGTCGACGTACGTCCCCGGCAGATCGGGCTCCCCGACGTGCCCCGCCGAGAGGTCCACCGGCACCTCGGAGCCCGGCATCGTGGCGTCGCTCTCGTTGTACGCCGTCAGCTGTGTGTTCAGCGCCTCATCACGGCCCGCGATCGTCGCGAGCACGCCCCGCTCGACACAGAGCGCCGTGCCCCGCGTGACCGCCTGCACGCGGTACGGCATGGGCTCGGACCTGCTCCACGCCCCCAGGTCGAAGAACTGCCCGTCCCCGACCACCTCGAGCAGCGCGTCCTCCCCGTAGCGCCCGGTCACCCGCTTCTCGGCCCGGCCCTGCACGATGACCCAGAGCCGGTCCGCGCTGTCGCCCTCCTGCGCGAGGACCTGCCCCGCCTCGAAGGGCGTCTCGGTGAAGGCGCCGGCCAGCTCGGCGAGCGTGGCGTCGTCGGCCTCGCGCAGGTACGGCACCTCGCGTAAGTCACCGGGGACCACGCGGGGGCTGCCGTTCTCGTCGTACGTGCTGATGCGGTCGTCACCGAGCACATAGGTGCGGCGGCGGTTCACGCGGTACACGCCGGACTCCAGGTCCACCCAGGGCAGCGCGCGCAGCAGGTACCGGGGTGTGATGCCGCGCATCTGCGGCACGGTCTTGGTGGCGGTCGCCAGTTGCCGTGCGGCATCCGGGCCGAGAGACAGTCGATCAGTCATCGGAACCTCCCTGAAGACGGGTGAAGGGGACCGATCGTCCGGTCGGTACAACCCGGATCACAAGGGGCCTTTCGCCGCCCTTGGAATAGGCCAGGCGCAAAACCGCCGCCGCCCGGACGGGCCCCGCCCCCCTGAGCGGCGGGGCAACCGATCGGCCTCCGGCCGCAACCGCCCCCGCCTGCCGTTTTCCGACCCGATATGCCCCTGAGGGCGAGCTATGCGGTGCTGAAAGATGCCGTTATGGTCCGCCCCGTGACGGCCGCCGCGAACCGTCCTGGAACGCGAAGAACCCCAGACCCTGAGGGCCTGGGGTTCTCTCGAAGAGCGGGCGACGGGAATCGAACCCGCGTAGCTAGTTTGGAAGACTAGGGCTCTACCATTGAGCTACGCCCGCACGGTTCGCGCCACGGCCGGGGCCGCGGTACGACAGGCATCGTAGCGGGTCCGGGGGCCTTGTCGCACACCCCCTTCGCGCTCCCTCTCCACAGTCCCCGTTTAACCGGGAGCCGCACTGCCTGCGGGCATGTACCCTACGTGTCGCACCGACGGGGTGTGGCGCAGCTTGGTAGCGCGTCCGCTTTGGGAGCGGAAGGCCGTGGGTTCAAATCCCGCCACCCCGACCACCTTGCTCGTCTCCATGTTTCTCTCCACAAGATCGCATTGTGGGTCGACTCCCGCTTGCCGTTACTATGCAAGCTGTGTGCCCGTGTGTCTCTCAACCGGGCAGAAACCCAGAAGTCAGCCCCCAAGGAGACCGAACCGTGAAGAGCGCCGTGGAGACCCTGAACCCGACCCGGGTTCGGCTCACTGTCGAGGTGCCCTTCGAGGAGCTCAAGGACAGCCTCGACGCGGCCTACAAGAAGATCAACCAGCAGGTCACGGTGAAGGGCTTCCGCAAGGGCAAGATCCCGGCCCGGGTCATCGACCAGCGGTTCGGTCGCGGCGCCGTCCTCGAAGAGGCCGTCAACGACGCGCTCCCGAAGTTCTACACCGAGGCCGTGAACGAGGCCGAGCTCAACGTCCTGGGCCAGCCCGAGGTGGACATCACCGAGCTGAAGGACAACGAGACCCTCAACTTCACCGCTGAGGTCGACGTCCGCCCGGCCATCGAGATCCCGGACTACTCCGGCATCGAGGTCGAGGTCGACGCCATCGAGGTCAGCGACGAGGACGTCGACAAGGCCGTCGAGGAGCTGCGCGAGCGCTTCGCCTCCACGTCCCCGGTCGAGCGTGCCGCCGAGGACGGCGACGTCGTGACGATCGACCTGGAGGCCAAGGTCGAGGGCGAGGTCCTGGAGGACGGCGTCGCGTCCGGCGTCTCCTACACGATCGGCTCCGGCGAGCTCCTCGAGGGCATCGACGAGGCCGTGAAGGGCCTGGAGGCCGGTGGCGAGGCCACCTTCACCTCCGAGCTCAAGGGCGGCTCGGCGGCCGGCAAGGAGTCCGAGGTCACCGTCAAGGTCACCCAGGTCGCCAAGCGTGAACTGCCGGAGCTGGACGACGACTTCGCGCAGCTCGCCTCCGAGTTCGACACCCTCGACGAGCTCAAGGCCGACAGCCGCAAGCGCCTCGAGAACATGAAGCAGTACGACCAGGCGACGCAGGCCCAGGAGCGCGTCCTGGAGAAGCTGCTCGAGCTGGTCGAGGTCCCCGTCCCCGAGAAGCTCCTCGCGGACGAGATCCAGACCCGCACGCACAACCTCGAGCACCACCAGCTCGGCCAGATGGGCCTCGACCTGGACAAGTACCTGGAGATCCAGGGCAAGTCCCGCGAGGAGTTCGACGCCGAGACCAAGGAGCAGGCCGAGAAGGGCATCAAGACGCAGTTCGTGCTCGACGAGCTCGTCAACAAGGAGAAGCTGAACGTGAACCAGGAGGAGCTCACCGAGCACCTCATGCGTCGCGCGCAGTCCTCCGGCATGTCCCCCGACCAGTTCGCCCAGGCCGTCGTCGAGGGCGGCCAGGTCCCGATGCTGGTCGGCGAGGTCGCCCGCGGCAAGGCCCTTGCGGTCGTCGTCGAGGCGGCCACGGTCAAGGACACGAACGGTGAGGTCGTGGACCTCGAGGACGAGGACGAGGCCGAGGTCGCTGCCGCTGAGGGTGAGCAGACCGAGGCCGCCGCCCCGGCCGAGGAGAAGACCGAGGCCTGAGTCGCCTCGCTCTGACGCTTCACACGACGGGCCCCTGGGACGTGTTCCCAGGGGCCCGTCGTGCCCCGTCAGGGGCGCGGGGAACTGCGCGAGCAACCAGGTGCGAGCCGCGCAGCTCCCCGCGCCCCTGACGGGGCACAACCTGCGCTCACAGCGAACAGTCAGCCCTCCGGGATTCCCGGAGGGACCCCGCGCGTTAGGGTCCATGAATACGAGGGCAGGGGAGTCCCCGAAGCCGCCCCGGAGCGGCGAGCACGCGGGGCCCCAGGCCTTAGCTGAAGACGTGAGACGGCCCGGCGCCGTCGTAAGACGAGCAGGTGGATACGTGACGAATCTGATGCCCTCCGCCGCCGGCGACCCCTCCATCGGTGGTGGCCTCGGCGACCAGGTCTACAACCGGCTGCTCGGCGAGCGGATCATCTTCCTCGGCCAGCCGGTCGACGACGACATTGCCAACAAGATCACCGCACAGCTGCTGCTCCTTGCCGCCGAGCCGGACAAGGACATCTTCCTGTACATCAACAGCCCCGGCGGCTCGATCACGGCCGGCATGGCGGTGTACGACACCATGCAGTACATCAAGAACGACGTGGTGACGATCGCGATGGGCATGGCCGCCTCCATGGGCCAGTTCCTGCTCAGCGCCGGCACCCCCGGCAAGCGCTTCGCGCTGCCGAACGCCGAGATCCTGATCCACCAGCCCTCCGCGGGCCTCGCGGGCTCCGCATCGGACATCAAGATCCACGCCGAGCGGCTGCTGCACACCAAGAAGCGGATGGCCGAGCTCACGGCCCACCACACCGGTCAGACCGTCGAGCAGATCACCCGCGACTCGGACCGCGACCGCTGGTTCGACCCGCAGGAGGCCAAGGAGTACGGCCTCATCGACGACATCATGTCCAGCGCCGCCGGCATGCCGGGCGGGGGCGGCACGGGAGCCTGAGGCACCCCCTCAGCGCCCGCAAGCCGACACCTCAGCCCACGCTCCTCAGGAGACCAAGAGAGATGAACAACTTCCCCGGCAGCGGCCTCTACGAGCGCCCCCAGGCCCAGTACGGCCAGGCCGCGCAGGCCGAGTTCACCGGCGCCCGCGCCGAGTCCCGCTACGTCATCCCGCGCTTCGTCGAGCGCACCTCGCAGGGCGTGCGCGAGTACGACCCGTACGCGAAGCTCTTCGAGGAGCGCGTGATCTTCCTCGGCGTGCAGATCGACGACGCCTCCGCCAACGACGTCATGGCGCAGCTCCTGTGCCTGGAGTCGATGGACCCGGACCGCGACATCTCGATCTACATCAACAGCCCGGGCGGCTCCTTCACCGCGCTCACGGCGATCTACGACACGATGCAGTTCGTGAAGCCCGACGTGCAGACCGTCTGCATGGGCCAGGCCGCGTCCGCCGCCGCCGTGCTCCTCGCGGCCGGTACGCCGGGCAAGCGCATGGCGCTCCCGAACGCCCGCGTCCTGATCCACCAGCCCTACAGCGAGACCGGCCGCGGCCAGGTCTCCGACCTGGAGATCGCCGCCAACGAGATCCTCCGGATGCGTTCGCAGCTGGAGGAGATGCTGGCCAAGCACTCCACGACGCCGATCGAGAAGATCCGCGACGACATCGAGCGCGACAAGATCCTCACGGCCGAGGACGCGCTCGCGTACGGCCTGGTCGACCAGATCATCTCCACCCGGAAGATGAACAATTCCTCGGTCGTCTGACGCAGCGCTGTAGCATCTGCCGCTCCTTGGCACGGTTTGCGCACGACCCACGTCGAAGCGAACCGTGCCAAGGGGGGCCCGAACGGGGGGCCCGGCAAGGTACCGTCAGAGAGAGGCACCAGGAGCCGCTGAACGTGGCGTCTCCCAGGCGAAGGGGAAGCACCTCGTGGCACGCATCGGTGACGGCGGCGATCTGCTCAAGTGCTCGTTCTGCGGAAAGAGTCAGAAGCAGGTCAAGAAGCTCATCGCAGGCCCCGGTGTGTACATCTGCGATGAGTGCATCGACCTCTGTAACGAGATCATCGAGGAAGAGCTCGCGGAGACGAGCGAGGTGCGCTGGGAGGAACTCCCCAAGCCTCGCGAGATCTACGAATTCCTTGAGGGCTACGTCGTGGGCCAGGAGCCCGCGAAGAAGGCCCTCTCGGTAGCGGTGTACAACCACTACAAGCGGGTCCAGGCCGGAGAGAACGGCGGCGCGCAGGGCCGTGACGACGCGATCGAACTCGCCAAGTCCAACATCCTGTTGCTCGGCCCGACCGGCTCCGGCAAGACGCTCCTCGCGCAGACGCTCGCGCGCATGCTGAACGTCCCGTTCGCCATCGCGGACGCGACGGCGCTGACGGAGGCCGGCTATGTCGGCGAGGACGTCGAGAACATCCTGCTCAAGCTGATCCAGGCGGCCGACTACGACGTCAAGAAGGCCGAGACCGGGATCATCTACATCGACGAGATCGACAAGGTCGCCCGCAAGAGCGAGAACCCGTCGATCACGCGCGACGTCTCGGGTGAAGGTGTCCAGCAGGCCCTCCTCAAGATCCTTGAGGGCACCACGGCCTCGGTCCCGCCGCAGGGCGGCCGCAAGCACCCGCACCAGGAGTTCATCCAGATCGACACGACGAACGTGCTCTTCATCGTGGGCGGCGCCTTCGCCGGCCTGGAGAAGATCATCGAGTCGCGGGCGGGCGCCAAGGGCATCGGCTTCGGCGCCACCATCCGCTCGAAGCGCGAGATGGAGGAGAAGGACCAGTTCGAGGACATCATGCCGGAGGACCTGGTGAAGTTCGGGATGATCCCCGAGTTCATCGGCCGCCTCCCCGTGATCACCTCGGTCCACAACCTCGACCGCGAGGCGCTCCTCCAGATCCTGGTCGAGCCGCGCAACGCGCTGGTGAAGCAGTACCAGCGCCTCTTCGAACTCGACGGCGTGGAGCTGGACTTCGAGCGCGAGGCCCTGGAGGCCATCGCGGACCAGGCGATCCTGCGCCAGACCGGCGCGCGCGGCCTGCGCGCCATCATGGAGGAGGTCCTCCAGTCGGTGATGTACGAGGTGCCGTCCCGCAAGGACGTCGCCCGTGTCGTCATCACCGCGGACGTCGTCCGCTCGAACGTGAACCCGACGCTGGTACCGCGCGAGGTGCGGGGCCCGGGCTCGGGCGAGCAGAAGTCCGCCTAGTCGGCGGCCGGTTGAGCAGTACGCAGAAGGGGGGGGGCCCCGGGGGGTGGGCGGGGGGGGGCCCGGGCCCAGTCAGAGTAGAAAAAAAACGGTCCACCAGAAGTTACACAACAATGGATGGGGGGGTGGTGAGTGGG
>NZ_JBHYJI010000062.1:0-56823 GCF_042740435.1 Streptomyces sp. NPDC059002 | reverse complement strand
CAGCCGGGGCCCGCGCCGCCCGATGGCGCGGGCCCCGGCTGTGTCCCGGTGGCTCGGCGGCTCGGCGGCTCAGCTGTCGAAGCCGATCCCCCGCAGCACCCTCGCGGCCGCCCGGTCGAGCAGCACCGCGGAGCCGCAGCCGCGCGGCAGGTCGCCGCGCTCGGCGGCGCCGACCAGTCGGCCGATCATTCTGCGGTGCCGCGCGAAGGCGTAGCGGGAGACGCCGCGGCCGCGCGCCCGCTGGCCCTCCAGGGCGGTGTCGGCGGGCACGTCGAGCAGCAGCAGGTGCAGGGTCGTGCCGCGCCGCAGCGCTTCGCGGGCGAGCCAGCGGCGCACCCAGGCCTGGGTGCCGCAGTCGTGCACGACGACGCTCTCGCCGGAGCGCAGGACGCGGCGCAGCCCCGCGTAGTGCACGAGGCGGACCAGGGGGCGGTAGAGCGCGTACGGCAGCCGTCCCGGCATCCGGCGGGCCCAGCGGTCGCGGGTGTCCTGCGAGTCGATGCGCGGGCCGCCGACCGCCTGCCGCATCAGCGTCGACTTCCCGCCACCGGGCAGTCCGGAGACGACGACCAGGTCGCCCGCCGCGAAGGTGAGGCGGTGCGGGCTGTGCCCCGCCCGCTGCCGCAGGTCGCGGACGACGGCCAGGGGAAGCGGGCCGCAGCTCTCCCGGGCCGGGGCGGCGGCCTGCTTGGGCAGCGCCACCCCCGTGGTCGTGGCGTAGACACTGGCCTTGCTGCGCACCGTGATCGGCCTCCCCATAGCGGTCACGTACTGCTTCCCCGGCAAGTGTAAAGAGAAGGTAATGCGGCACAAGAGCATTCCCGGGCCACGGCTCCCCCTCAGCAGAGTCGCGTGCAATGATGTGCCCGCCAACTCCATACAGGCCGTTTGAATCCGCGCGGGAGAGTTCCCAGCAGCCGTCGTACGACGCACTGACGACGCGCTGGGGCGCCGAAGGAGCAAGTCCCTCCCTTGAATCTCTCAGGCCCCGTACCGCGCGGGCGAGGCACATCTGAAAAGCGGGCCGCCCCGGCGGTCCCACCCAAGGTGCAAGCCGGGCGTCCCGTCCATCGGGACACTCCCGGCGAACCTCTCAGGTTCCGATGACAGATGGGGAGGATCGACCTCGCCCGTCATGCCCTGGGAGTTCCCTTCATGAGCACTGCCCCCCGTCTGACCGCCCTCGATGCCGTGCATCGATCGCTCGGCGCGACCATGACCGACTTCGCGGGCTGGGACATGCCGCTGCGGTACGCCAGTGAGCGCGACGAGCACAACGCCGTGCGCACCAAGGCCGGTCTCTTCGACCTGTCGCACATGGGCGAGATCACCGTCACCGGCCCGGAGGCCGTGGACTTCCTGAACTTCGCACTGGTCGGCAACATCGGCTCCGTCGGCGTCGGCCGCGCCCGCTACACCATGATCGTCGCCGAGGACGGGGGGATCCTGGACGACCTGATCGTCTACCGCCTCGGCGAGGCGGAGGCCCCTGAGTACCTCGTCGTCGCCAACGCCTCGAACGCCCAGAACGTCCTGAACGAGCTGGGCAACCGCGTCGAGGACTTCGACGCCGAGGTCCGCGACGACCGCGACGCCTACGCGCTGCTCGCCGTCCAGGGCCCCGAGTCCCCCGGCATCCTGAAGTCCCTCACGGACGCCGACCTGGACGGCCTGAAGTACTACGCGGGCCTGCCCGGCACCGTCGCGGGCGTGCCCGCCCTGATCGCCCGCACCGGCTACACCGGTGAGGACGGCTTCGAGCTGTTCGTCGCGCCCGCCGACGCGGAGAAGCTGTGGAACGCGCTGATGGAGGCCGGTACCCCGGTCGGCATGGTGCCCGCGGGCCTCTCCTGCCGTGACACGCTGCGCCTGGAGGCGGGCATGCCGCTGTACGGGCACGAGCTGACCGCCGAGCTGACGCCGTTCGACGCGGGGCTCGGCCGGGTCGTCAAGTTCGAGAAGACCTCCCAGTCGGAGGACTTCGTGGGCCGGCCCGCCCTCGCGGCCGCCGCCGAGCGCGCCGAGTCCGCGCCGCCGCGCAAGCTCGTGGGCCTGATCGCCGAGGGCCGCCGCGTCCCGCGCGCCGGGTTCGCGGTGGTCGCCGACGGCAAGGTCGTCGGCGAGGTCACATCGGGCGCCCCGTCCCCGACGCTCGGCAAGCCCATCGCCATGGCGTACGTCGACGCGGCCCACGCGGCCCCCGGCACCGCGGGCGTCGGCGTGGACATCCGCGGCACGCACGAGCCGTACGAGGTCGTGGCCCTGCCGTTCTACAAGCGCCAGAAGTGACACTCGCGCCTGCCGCACCCCGCCCGTCGGCTCACCCGTTCATCAGCACTCCCCCGCGTACAGGAGAATTCAGGTCATGAGCAACCCCCAGCAGCTGCGTTACAGCAAGGAGCACGAGTGGCTGTCGGCCGCCGAGGACGGCGTGGCGACGGTCGGCATCACGGAGCACGCGGCCAACGCGCTCGGTGACGTCGTGTTCGCCCAGCTCCCCGAGGTCGGCGACACCGTGACCGCGGGCGAGTCCTGCGGCGAGCTGGAGTCGACCAAGTCGGTGAGCGACCTCTACGCCCCGGTCACCGGCGAGATCGTCGCCGCCAACCAGGACGTCGTGGACGACCCGTCGCTGGTCAACTCCGCCCCGTTCGAGGGCGGTTGGCTGTTCAAGGTGCGCGTCACGGACGAGCCGGGCGACCTGCTCTCCGCCGATGAGTACACCGCCTTCACCGCCGGCTGACCCATACCGATAGGGATCGTGTGATGTCGCTTCTCAACACCCCCCTCCACGAGCTGGACCCGGACGTCGCCGCCGCCGTCGACGCCGAGCTCCACCGTCAGCAGTCCACCCTGGAAATGATCGCCTCGGAGAACTTCGCTCCGGTCGCCGTCATGGAGGCCCAGGGCACCGTCCTCACCAACAAGTACGCCGAGGGCTACCCCGGCCGCCGCTACTACGGCGGCTGTGAGCACGTGGACGTCGCCGAGCAGATCGCGATCGACCGGATCAAGGACCTGTTCGGCGCCGAGTACGCCAACGTCCAGCCGCACTCCGGCGCCTCCGCCAACCAGGCCGCCCTCTTCGCGATCGCCCAGCCCGGCGACACGATCCTCGGCCTGGATCTGGCGCACGGCGGCCACCTCACCCACGGCATGCGCCTGAACTTCTCCGGCAAGCAGTTCAACGTGGTCGCGTACCACGTCGACGAGGCCGGTCTGGTCGACATGGCCGAGGTCGAGCGCCTGGCCAAGGAGAACAGCCCGAAGGTGATCATCGCGGGCTGGTCCGCCTACCCGCGCCAGCTGGACTTCGCCGAGTTCCGCCGGATCGCCGACGAGGTCGGCGCGTACCTGTGGGTCGACATGGCGCACTTCGCCGGTCTCGTCGCCGCGGGACTGCACCCGAACCCGGTGCCGTTCGCGGACGTGGTGACCTCCACCACGCACAAGACGCTGGGCGGCCCGCGCGGCGGCGTCATCCTGGCCCGCAACAAGGACTTCGCGAAGAAGCTGAACTCCGCGGTCTTCCCCGGCTTCCAGGGCGGCCCGCTGGAGCACGTGATCGCGGCCAAGGCCGTCTCCTTCAAGGTCGCGGCCTCGGAGGAGTTCAAGGAGCGCCAGCAGCGCACCCTGGACGGCGCCCGCATCCTGGCCGAGCGCCTGGTGCAGGACGACGCGAAGGCCGTCGGCGTCGACGTCCTGTCCGGCGGCACGGACGTGCACCTGGTCCTGGTGGACCTGCGCAACTCCGAGCTCGACGGCCAGCAGGCCGAGGACCGTCTCCACGAGGTCGGCATCACGGTCAACCGCAACGCGGTCCCGAACGACCCGCGCCCCCCGATGGTCACCTCGGGCCTGCGGATCGGCACGCCCGCGCTCGCCACCCGCGGCTTCCAGGCGGAGGACTTCCGTGAGGTCGCCGACATCATCGCCGAGGCCCTCAAGCCGGGCTTCGACGCCGAGGGCCTGAAGGCCCGCGTGACCGCTCTGGCCGACAAGCACCCGCTGTACCCCGGCCTGAAGTAGTTTCGTACGCTTTTGTTCGTACGTACGAAACGTCGGGGCACCCCGCACACTGGAGAGTGGGCGGGGTGCCCCGCACCACGTGCCCGCCCGCACCGCACGCGTACAGCAGTCCCTGCGTTCCTGCACCGCCTTGTACTTCTGCATCACCCCGGCAGACAACGGCGTCTACCAACCACCCTTGGAGTTTCCCGTGGCCATCTCGGTCTTCGACCTGTTCTCGATCGGCATCGGCCCGTCCAGCTCCCACACGGTCGGTCCGATGCGCGCGGCCCGCATGTTCGCGAGCCGCCTCAAGAACGAGGGCCTGATGGCCCACACCACCGCGATACGGGCCGAGCTGTACGGCTCGCTCGGCGCGACGGGCCACGGCCACGGCACGCCCAAGGCGGTCCTCCTTGGCCTTGAGGGCGAGTCGCCGCGCACGGTGAACGTGGAATCGGCCGACGACCGCGTCGAGGAGATCAAGTCGAGCGGCCGCATCAACCTCCTCGGCATGCACGAGATCGACTTCGACTTCGACGAAGACCTGATCCTGCACCGCCGCAAGGCCCTGCCGTACCACGCCAACGGCATGACGATCTTCGCGTACGACCGTGAGGGCGGCCTCGTCCTGGAGAAGACGTACTACTCGGTGGGCGGCGGCTTCGTGGTCGACGAGGATGCCGTGGCCGGGGAGAACCCGATCGTCCCCGACGACACGGTCCTCAAGCACCCCTTCCGCACCGGTGACGAGCTGCTGCGCCTGGCCTCCGAGACCGGCCTCTCCATCTCCGCGCTGATGCTGGAGAACGAGAAGGCCTGGCGCACCGAGGAGGAGATCCGCGCGGGCCTCCTCGACATCTGGGGCGTCATGCAGTCCTGCGTCTCGCGCGGCATGTCCCGCGAGGGCATCCTGCCCGGCGGCCTCAAGGTCCGCCGCCGCGCGGCCAACTCGGCACGCCAGCTGCGCGCCGAGGGCGACCCGCAGGCCCGCGCCATGGAGTGGATCACGCTCTACGCGATGGCCGTGAACGAGGAGAACGCCGCGGGCGGCCGCGTGGTCACCGCCCCGACGAACGGCGCCGCGGGCATCATCCCCGCGGTCCTGCACTACTACATGAACTTCGTGCCCGGCGCGGACGAGGACGGCGTCGTCCGCTTCCTCCTCGCGGCCGGTGCCATCGGCATGCTCTTCAAGGAGAACGCCTCGATCTCCGGCGCCGAGGTCGGCTGCCAGGGCGAGGTCGGCTCCGCCTGCTCGATGGCCGCGGGCGCCCTCGCCGAGGTGCTCGGCGGCTCCCCCGAGCAGGTCGAGAACGCCGCCGAGATCGGCATGGAGCACAACCTCGGCCTGACCTGCGACCCGGTCGGCGGCCTCGTCCAGATCCCGTGCATCGAGCGCAACGGCATGGCCGCGGTCAAGGCCGTCACCGCCGCGAAGATGGCGATGCGCGGCGACGGCTCCCACAAGGTGTCCCTCGACAAGGTCATCAAGACCATGAAGGACACCGGCGCGGACATGAGCGTCAAGTACAAGGAGACCGCGCGGGGCGGGCTCGCGGTGAACATCATCGAGTGCTGAGGATCGGCTCGCCGAGCGCCGAGGACCGGCTCACCGAGCGCTGAAGACCAGTTCTCCCTCGATGAACGTCATCTCGACCTTGGTGGCGTGGACTTGGGTGATCGGCGCGTCGAACGGGTTCCGGTCGACGACGATGACGTCGGCGAGCATGCCCCGTTCGATGCGGCCGACGCGGTGTGACATGCCTTCCTGGCGCGCGGAGTTGACCGTGAACAGGTCGAAGGCCTGCTCCAGCGTGATGGCCTGGGACTCGCCGAAGGACTCCGCGCCGCCGCCCGGCTCCTGCCGGGTGACGAGCGTCTCGATGGCGGACCACGGGTTCACCGACGGCACGACGCACCAGTCCGACCCCGGCACGACCAGGGCGCGCGCCTCCAGCATCTCCCGTACCGGCCAGGCCCGTTCGACCGCTTCCGCGCCGACGGCGGCCGTGATGTCCGCGCAGATCGGCGAGGGCCGCCACAAGTAGGGGGAGACCTCGAACGTGGCGCCGAGCCGCGCCGCGCGCTCGATGTCGGTCTTCGCCACGAAGGTGCAGTGTCCGACGTTGTGCATGGCAGGGCCGTATCCGTTGGCCCTGCGGGCGGCCTCGATGGCGTCGAGGGCCGCCCTGACCGCCGCGTCGCCCGCCGCGTGGAACTTGACCGTGATGCCCATCCGGTCGAAGCGGGTCACCGCCTGGTCGAGGACCGCGGGCGCGATCGCGAGCAGACCGTGCCGGCCCGCCTCGTCGCCCCGTCCCTCCACCGCGTCCTTGTAGGGCTCGATCATCGCCGCCGTGTGGCTGTCGGTCGGCACGCCGTCGAGGAAGATCTTCACGCAGTCGGGCGCGAGGTGGCTGCTCGCGCAGAGGTTCCGCCCGGCGATCACCTCTTCGCACACCGGGTCGCCGGGGGACCACACGAGGCTGAGGCGCACCCGCTGGCGGACGGCTCCGCGCGCGGCGAGACGGGTGTAGGCGCGCAACTCGGGGCGCGGACCCGCGGTGAAGCCGACCGCGGCCTCGGTGAACGACGTGATCCCGTACGAGAGCATCTCGCCGAGGGCCCACTCCAGGGCCTCCTCGACCTCCTCGTCGGACGGTTTGGGCGCGGAGGCGGCGAGCAGATCGGCGGCCGTCTCGCGCTGGATGCCGTTCGGGCGGCCCGTGGCGTCCCGCTCGAAGATGCCGCCCACCGGGTCGGAGGTGCCGGGGCCGATTCCGGCGGCCGCGAGTGCCGCGCTGTTCGCCCATGAGCTGTGTCCGCTGGTGTCCTCCAGGAGGACCGGATGGTCGGGCGCGACGGCGTCGAGCGCGGCGCGGTCCGGGCGGGCGCCGAGCGCGGACGCGTCCCACTGCCCGCCGAGCACCCAGGTGCCGGGGGCGGCCCGGGACACGTGCTCGGCGACGATGCGGAGGGTGTCGTCCAGGGTCGAGCCCTGCGGGACCTTGCAGCGGCGTTCGCGGACTCCGGCGTAGATCGGGTGCACGTGCACGTCGTGCAGGCCCGGCAGGACGGTGTCGCCGGGCGCGAGCTCGATCACCCGCGTGTCCGGGCCGCGCCGCCGCAGCACGTCGTCGCGGCCGCCGGCCATGTCGATGGCTCCGGCGCGCAGGGCGAGCCCATCGGCCCATCCCGTCGATGTCCTGACCTGCCCACCCACCAGAATCGTGTCCGCGTACTGATCGGTCATGGCGGCGTCCCACCTCCGGCTCGGTGACTCAGCGGCGGTTGATGAATCCGGCGTCGACGGGCAGCGTGACGCCGGTGACGTAGCGGGCCTCGTCCGAGGCCAGCCACAGGACGGCGTTGGACACGTCGACCGGTTCGATCGTGTCCACCGGCAGGGCGTTCGGCGACTCCTCGGAAAGGCGCGCGTCCTGGGCGACGAACTCGACCATCGAGGGGTCGGTGACCATGCGGGTGGCCACGCCGGTGGGGTGCACGGAGTTGACCCTGATGCGGTGCGGGGCGAGGTTGTTGGCGTACGTACGCATCAGCCCGACCGCGCCGTGCTTGGAGGCGGCGTAGCCGAGGCCGCCGTTGCTGCACCCGCCGATGCCGACGAGCCCGGCGGTGGAGCTGACGATCACGATGGAGCCGCCCTGCTCGGCGGCGATCATCGACGGGATGGCCACCTCGATGGTGTGGAAGGTGCCGGTGAGGTTCACGTCGATGGCGTCGTGCCACGCCTCCACCCGGTCTTCCACCAGCAGCGGCGCGATCCCCGCGTTGGCGACGACGACATGGATCTCGCCGAACTCCTCAAGGCCCGCGTCGTACGCCTCCTGGAGCGCGGCCCGGTCCCGCACGTCCGTCTGCCGCGCCACGACGCGGCGGCCCAGCGCCTCCACTTCCTCGACCGCGTCGCTCAGGTCCTCGGGCGTCGACAGCGGATAGGGCACGGTGTCGACCGGCCGGCACAGGTCCACGACGACCAGGTCGGCGCCCTCCTCCGCGAGCCGCCTGATGTGGCTGCGCCCGAGCCCGCCCGCCGCACCGGTGACGAAGGCCACCTTGCCGTCGAGACGCCCCTTGGTTCCCTGAGTTTCCTCATGCGCGGTCATGTCTGTGATGTACCGCGCGGCGGTCTCACTGGCTAGCACGTCGTGTCGGGGCGGACCGGCTTCCCGGCGATGAGGTAGTCGTCGACGGCCTTCGTGACACAGGAGTTGCTGCGGCCGTACGCCGTGTGACCCACGCCCTCGTACGTCAGAAGCATGCCGCCGGGGAACTGTTCGGCCAGGCTCTCCGCCTCCTCGTACGGCGTGGCGGGATCGCCCGTGGTGCCCACCACCAGGACCGGCGGGACGCCCTTGGCGCTGACGCGGTGCGGGCGCTCGGTGCCCGCGGGCCAGTCCGCGCAGGTCAGTTCGTCGACGACGCTCGACGTGCCGTACACGCCCGCGGCCTTCCCTGCGGGGCCGAGCGCGTCCCAGTAGGGTCCCGCGGTGCGCGGGTGGGGGGTGTCGAGGCAGCTGACGGCGATGATGGCCTCGTCGTCGTTCTCGGGGGCGGCGCCGCGGGCCTTCCTGCGGGACTCGGTGGACGGATCCTCGTCCTCCGCGAGCGCGGCGAGCTGCGTGGCGTCGCCGTCGGCGGCCTCGCCCAGCGCCTCGGAGAGGTCCTGCCAGTCGTCCTCGGGGGTGTACATCGCGGCCGTGACGACGTCGAGCAGTGTCCTGGCGTCGACGTCGTAGGCGTCCTCGTCGGCGACCGGCAGCGGCTCGCGCGCCGCCTCCTCGTACAACCCCTCGATCAGGTCGGATATCTCCCGCGGGGTCGCGCCGGGGCAGCCGTCGCCCACGATGTCGGCGCACTGCTCGGCGTAGTCGTCGACGGCCCTGCGGAAGCCGGTGCCCTGACTCATCGCGCGTTCCCGCCAGTTCAGGGAAGGGTCGACGGCGCCGTCCAGGACCAGCGCGCGGACGCGGTGCGGGAACTGTTCGGCGTACGAGGTGCCGAGGCTCGTCCCGTACGACCAGCCGAGGTAGGTCAGCTTCTCGTCGCCGAGGGCTGCGCGCAGGACGTCCAGGTCGCGGGCGGCGTCCGCCGTGCCGACCTGGCGCAGGATGCCGCCGCTGCCGCGCACGCACGCCGCGGCCTCGGCGCGCGCCCCGGCGAACGCGCGGGCGCGGTCCTTCGCGGTGGCGGGACTGATCGGTCCCGGTTCCCCGGACTCCGCGTCCTGCGCCGGCTCCTCGCACCGCACGGCGGGACGGCTGCCTCCCACGCCCCGCGGGTCGAAGGACACGATGTCGAAGCGGTCCCGCACGGCGCGGCTGAACGCCTCCCCCTCGTCCGACTTGAGGTCGCCGACGCCGGAGGCGCCGGGGCCGCCCGGGTTGTAGACCAGCGACCCGAGACGCGCGTCCGGGTCGGCCGTCGCCGCCTTCGCCACCGGCAGCGAGAACGTCCTGCCGTTCTCCGGATGGTCGTAGTCCCTGGGCACGGTGAGCCGCGCACACCGCAGCTCCCCGCAGTCGGTCCACTTCAACTTCTGCCCGTAGAACGACGTGAGCCCCGCCCGCCCCGCGGGGTCGTCCCCCCGCGCCTCGGTGCCGCCCGCGGTGCTGCAGCCACCGACGAGCGCGGCGGCGGCCAGGGCGGCCAGGGTCAGGGCGATGGGGCGACGGCGGTGCCGGACGGCGCGGTTCACGGAGGGGCTCCCAAGATCGGTTCAGGGAGCAGCATGCATGGGGCTGCCTGAGGATTTGATGAGGGGGTGGGGGAAGCGGCGCTGTCAGGCGTCGAGGGGCGAGTCGGACTCGGGGAGGCGCAGGTCGAAGCGGGCGCCGCCGCGCTCCCCCGGCCCCGCCGTGAGCGTGCCGCCGTGGGCGTGGGCCACCCAGGCCGCGATCGAGAGGCCGAGGCCGGTCGAGCCGGAGCCGCTGCGGAACCGTTCGAAGAGGGAGTCCGCGAGGGGGGCGGGCAGGCCGGGGCCCTCGTCCCGCACCGTCACGGTGCCGTGCCTCCCGACCGTGACCCGCACCCGCGCGGGCTCCCCGGGTGCGTGGCCGTGGCGGAGCGCGTTGCCGACGAGGTTGGCGACGGCCCTGCGCACGAGGTCGGGGTCGGCGACGACGACGCTCTCCTCGGTCCGCACCGTCACGTCGTGCCCCTCCGTGGGGGCGTCCGCGACGACGCCCTCCACCAGTTGGTCGAGCCGCAGCGGCTCCCGCGCGAGCGTCTCCACGCCGGACATCAGCCGGGCCCGGGTGAGCAGCCCGTCGACGAGACCGCCCATGCCGTCCGCCAGCCGCAGCGTGCGCCGCAGCACCTCGGTGCGGTCGGTCTCGCCGCGCAGCGCGGTCTCGGCGAGCGTGCGCAGCGAGGCCGCGGGGGTCCGCAGGTCGTGCGCGGCGTCGGCGAGGAACGCCTCCTGCTGGCGGAGCGCCGCGAGGGCGGGCCGCACCGCGCGCCCCGAAAGGAAGTGGCCGACGGCCGCCGAAAGGCAGACGAGCACCGCGCAGCCCCCGGCGACCAGCCAGGTGAAGCGGCGGTGATCGGCCTGCTGGTCCGCGGTCTCGGCGAGCGTGACGACGGCGCCCTGCGGCCCGTCGCCCGCGGCATCGTAGAAGGGGTCGGCGAGCACCCGGACCGGCCGCCCGTCCCGCGCGCGCCGGTCCAGGGCGACGGTGTCCTCGGCGCGTACGGCCCGGCCGGCCGCCGCCCGTACGCCCTCGGTCCCGAGGTCGATGCAGGGGCGGCGCGGCGCGTGGTCGACGGCGAGCGCGGAGTCCTCGCCGTGCCATCGGGGCGGCACGGAGAGCACGGTCAGGGGCGGGCATCCGGTGCCCATGGTGTCGGCCAGTTCGCGGGCGTCGAGCCGGCCGTCGTCGCCGGTCACCAGGAGGCCGATCGCCCAGCTGGTGTCCTGGCTCATGGACAGGTCGAGCTGCTGGCGCCAGCGCCGGTCGTCGCCGCGGACGGCGAACACGGCCATCACGATCAGGCCCACGGCGCTGGTCAGCGCGAACAGGGCGGTGATGCGGCGCCGCAGCCTGCGGACGCGGGCGGTGGGGGTGAGCGGACCGCGCCCGCGCCCCGGCTTCCGTGTCACGAGCCGTCCGCGGCGAGGCGGTAGCCGACCCCGCGCACCGTACGGATCAGCGGCGGGTCGCCGAGCTTGCGGCGTAGCTGGGAGACGAGCACCTCGAGGACGTTGGACTGCGGTTCCGCCATCTCGTCCCAGCAGCTCTCGATGAGGTCGGCGCGCGGCACCGCCTGGTCGGCGCGCGCCGCGAGGACTTCGAGTACGGCGAACTCCCTGCTGGTGAGGGTGAGGAGCAGCCCGCGCCTGCGGACCTGCCGCCGGGCGGTGTCGATCTCCAGGTCGCCGACGTGGTGCACGGGCGGGCGCACCAGCTGCGCCCTGCGGCACAGGCTGCGGACCCGGGCGACGAGTTCGGGCACGGCGAACGGCTTGACCAGATAGTCGTCACCGCCGCTCGTGAAGCCCTCGACCCGGTCGGCGACGGTGTCGCGTGCGGTGAGGAAGAGCACGGGGACGGCACGGCCCGCGCTCCGCAGCCGCGCCACATAGGCGGCGGCGTCCCCGCCGGGGAGCATCCGGTCGAAGACCGCGCAGTCGTACGCGGTGACGTACAGCGCCTCGTCGGCGGCGGGCAGGTCCGCGGTCTCGTCGACGGCGAGCCCGGCGGCCCGCAGCGCGGCGGCGACGGCGAACCGCAGATTGTCGTCGTCCTCGACCAGCAGCACTCGCACGGCGCCCACGATAGCGATCACCTGCACCTCATCGAGCACATCGGACCACTCCTTCCCCCAACTGGGCCGCGCCGAGGGATACTTGGCGCAGGAACGGCAGGGGGATCGGGTGGAGATCACGTTACGGCTCGCGGAGGGGAGCGCCGACGACGGCGCCCTCGCGTCCTTGCTCACCTGGCTGCGGACCGACGCGTCCGTGGCCCGGCACACCGAGTCGGTCGAGGGGTACGAGGCGCGGCGGCAGGGCGCGCTCGACGGCGCACTGGAGACGATCGGCGTCGTCGCCACGCATCTGGAGGCGCTGACCGCGATCGCCGTCTCCGTGGCGGCGTGGCTCCAGGGGCACCAGCGCGCGCAGCCCGTGCGGATGGCGCGGGAGGAGCGGATCGTCGTCATCACCGACGGCTCCGAGGAGTCCGTCGCCGCGGCGCTCCGCGTGCTGGACGGGGCGCCGGAGGACGCGTCGCCGGACGCCGCAGAGCCCTCGGGCCGTCCCCGGGGCGAAGCCGACGCGCCGTGACGGACCACCCGCGCACCGGCCCGCTCGGCCCCGGCTCCCGCGCGCTGCTCATCGGCACCCAGCGCTATGAACGCCTGGCCGACGTCGAACCGGCCTGGCACAACGTCGCGGGTCTGCGCGCCGCGCTCACCGACCCCGGCATCGGCGGCCTCGACCCCGCGGCCTGCCGGTCGGTGGCCGCCTCGGTGGACGCCTACCTGCTGGGTTCGACGACGCTGCCCGCGCCGGTGCGGCCCACCGACCGGCCGTTGATTGCGTAGGCAATTGCGTAGTTCTACGGATGCCCCGGGCCGGGGTGTTTGACAGGCTCGACGCGGATGTATGCGCATCCATCCGGAGCCCGGCCCCCTCCCGGGCTCCGGTCCCGCACCCTTCCCCGACCGAGGAACGCACATGGGCCTGCTCGACGGTGTCAGGAGCCTGTTCTCCTTCTCCCCCAAGGTGCTGGACGACAGCCCCTGGAACCGGCAGGCCCGGT
Organism: Streptomyces sp. NPDC059002; assembly: GCF_042740435.1. NCBI lineage: Bacteria > Bacillati > Actinomycetota > Actinomycetes > Kitasatosporales > Streptomycetaceae > Streptomyces > Streptomyces sp. NPDC059002. Next base: position 44,026 of record NZ_JBHYJI010000062.1, on the reverse strand, counting down.
AGGCGCCGAGCACATGTCGCACAGCTTCCAGGTCGACCTGCGCGGACTCGTCGACCTCCTCTCGCACCACCTGTACTCCAGCCCCAAGGTCTATCTGCGCGAACTCCTGCAGAACGGCGTGGACGCCGTCACCGCACGCCGCCTCGTCGAACCGGACGCGCCCGGCACCGTCCTGCTGCACCCCGGCGACGGCGAACTCCGCGTCGAGGACAGCGGCATCGGCCTGACCGAGGCCGAGGTGCACGGCCTCCTCGCGACCATCGGACGCAGCTCCAAGAGGGACGGCCTGGAGAGCGCGCGCTCGGAGTTCCTCGGGCAGTTCGGCATCGGGCTGCTCGCCTGCTTCGTCGTCGCCGAGGAGATCCGGGTCGTCAGCCGCTCGGCACGGGACCGCTCGGCGCCGCCCGTCGAATGGCGGGCCCGCGACGACGGCTCGTACACCGTCCGTACGCTGCCCCCGGCCGCCCGCACCGAACCCGGCACCACCGTCCGGCTCATCGCCCGCACCGGCTGCGAGGAGTGGCTGAGCGCCGAGCGGGTCACCCGGCTCGCCCGCCACTTCGGGTCGCTGCTCCCCCACGACGTGCGCGTCGGCGACGTCCCGGTCGCCGAGCGGCCCGCCGTGTGGGAACGCGCGTACACCGGACCCGACGCGCGCAGGGCCGCGCTCGCCGCGCACTGCCGGGACACGTTCGGCTTCGCGCCGCTGGACGCCATCGAGCTCGACGTGCCGCTCGCGGGCCTGCGCGGCGTCGCCTACGTCCTGCCCACCGCGGTCAGCCCGGCGCGGCGCGGCGCCCACCGCGTCCACCTCAAGGGCATGCTCCTGACCGAGCGGGCCGACGAACTCCTGCCGGACTGGGCGTTCTTCGTGCGCTGCGTCCTCGACTCGGACAGCCTGCGCCCCACCGCGTCCCGCGAGAACCTCTACGACGACGACACGCTCGCCGCGGTGCGCGAGGTGCTCGGCGAGCGGATCCGCGGCTGGCTCACCGAGCTCGCGGCCGGTGACAGGGAGCGGCTCACCCACTTCCTCTCCGTCCACCACCTGGGCGTGAAGTCCCTCGCGCGGCACGACCCCGGTCTGCTGCAAGTGATGCTGCCGTGGCTGCCGTTCGAGACGACCGACGGCACGATCTCGCTGGAGGAGTTCGCGCGCCGCCACCCCGTCGTGCACTTCACCCGCTCCGCCGAGGAGTTCCGCCAGGTCTCCGCGATCGCCGCGGCGCAGGGCATCGGCGTCGTCAACGGCGGCTACACGTACGACAGCGAACTCGTCGAGCTGCTGCCCACGGCCCGCCCCGGCAGCACGGTCGCCGAACTGGACACCGACACCGTCACCGCGCACCTGGACTCCGTCGACCCGGAGCGGGAACTGGCGCTCGCCCCGTTCCTCGCCGTCGCCCGCGCCGCACTCGACCCGCTCGGCTGCGACGTGGTCCTGCGCGCCTTCCAGCCCGTCACCGTGCCCGCCCTGCACCTGGACGACCGCGACGCCCGGCACGAACGGGACCGCGCCGAGGCCGCGGAGGCCGCCGACGGCCTGTGGGCGGGCATCCTCGGCTCGCTGCGCGGCGGCCGCCCGCGCGCCCGGCTCGTCCTCAACCATCTGAACCCGCTGGTGCACCGCATGGCCAAGGCGCCCGACGACCGGCTCGCCGCCACCGCCGTCGAAGCCCTGTACGGGCAGGCCCTGTTGATGTCCCGGCGGCCGCTGCGCCCCGCCGACTCCGCGCTGCTCAACCGCACCTTCCTCGGGCTGCTCGGCTGGGCGGTGCGCCCCCTGGACCGGCCCGAAGGCCTCGACCGGCCCGACGACCCGACCGAACGACCCGCCGGGGAGCCCCGATGACCGCCCGTCCGAGCCATGAGATCCGCGCCGACGTCTTCCGGCTCGACGACGAGCCGTACGGCAGCGCGCGCAACGCCCGCGCCGAGGCGCTCACCGACGAGGCGGCGGCCACCGGCGACCGGCCGCTCCTGGTGGAGGCGCTGACCTGCCTGGTCAACGCGTACTCGTTCAGCGCCGAGTGCAACAAGATGTTCGTGCCGTTCGCGCGCCTGCTACGCATGTACGACGAGGATCCCGCGGACTTCGACGAGGACGACGTCCACCAGCTGCACTGGATGTTCAAGTGGGTGGCGGGCGACGCGCGGCAGCAGCACGACGTGCCGCTCGCCTCCATCGAGGAGTGGCTGACCGAGATGCGCCGCCGCTACCGCGTCGCCGGATACTCCGAACGGGCCGTGCACGGCAGCGAGTTCATGCTCGCCAGGCACCTCGGCGACACCGCGCGCGCCGCCCGCGCGCACGCCGCGTGGACGGCGGCGGAACGCGACGAGATGTCCGACTGCCTGGCCTGCGAGTGTGCGCTCGACGGCCTCTGGCAGCTGGAGCGCGGCGACGACCACGCCGCCCTGAAGGGCTGGCGGCCCGTCCTCGACGGCACCCACGGCTGCAACCGCGAACCCCACGAGACCCTCGCCCGGTCCCTGCTCCCGCTGGTCCGCCTCGGCGAGCAGGACCGGGCGCGCGCCCACCATCTGCGCGGCTACCGCATGGTGCGCTCCGACGAGACGTTCGGCCCCGTCGCGGGCCTGCACATCGAGTTCTGCGCACGCACCGGCAACGAGCCGCGCGGCCTGGAGATCCTCGCCGAGCAGAGCGCCCGCTGGACCCAGCGGGGCGATCCACTGGCCCACCACGACTGGCTGGTCAGCACGGCCCTGCTGATGCGCCGCCTGGTCGAACTCGGCCACGCGGAACGCCCCGTACCGGGTCCGCCCGGCCGCGCGTGGACCGCGGCGGCGCTCCTCGACCACGCCCGGACCACCGCGCTCGGCCTCGCGGCCCGCTTCGACGCGCGCAACGCCACGACGTCGGTCTCCGACCGCGCCCGCCGCACCATGGCGGCGGAGCCGCTGTGCGGGGCGCTGCCGCTGGGGCTGCGGGCGGAGCCGCTGGGGTCTCGGGCGGAGCCGCTGGGGTCTCGGGCGGAGCCGCTGGGGTCGCGGGCGGATTCACCGGGAGCGCGGGCGGATTCGCCCGGGCCCCGCGCGGGCGATGAGCACCCCGTCCGCGCCGAGGACCCGGACGAACTCCTCGCCCTCGCCCGGGAGTTCACCCAGAACGCCCACCCCTGGGCAGGCACTGCCTGGCGGCGTGCCGCGGCCGCCCTCGACGCGCGCGGCACGCCGCTCGGCGACGCGGACCGCGCCGACGCCCTGGACGCCGCGGCGCTGGACCTCGACGGGGACCAAGTGGCCGACGGCGTGGGTCTGTTCGGCAAGGCAGCCGAGGCGCACGAGCGGGCCGGGCGGCCCGGCAGGGCGCTTGTCTCACGGGCGCGATCCCTGCTGTGCCGACCGGACGCCATGGCCGACCCCGACACCCCGGGACGGCTCGGCCAGCTCCGGGCGCGCGCCGAGGCCCTGCACGCCGAGGGCGGCGCCCGCACCGTCGACGTGGTCACGCTGGGGCTGCTGCACTGCCGGGTGCGGGCGGCACTGCTGCCCGGGGGCGGGGGCGCCGGAGACGGAGACGGAGACGGAGCGTACGCCGCAACCGCAGCGGCCGAAGTGGGCTCGCTCAACGACGAGTTGGACCGTCTCATCGACTTCGCGCGGCGGCACATCGACGAGCCCGCCGTCCTCACCCGGATCGCCGGGGCCACCGAACTGCTCGGCCTGCTCGCCGTCGCGGACGACACCGGTGCCGCCGTCGAGCTGTTCGGCAGAGCCGTCACCCGCCACCACGAGGCGGGCCGCCCCTGGCTCGCCACCAACGCCGAGATCCAGCTCGCAAGGACACTCCTGACCCGCGGCGAACACCAACAAGCAGCCACCGTCGTACGCGACGTCCTCGACGACCCGGAACGCGTGCGGCTGCTCGCGCCGCGCGACCGGGCACGGCTGTGCCTGACGCTCGCCCGCACCCTGACAGGACCCGAGGAAGGCCCCGAGGAAGGGGCGCTGCTGATCGACGCCGCGCACTTCGCCGATCTGGCGGGCGAGAGCGCGGGGCTCGGCGCCCTGGCCCGGCTGCGGCTCGGCGGGCACTACTGCGAGCGGGGCCGCCACCACGAGGCGGCGTCCGTCCTGGAGGCCGTGCTGCCCGATCTCGCGGCGGGGCACGACGAGAACGACGTGGTGCAGGCCCGCGTCTGGCTCGCGCACTCCTATGTGAGCACGGACGAACCCGCCCTGGCCGCCGAGCAGTTCGCGCTCGCCGCGGACACCGCGCGGCACTGGCCCGACCAGCACCACCACGCGGCCCTCACCCAGCAGGCCGCGGAGGCGCTCGGCCTCGCGGGCCTGGGCACCGAGTCCGTGCGGGCGTACGAGCGGGCCGCCGACCTGTGGCGCGGGCTCGGCGAGAGCGGGGCGGTGGTGCGCGCGCTGCGGGCCCGCGCCTGGGAGACGCTCGGCGCGGCGGGCCCCGACGCGGCCGAGGCCGTCATGACGCACGCGCTCGACACCTGCGACGAAGCGGCACGGACCACCCGGGACGGCGCCGAGCGCGCCGAGCTGCGCATCGAACTCGGGCGCACCCACATGCAGTTGGCCCAGCTGCAGCTGGAACGCACCGACGGACCGCCGTCCAGCGAGCAGGACACGCCCGGGCAGTACGCCGTGAACGTCGCGGCCTACGAACGGTCGCTGGTCTGCGCGGAGCGGGCCGCCGCGGCGTTCGATGCGTGCGGCGAGGCCGGGCACGGCGACCTCTTCCCCGCCCAGCTCTTCGCCGTACGCCTGGAGTGGGGCCTCGCCAGGACCGGAGCCGCGGCCGACCGGGCCCGCCGCCTCGCCACCCGGCTGCGCGGCCTGCCCGACGACCCCGACGGCTCGCTGGCCCAACTCATCGCCATGTGCGACGAGTTCACCGCACAGGGCGGCGACGGCGCATGAGCGCGGGCGACGCGGCGAAGCGCGTGATCGACGGCCGCTTCGAGCTGCTCGACCGGCTCGGCGGGGGCGGCATGGGCCTGGTGTGGCGCGCCCGCGACCTGGCGCTCGACCGCGAAGTGGCCGTCAAGGAGGTGCGCCCGCCGGACCCCTCGCTCGCCGAGTACGACCCGGAGGGCGCGCGCACGCTGCGGGCCAGGGTGCTGCGGGAGGCACGCGCCCTGGCCCGCGTCGACCACCCCAACGTGGTGACCATCCACCACATCGTCGACGGCGGCGACGGCACGTACCCCTGGATCGTCATGGAGCTGGTGACCGGCGGCTCCCTCCAGGACCGGCTCGGACGCGGCACGCTCGCACCGGAGGACGCCGCGGTCCTCGGCCGCGAGATCCTCGCCGCCCTGCGCGCCGCGCACGCCGCCGGCATCGAGCACCGTGACGTGAAGCCCGCCAACGTACTGCTCCGCCCGGACGGCCGCCCCGTCCTCACGGACTTCGGCATCGCCGCGATCCGCGAGTCCACCGCCCTGACCGCCACCGGCTCCGTCATCGGCTCCCCCGACTACATGGCCCCCGAACGCGTCAGCGGCCGCCCCGGCGGCCCCGCCGCGGACCTGTGGTCGCTCGGCATGCTCCTGTACGTCGCCGTCGAGGGCCACCATCCACTGCGCAGGGAAAGCACACTCGCGACCCTCGCGGCCGTCCTCAACGAGGGCGTACCGCCCCCGCGCCGCGCCGGTCCGCTGACCACGGCGCTGCGGCGCCTGCTCGTACGGGATCCGGCGCAGCGGGCCTCGGCCGAGGAGGTGGAGGGGATGCTGGCGAGGGTGTTGGCGGGGGTGGGGAACTCCGGTTCGGATACGAGGAGTTCGGGCCCGGGAAGTTCGGATACGGGGCCTACGGACACGAAGCCCGGCCCCAGTCGCCCCAGTCGCCCCAGTCGCCCCAGTCCAAGGATCGGCCCCGCCCCCACCTCCTTCCGGCTCGCGCCGCCCGCGCCGCGGCCGCTCGGGGACGCGGTGGCGCGGCGGCGGGTGCGGCGGGCGCGGGCCGCGACGGGGCTCGTGGCGCTCGGCGGGACCGCGCTCATCGGCGTACTGGTGTGGACGTTCCTGCCCGTTCCCGAGGACAGGGCCGGGGAGCCCGGTGGCCGGACCACGGCGCCCGCATCGGCTCCGGCGGCCGCGCCCGCGGACCGGAAGTCCGACGAACCGGCAACCCCGACCGACCTGTTGACGCCCGACGGGATCCGCACCGCGGTCAGGGAGCTGAAGCCGCTCATGGGCGGCGGCAAGGTCACCGGCTTCGTGGTGTACCCGGAGCACGTGAGCGCGCAGGCACTCGTGAAGGGCAGCACGAAGCGTTACGACCGGTTCGCCTACCGGGGCGGCGACGGTGCCACCCGGGACGGGGCGGGCGGCACCGTGATGTCCGGCACCGTGCCGGTGGACCTCGCGGGCTTCGACTGGGACGCGGTGCCCGCCCTGGTGCGCAGGGCGGACAAGGAACTCGGCATCAAGCACCCCACCGGCCGCTATCTCGTCGTGAACACCGCGTCGACGGTCTTCGAGAGCCAGCGGCCCGGCATGAGCGTCTATGTCTCCGACGACTACGGTTCCGCGTACCTGAAGGCCGACACGAAGGGCAAGGTGATCGCCGCCTACCCGCGCAGCGACTGAGACCGCCCACCGGCGGCGCGCGCCACCAGCGAGGCGAGGGCGGCACGCGAGGTCACACCGGTCTTCCGGTAGACCCGGGCGACGTGGCTCTCGACCGTGCGGGTACTGAGGCAGAGCCTCTCGGCGACGGCCTGATTGGTGAGCCCCTCGGCCACCAGCGCGGAAATCTCCCGCTCCCGCGGCGTCAGCCCGGCGAGCGTGAGGGACGGCGTCCCGCCTTGAACGGGGGGCGGGGTGCCCGGCGTCACCGGTGCGCCCGGTGCGGCGGCCGGGTCGACGCCCTGGTCCGGGAGGCCGCCGGGCAGGCCGAGAAGACCTGGGTGGCTCGTCCGGCCAGGAGGGACCAGGTGACCCTCCGGGCCCGTCAGGAGGCGTGCGCCGCCCTCCTCGGCGAGGTGGCGGCCGCGGCGCCACATGGCGGTGGCCCGGGGGGCGTCGCCGGTGGCGCGGATGAGGGGGGCGGCCAGGAGGAGGCTCTGTGCTTCGCGCAGGGCCGCTCCGGATCGCGCGCTCTCCCGTGCCGCGTCGGCGAACGCCCTTGCCGCCGTGTCGACGTGGCCGCGCCGGGCCGCGACGAGGCCGACGGCGCGGAGGGCGGCGCCCCGCTGGACGGGGAGACACAGCCGGTCGGCCTCTGCGAGGGCGCGTCCCGCCCAGTGTTCCGCGTCCGCGAGGTCACCGGTGGCGAGGGCCGAAGTGGCGAGGAGTTCGAGGAAGTTGGGGCGGACGGAGGGCTGGAGCCGGGTCAGGTCGCGGTCGCCGCCCGCGCGCAGGAGGACGTCCCGTACGCGGTACGGGTCGCCCGCGCCGAGGACGGCGTACGCGAGCAGGCAGCGGGAGAGCGTCGCCCACCAGCCCTCCACCGTGCCGACGGTGGCCGCGGCCTCCTCGGCGGCGGCGAGCACCTCGGGGTCGCCGGGCGGGCGGGCCTGCATGAGGATCATGGCGCGGACGGCCCTGCTGAAGCCGAGGAGTTCGGCGCCGCCCAGGCTCCGCGCGACCGCAACGGATTCGTCGGCGAGGGCGAGCGCCTCGGTGACGCGGCCGGTGATGAACCTGGCGTACGCGCCGCAGAGCAGGAGTTGGGAGAGCGCGAAGGGGCGGCCGGTGCGCCGGGCGATGTCGACGCCCCGGTCGACGTGGCGCGCTGCGGCGCCGCAGTCGTCGAGGAACACCTCGCTCCAGGCGAGCCGCACGAGGGACTCGCACTGCCCGGCGAGGTCGGCGTCGGTCAGTGCGTCGGTGAGTGCGGCCGCCGCGGCCGCGTGTTCGCGTGCGGTGGCGGTCTCGCCCTCGTACGCCTCCCCCATGGCGGCGAGCGTGAGGATCTCGGCCGTACCGGGTTCGTCGCCGCGCGCGCGGGCGTCGGCGAGGGTGCGGGCGAGTTCCTCGCGGACCTCGGGGAAGCGGGCGGCGAACAGGGCGCGGGCGGCCCATTCGACGACGAGCGCGGCGCGGGGGGCTCCCGTGGGTCCCGGGCGCCGGTCCAGTTCGCGGCGGAGCAGCGCGCCCGCCTCCGCGTAGCGGCCCAAGTGGCGTTCCATGAAGGCGCATTGGATGACGGCCGCGGTGCGCAGGCCATCGCTTTCATCGGCGCCGCCGCCGCCCTTCTCGGCGTGCGGGCCGTGGCGGTCGATCAGTCCGTGCAGCAGGTCCCTGCTCTCCTTGACCTCTCCGGTCATGCCGAGCGCGGTCGCCCTTCGCAGCGTCAACTCGCGGCGCATGCAGTGGTACTTGGGCGTCTCGGGCAGGAACCGCAGCACGGCCCCGAGGTGGCGGGCGGCGTCGGCGGGTGCAGTGGCCCCGGTCTGCGCGGCGGCTTCCGTCAGGACGGCGGCAGCGGCGGGGTCCCAGCGGGTGAGGGACTGTTCGATGTGGTGGGCGCGGTCGGCGAGCGGGGCGCCGGTCCTTGCGAGTTCGGCCGCGGCGGCGCGGTGCAGTTCCTGGCGGCGCCAGGGGTCGATGCCGGTGCGCAGCCGGTCCCACAGGAGCGGGTGACGGGGGGCGAGGCGGCGCCGGTCGGGGTCGGGGCGGAGCAGATCGCGGGCCACCAACAGGCGGAGCGTTTCGACGAGTTCGGTGCGCCCGGCGCCGGTGAGGGCGCCGATCGTGTCGGTGGCGGCGTGTTCGCCGAGGACGGCGGCGGCCTCGATGGCGGCGCGTTCGGGCGGGGTCAGTGCCGTGAGTTCGTCGGGCGGTATCGCGTGCCCGCCGTGCAGGAGGGCCAGGAAGTACAGGGGGTTGCCGTGGCTCGCCGCGTGCAGTGCGTCGGCGCGTTCGCGCGGCAGTGCGGGGGCGAGCCCGGCGGCGCACTCGGCCGGGCCGAGCGGGCCGAGGCGCAGGCGCAGCACGGCGCCGGTCTCCACGCCCCGGGTGAGGGCGGCGGTCAGGGCGGGCGGTGACTGGCGTGCGCGCCGGGCGACGGCGAGCAGGAAGGGGGCGGGGACGGGATGCCGTACGAGATGGTCGAGGAGTTCGACGGACGCGGCGTCCGACCAGTGCAGATCGTCGAGTACGACGACGAGCCCGGGCTCCGCGAGGGCGCCGAGCGCCGCGGCCGTGTCCCGGCACAGCCCGAACAGGTCCTCCCCGTCCGGGTCTTCCCCTCCCTGGCGCAACTGACCGCCCCGCACCGCGGCGGGCAGTTCCGCCAGGGAGGGGAAGGTCCGCGCGGACCGCGGGTCGAGTCCGGCGAAGGCGTCGGCGTACGGCCGGAACGGGCGGTGGCGGGTGCGCTCCCCGGCCCGGCCGCGCAGCACGGTCGCGCCCCGCGCCCTGGCCCGCGCGGCGAACTCGGTGAGCAGTCTGGTCTTGCCGATCCCCGCGTCCCCGACGACGTCCACGACGACGGGCGCCTCCGCGCGCTCCCCCGGTGCGGCGCCGCTCCCCGTCCCCACCTGTCCGAGCAGCGCGTCGAGCCGGTCGAGCTCTCCTGCCCTGCCCACGAACGGCGCCCGTTGGGCCGCCCCCGCCCCTTCGAAAATCTCCACCACGTTCCCCTCACGGCGGCACACGGCCCCCTCGGTCACGTTGTACCGCACCCGTCCCGCGCGCGAGGCGGGCCATGATCTCAGTTTGTGAACAAGAAGTGGTGGAAGGTCTCGGTTGGGGAACGAAGCCGCGGGGAGCGGCCGCCCGGCTCACCTCGCGAAGAGCAGCGCCTCCGCCCCCACCGGCCGGTACCCCGCCGCCTGGAAGACCCGCACGCTGCGCGCGTTGCCCGGCGCCTGCTGCGCCCAGACCAGGGATCCGTCCGGCACGAGCTGCCGCGCCGCGCCCGCAAGCGCACGGCCCAGCCCCCGGTGCCGTACGCCCTCCTCGACCTCGATCGACGTCTCCCAGCGCCCGGCGACACCCCGCCCGATGACCAGCACGCCGCCGCCGTCCGACGCCCAGACGCGCACGTCGTCGCGGCGCTTGCGGGCCCGGGCGACCCGGGGGTGGTCCGGGTCGTCGATCTCGCGCAGGCCGAGCGCGGGGTCGGGGGCGCCCGGCAGCGAAGGGGCGACGGTCAGCAGGTCGATGGTGTCCGTCGTGCGTCCCGTGCGGTCCATGAAGGCCCCGAGGAAGCGCGGGTTCAGGGTCGCGGCGAGGGGATCGCAGTCGAGCGCGGCGAGCGTGGACCGCACCCAGTGCGGGTCCTCGTCGGTGAAGACGACCGAGTGGGCGGTGAAGGCGATGACGCCCGCGTCACGGCGGCCGGGCTGCGGGACGACCGTCGTGGCGCCGTCCGGCGCGGGGAAGCGGCCACGGGCCGCCGCGTCGAGGATGCTCCCGAGCGTGACGGAAGTGCTGGCCATGGACGTACTCCTTGTAATCCGGTGCCGGAACGGCCGTTACCCTAACCCCCGTCAGTAGTGCACCAAGAAGGGGTGGATCCGGTGGCGGACATCGAGGAAGCGCGCAGGACGTTCGAGCGGTTCGACACGGACGGCGACGGCTTCATCACGGCGGCCGAGTGGAAGAGCGCCATGGCGCAGATGGGCGACTTCCACGTCACCGAGTCGGTGGCCGAGGCTGTGATCGGCACGAAGGACACCGACGCGGACAAGCGTCTCTCGTTCGACGAGTTCTGGGCGAGCCTGAACAAGTAGTCGGCACGCCGACCGCACGGAGGGGCCCCGCACACACGAGGTGCGGGGCCCCTCCGTCGTACGCGCACGGCATACGCGCGTCAGTGGGGCGTACGAGGGTCAGCGCGACGCCACCGGTGCGCCGCGCCGGGCCCGCACCGCCCACCGCCCGTCCCTGCGCTCCAGGTGCACGGGGTGGTCGAAGCACTTGCTGATCCGGTCGCTCGTGAGGACCTCGTCGACGGTGCCGGAGGCGAGCGCCCGCCCCTCGCGCAGCAGCAGCGCGTGCGTCGTCCCCGCGGGGAGTTCCTCCAGGTGGTGCGTGACCAGGACCGAGGCGAGCGCCGGGTGGGCCGCGCGCAGGGCGTCCAGGCTGTCGAGGAGGCGTTCGCGTCCCGCGAGGTCGAGTCCGGTGGCCGGTTCGTCGAGCAGGACCAGGCGGGGCCGCGGCATCAGGGAGCGGGCGATCAAGGTGCGGCCGCGCTCGCCCTGGGAGAGCGTGGGCCAGCGCGCGTCGCTGCGGTGCGCGAGACCGAGCAGGCCGATGAGCCGGTCGGCCCGCTCCCGCTGCTCGGGCGTGGGGCGCCAACGGGGCAGCGGCTCCACGCTGTTGGTGAGTCCGGTGAGCACGACGTCGCGGACCGGCAGCGCGGAACGCAGCGGATGCCGCGGGTTCACATGACCGACGTACGCCCGCAGGTCACGCAGGTCGACGCTGCCGAGGCGGCGCCCGAGCACCTCGACCGTGCCGTGCGTGGGGTGGCTGACGGCGCCGCAGAGGCTGAGCAGGGTCGACTTGCCCGCGCCGTTGGCGCCGAGCAGCGCCCAGTGCTCGCCGGGGCGGACGGTGAGGCTGACGTCCTCCAGGATGGGGCGGCCTGCGCGGACGACGGTGACGTCGGCGGCGTGCAGGACGGGGGCCGTGGCCGTCACCGGGTGCCCTCCGCACGGTTCACGGCGGCGAGGACGGCCTGCACGGACGCGGTGAGCACGGAGGTGTCCAGGCCCGCGCCCCAGCGGACGGTGTCGCCGACCCGGCAGCGCGCGTACGCGACGGCCTCGCTGGTGCCGCCCTCCCCGACGGCGTGCTCGGCGTAGTCGAGGATGTCGACGGCGATCCCGGCGGCGGCGAGGGCGTCGACGAAGGCGGACAGCGGTCCGTTGCCGAACCCCTCGAAGTCCCCCGTCCTGTCGTCCAGGCGGAGCGTGCACACGAACCGGTGGGCACCGTCCGGGGCACGGTCGGTGGTCCAGGCCTCCAGCGCCACACCGCCGTCCCGGCCGGGGGCGACGTACGTCGCGTGGAACAGCTCGTACAGCTCCTTCGCCGTGGCCTCCTGCCCGCTGTCGTCGGTGGCCTCCTGCACCACGCGCGAGAAGTCGGGCCGCAGGTCCTGCGGCAGGTCGATGCCGTGCCGGTCCTGGAGCAGATACGCCATTCCGCCCTTGCCCGACTGGGAGTTGACGCGGATGACCGCCTCGTAGGTGCGGCCGATGTCGGCCGGGTCGATCGGCAGATACGGCACCTCCCACGGCGCCTCGCTCTCCGGCACGCCCAACTCGGCGGCGCGGCGGGCATGCTGGGCGAAGCCCTTGCTGATGGCGTCCTGGTGGGTGCCGGAGAACGCGGTGTGCGCGAGATCGCCCGCGTAGGGGTGGCGGGGGTGCACGGGCAGCCGGTTGCAGTGCTCGACGACCTCGCGCACGGCGTCGATGTCCGAGAAGTCGACCATCGGGTCGACGCCTTGGGCGTACAGGTTGAGGGCGAGGGTCACCAGGTCCACGTTGCCCGTGCGCTCGCCGTTGCCGAACAGACAGCCCTCGACGCGCTGGGCCCCGGCGAGGACGGCGAGTTCGGCGCAGGCGACGCCGGTGCCGCGGTCGTTGTGGGGGTGGACGGAGAGGATGACGGAGTCGCGGCGGGCGAGATTGCGGTGCATGTACTCGATCTGGTCGGCGTACACGTTCGGCGTCGCGATCTCCACGGTCGCCGGCAGATTGTGCGTGACGGGCCGGTCGGGGCTCGCGTCCCACAGCTCGGTGAGCCCGTCGCAGACCTCTAGGACGTAGTCGGGCTCGGTGAGGTTGAAGGTCTCCGGCGCGAACTGGAACCGGATGTCGGCCCCCGGCCGCGCGTCCGCGAGCCGCGCCATGTGCGCGGCGGCCTCCTCCACCACCCCGTACACCTCGGCCCGCGACCGCCCGAGGACGACGTCGCGCCAGACGGGCGAGGTGGGGATGTACAGATGCACGACGGCACGCGGCAGCCCCTCGATCGACTCGAAGGTACGGTCGATCAACTCGCGCTTGGCGGGCGTGAACACGACAACGGTCACATCGTCGGGCAACGCGCCGCTGCCACTCGCGCTCAGCTCGGCGAGATGCCGCACGAACTCGAAGTCGGTCCTGCTCGCCGACGGATAACCGACCTCGATCTCCTTGAACCCCATCGCGACCAGCAGATCGAAGAAACGCCGCTTGCGGCCGGTGTCCATGGGCTCGGCCAGCGCCTGGTTCCCGTCCCGCAGATCGACGGGCACCCACAGCGGCGCCCGCTCGATCCGGGCACTCGGCCAACTCCGCTCCTGACCGGGGACGTTCACCCGGTCCTGGTAGGGGCGGTAGCGGTGGTGGGGCATGGGGCCGGGGCGCTGGGGATTCCAGTCGTACGTCAGGGTGCTCATCGGAAGCGGATCCTCGATCCTGGGCTCGCGGTCGGTGGCCGACCGGCAGCACGGCATCCCGCGGCGGGGTGCCGGTCGCTTCAGGCCCCGCCGCGGCAGCCGAGAAGAAGGAGCCCGCGGAAGATCATGGCGCTAGATTAGCCACACGTCTGCTCCTCAGACAAGTACTCCTCAGACAAGTGGGGGGTTGGGCGCCGGGGGTGGGCTTCGGCGCCGCGGGTGGGCTGCGGCATCTCGGGGCGGACTGCGGCCCTCTGCTCGTTAGACAAGCACCCCTCCGCCCCGCAGGCGAGCCGCACGCCGCCCCTCAGACAAGCACCCCTCCGCGCCCCCGGCGAGCCACTCTCCGCCCCCTCAGACAAGTGACCCTCCGCTCCTCAGACAACTACCCTTCAGACAACTTCCGCTCCACCCCGAAAAGGTCCCCCATGCCGCTCGGCTCCGTACGCCCCAGCCCCCTCGTAGAGCAGGCCACCGCCCGCCTGCGTGAGCAGATCACCGGCGGCCACTGGCCCGTCGGCACCAAGCTCCCCGGCGAGACGACCCTCGCCAAGGAGCTCGGCGTGGGCCGCTCCACCCTCCGCGAGGCGCTGCGCGCGCTCGCCGGTGCCGGGCTCGTGCGGGCGCGTCAGGGCGCGGGCGTCTTCGTCGTCGCGACCGAGCCGGTCGCGGACTGGCCCGCCCGGCTGCGGCGGGCGGCGGTCACCGATGTGTACGAGGTGCGGATGCTCGTCGAGGTGCAGGCCGCCGGGCTCGCGGCGCGGCGCCGTACCGACGAGGACATCGCGGCGATGCGGGCCGCGCTCGACGGGCGCAGGGCGGCGTCGGCGGCGGGGGACGCCGCGTTCGTCGACGCCGACATCGCGTTGCACGCGGCGGTCGTCGCGGCGGCGCACAACCCCGTGCTCACCGATCTGTTCGCGGAGTTCATGCCCGCGCTGCGGCAGGGCCTGATCGACCTGCTCGAACTCATCGACGTACGCACGGAGGAGGCGAACCACGGGGACGCCGCGCACGCGGACCTCGTGCGGGCCGTCGAGGCGAGGGACTCCGAGGAGGCGGCGCGGGTCGCCCAGGCCGAACTCCGGGCCACGCTCGGCCTGTTGACGTCCCAGCCCCGCGCCTGACGCCCCGCCCCGCCCCGCCCTCCTCGGGCGCTCCCGCCCCGCTCACCCCTCCCCCCGCGCCACCCCATCCACGCCCCTGTCGCCATACAGCCGCGCCGACGCGTCCACATGCGCGAGCCGCCGCATCGCGTTGAACACCGCCTCGCCCAGCACGGTGCCGATCACGACGCTCTCCACCAGGTCCTCGACCGAGGCGCGCCGGTTCACATAGCCGAGGTCGGCGCGGGCGACGAGTTCGGCGGCTTCGGCGTATTCGTCGAGCAGTTCCGTGAAGGCCCCGTGGCCGACCCGGCCCATCGCGGCCAGGGCCCGTGACAGGTCCTCGGCCGCGGGGTTCGACTCGTGCGTGCGCCAGCCGCGCCGCGCGATCAGCTCGTCGACGGCGCGCTGCGCCGCCTCCGCCTCCGCGTCGTCGTCGGGGGCGCCCTGGCCGCCGAGCCGGTCGGCGGCCGCGCCGAGCACCTTGTGCAGCGGGCGCCCCGGATCGTCGACCGCGCCGAGCACCTCCGCGATCGCCGCGACCTTGAGCCCTCCGACGTCGAGGAGTGCGCGGATCAGCCGCAGTCTGCGCTCGTGCGTCTCGTCGTAGTGCGCCTGGTTGGGGCTGCTCAACTCGCCCGGCGCGAGCAGCCCTTCGCGTACGTAGTACTTGATCGTCGGCACCGGCACACCGGTCCTGCGGCTCAACTCGCCAATACGCACAGCCTGCCCACTCTCCTCGCTCCCACCAGAGCGCTCCTTGCCAATGCCCCGCCCATCATAGATAGTTGCGCTATCGGATAGCGGATAGTGCCGCTACCTATTCAGCTGTCTACTCCCTCCCGCCCATCGCTCCCCTGAAAGGGATCCCCATGCCCTTATGGCGTTCCTGGCACCGCCCCCTGGTGCTGTTCTCCGCCTCGATGGCGGTCCTCGCCCTGATATCCGCCGTGGGACTCGTGGCCGACGACCGGGTCCTGGTCGGTGCGCGGATCTGGTTCAAACCGCTGAAGTTCTCGGTGTCGTTCGTCGCCTACAGCCTGTCGCTCGCCTGGATGCTGTCGCTGCTCGACCGCGGGCGGCGCGCGGGCTGGTGGGCGGGCACCGTCGTCATGGCGGCCAGTGTCGTCGAGATGGTGATCATCACCGGTCAGGTGGTGCGCGGCAGACGCAGCCACTTCAACCATCAGACCCCGTTCGACGAAGCCCTGTTCAACACCATGGCCGTCACCGTCGTCGTCCTCTGGCTCGGCACCCTCGCCATCGCGGTCCTGCTGCTGCGCGCCCGCATTCCCGACCGCGCGTCCGCCTGGACGATGCGCTGCGGCATCGCCATCGCGCTCGCCGGAGCCGCCGTCGGCTTCCTGATGACACAGCCCACGCCCGGCCAGCGCAGGGGCGAGTCCCCGATCGTCGGCGCGCACAGCGTGGGCGTGCCGGACGGCGGCCCCTCGATGCCGCTGACCGGCTGGTCGACGACGGGCGGCGATCTGCGGATCCCGCACTTCGTCGGCATGCACGCGCTGCAGCTGCTCCCGCTGCTGCTCATGGTCCTGATGACGCTCGCGCCCCGCTTCGCCCGGCTCGCCGACGCCCGTGTGCGGCTGCGGCTGGTCCTGGTGGCATCGGCGGCGTACGCGGCCTTCTTCCTCCTGGTCGCCTGGCAGGCGCTGCGCGGACAGCCGTTGATCCACCCGGACGGCGTGACGCTGACGGCCGCGGCCCTGATCGCCTGCGCGACGGCCACGGGAAGCTGCGCGGCACTGCGCACCCCCACCTCAACACCAGCCGGATCGCCGGGTGTTGAGACACCCGACGAGAACGAGAAGGAGCTCGTCCCATGACCGGATTCCTCTTCGACCTCTCCTTCTGGCTGGCCGCACCGGTCTGGCTGCTCATGATCCTCGCGCCGGGCCGGGCCCTCACGGACCGCGTCGCCACCTCGCCCCTGACCGTCGTGCCGGTCCTCGCCGTCTACATCGCGCTCGCGCTGCCCGTCCTGCCCGAACTCTGGTCCGCGGTCAGCAGCCCGGACATCGACGGATTCCGCGAACTCCTCGTCCTCGCGAACGGCGCGGGCGCGATCTGGGCCCAGGTCATCGCCTGGGACCTGCTGCTCGGGCAGTGGATGTACCGGGAGGCGCGCAGGCTCGGCGCGCACCCCCTGGTGATGGGCCCCCTGCTGGTCCTCACGATCCTGCTCTCGCCGTTCGGACTGCTGCTCTTCCTGGCGCTGCGGGCGGCCCTCACCCGGCGGCGCGCAGCTTCCGGTAGCGTCCCGGCGCCATCCCGAACTCCCGCTTGAACGCCTTGGCGAAGGCGAACTCCGAGGCGTATCCGGCCCGTTCGGCCACCGCGCGCAGCGGCGCGTCGTCGGCGCCGCGCAGCCAGCCCGCCGCCGTGGTCATCCGCCACCAGGTCAGATACGCGAGCGGCGGCGTCCCCACCGACGCCGTGAACCGGCGCGCGAACGGCGCCCGCGACAGGCTGGAGAGCGCGCCGAGCTCCCCCACGGTCCAGGGGTGCGCGGGGTCGCTGTGGATGGCGCGCAGCGCGGCCGCGACCGCCGGATCGGCGAGCGCGGCCGCCCAGCCGGTCAGATCGCCCGCGCTCCCGCGCGCCCGCAGCCACCAGGTGCGCAGGAACAGGAGCAGCAGCGTGTCGAGGAGCGCGGCGACGATCGTGTCGGAGCCGGGCCCCGGATCCTTCAACTCGGCGCCGAGCAGGCCGAGTACGGAGGCCAGCGAGGCGTTGCCCCCGTCGCCCCCCGACTCGCCGGGCAGGCCGGAGCCGCCGCGCAGGTGCACGAAGTCCGGCAGCTCCGAAAGGAGCGGGTGCGGTCGGTTCTCGTCGAGGAGGTACGCGCCGCAGATCATGACGGCCGACGGCGGCCCGTCGGCCGCACCGCGGGGCGCGGGCGGCGGCCAGGAGCCGTCGGGCCGCAGCGTGAACTCCCGCGCGGGCACGCCCGGTTCACTGACGAGTTCGTACGCGCCCCGGTGCGTGACGAACGCGACGTCGCCGGGGCCGAGCCGCACGGGCGCGGTGGCGCCGTCCACGGGGACCAGCCAGGCGGAGCCCTCCAGGACGGCATGGAATCCGGCATTCCCCTGCCCCGTGAAACGCATGCCCCACGGGGCGTGCTTCTCCGTCAGGGAGGAGTGCGGTCGCCCCGTCCGCATGGCCGCGATCGCGTCGCTCAGTACGTCCATGAAGGCACCGTAACCCGCCCGTTCGGGCGGCGAGACGAACGGACATGGCAGCGGGATCAACGGGCATGGTGAGGTGCCGTGCAGCCCGCCTAGCGTCTTGGACATGACGACGAACACTGCACGCACCGTCCTCTTCGACCGGCTCGGAGGCCCCGACGTCCTGCGCGTCGAAGAACTCCCGCTGCCCGCACCCGGCCCCGGCGAGGTCCTCGTCCGCGTCGAGGCGCTCGGCCTCAACCGCGCCGAGGCGCTCTTCCGCGCGGGGACCTACTACTACCAGCCCGCCCTGCCCGCCTCCCGGCTCGGCTACGAGGCGTCCGGCATCGTCGAGGCCGTCGGTGACGGCGTGGACACCCACGCCCCCGGCGACGCCGTCCTGACGGGCCCCGGCATCGAGATGAGCGCCCGGGGCGTCTACGCCGACCGCGTCGTCCTGCCCGCGGGCTCCGTACTGCCGCGCCCCGCCGGGCTCGACGCGGTGACCGGGGCGGCGACGTGGCTCGCGTACTCCACGGCGTACGGCGGAATGCTGGAGACCGGCGGTCTGCGGCCCGGCGACCACGTCGTGATCACGGCGGCGTCCAGCGGGGTCGGCATCGCCGCGCTGCAGACCGCACGGCGGATCGGCGCGGTCCCCATCGCGGTCACCCGCACCGGCGGGAAGCGGCAGGCGCTGCTCGACCACGGCGCGGCCCTCGTCGTCGCGTCGGACACGGAGGACGTCGTGAAGGAGGTCCACCGCTTCACCGGCGGGAAGGGCGCCGAGCTGATCTTCGACGCGGTCGGCGGCGCGGGGCTCGCGGAGCTCTCCCTGGCGGCGCGGCCCGCGGGGAAGGTCGTGGTGTACGGCTTCCTCGACCGGCGCCGGCCGATGCAGCTGCCGCTCAACTGGCCGCTCAGCGTGCATGGTTACGCCAACATGCAGCTGGCGGACGACCCGGAGGGGCTGCGCCGCGTCAACGCGTTCATCGAGTCGGGCATCCGCGACGGCACGTTCCGCCCCGCCGTCGCCGAGGTCTTCGACGGCCTCGACAGCATCGGGGACGCGCATCGGGCGCTGGAGGCGAACGAGCACGTGGGGAAGATCGTCGTGCGGCTCGCCCCGTGAGTCCGGGCGCGCCCGGAATATCCGACCCCTTCCGGAGGTTACCTCCGCTACGACAGTGAACCACCGGAAGGACAGCCATGAAGATCGGCATCATCGGCGCGGGCAACATCGGCGGCAACCTCACCCGTCGGCTCAGCGCCCTCGGTCACGAGGTCTCCGTGGCCAACTCCCGCGGCCCGCACACCCTCACCGCCCTCGCCGAGGAGACCGGGGCCACCCCCGTCCCCGTCGAGGAGGCCGCGCGCGGCGCACAGGTCGTCGTCGTGACCGTCCCGCTCAAGGCCGTGCCCGACCTGCCCGCGGGCTTCCTGGACGGCGCGGCCGACGACGTCGCCGTCCTCGACACCGGCAACTACTACCCGCAGCAGCGCGACGGGAAGATCTCCGAGATCGAGGAGGGCCTGACCGAGAGCCGCTGGACGGAACGCCAGATCGGCCACCCCGTCATCAAGGCGTTCAACGGCACGTACGCCCAGGACATCCTCGACAAGCCGCAGCCCAAGGGCACCCCCGGCCGCGTCGCCCTGCCGGTGTCCGGCGACGACGAGGCCGCCAAGAAGGTCGTACGCGACCTCATCGACGAGCTCGGTTTCGACACCGTCGACAACGGCGGCCAGGACGACTCGTGGCGCCAGCAGCCCGGAACTCCCGTGTACGGCAACACCGGTGGCGTCGACGAGATCCGCGCGGCCCTGGCGGCGGCGTCCCCGGAGCGCACGGCGGACTGGCGCGCCTGACGCCCCCGCACGGTCAGGGCGTCGCCCACTCCCGCAGCGCGTCCTCGCTGCTGAAGTCGGCGACGTCCTTGTCCAGCGGCGTCGACGTGTACTGGTGGATCTTCCACTTCGCCCTGATGCGGGGCTTGCCCGCGGTGACGTAGTCGGCGATCCACAGGCCGTCGCCCGCGTAGGACGTCGAGTCGTAGGTCAGCCAGAAATGCCGGTTGCAATACAGCATGACCCGATGGTTCGGACGCAGTCGCTTCACCTCGCGGATGAAGCTGTCCTTCTGCGCGTTGGACGCGTGCGTGCCCTCCCCCGTCTGCTCCCAGTCCACCGCCAGCAGGTCCCCCGCCTTCTCCGGCGCCTTGCTCACGAAGTACGCCGCCTGGGCCGTGATGTTGCCGGGCCACAGGAAGTGGTAGAAGCCGACGACGCAGCCGCCGTCGCGGGCCCGCTTGGTCTGGGCGGTCAGCTTGGGGTTGATGTACGAACGGCCTTCCGTCGCCTTGATGAAGACGAAGGAGAGGCCGTCCGTGCTGAATGTCGTCGACTGATGTGAGCTGACATCTATGCCACGGATCATGGGCGACCTCCGGGAGTGGCGGGGCGGCAGGTTCCTGAGCTGCCCTTTTGGTGCCCGGTGTCAGTGACTGTCAACCGTTCAACGGAAGATCCCCGTGTGGCCGAGGGAGTAGCGGCCCGGCTGCGGGTAGACCGCGAGGCCGTGCGGTCCTGAGCCGACCGGGATGCGGGCGAGCTGGACGCCGGTGCGGGTGTCGATGGCGTACACCTCGGAGTCGTAACGCCCGGACAGCCAGAGGGTGTTGCCGTCCGCGGAGACGCCGCCCATGTCGGGGCTGCCGCCCTGCGGGAGCTTCCACTTCTTGGTCAGCTTGTTCTTCGGGAAGTCGAAGACGGAGATGGTGCCCTCGCCGCGGTTGGAGATGTACATCTCCTTGGAGTCGCGGCTGACGTACAGGCCGTGGCAGCCCTTGCCGGTGGGCAGCAGTTTCGGGGTGGTGAACTTCTTGCCGTCCAGGACCCACATGCCGTGCGCCATCATGTCGGCGATGTAGAAGGTCTTGCCGTCGGGGGACATCTTCACGTCCTGCGGCATGGCGCCCTCGAAGGGGATCTTCTGCTGGCCGACGATCTCCATCTTCTCCGTGTCGACCTTGAGGAGTTCGCCGGAGAACTCGCAGGAGACGATGAAGTAGCGCCCGTCCATGGAGAAGTCGGCGTGGTTGACGCCCGCGCAGGTGACGGGGACGGTCTTGACGCGGTTCATGGTCTTCGGGTCGCGGAAGACCAGTTCGCGGTCCATGGAGGCCATCACGACGGCATGCTTGCCGTTGGGCGTGAAGTAGAGGTTGTAGGGGTCGGAGACCTCGACGGTGCGGCCGGTCTTGCCGGTCGCGGGGTCGATGGCGGTGAGGCTGTCGCCGAGGTCGTTGTTGACCCAGAGCGTCTTCATGTCCCAGGAGGGGACGACGTGCTGGGGCTGGTTGCCGACCGGGATGGTCTCGATGACCTCGTACGTCTTGGGGTCGATGACGGACACCGTGTTGGAGTTGGTGTTGGGGACGTAGACGCGCGGCAGGAACTTCTTGACCTCGGGCTGCAGGGCGTTCGGCCGGTCCGCCGCGTAGGCGTCCTCGGGGTCGAGGACCGGCGGCATGCCGGGCAGTCCCGGTGCCGTCTTCGGCTTGGCGGGCTTGCGGATGCCCGCGGTGCCGAGTGCTTCGTCGGCGCGTTTGTCGCTGCCGCAGCCGGCCAGGACGGCGAGGGCCGCACCGGCGGCGAGCACGGCGGCGGTGCGCCTGGTCAGGTTGAGTCTCTGGGGCAGGTTCAGGTTCCTGGGCATCAGGTGAGGAGCTCCGTGGTCGTGACCGCGCGCAGGCCGCGGCGTTCCAGTTCGTGCAGGACGGCGGGGAGCGCGGCGACCGTGTCCGCGTACCCGAAGTGCAGGCTCACCACGGATCCCGGGCGGATCTCGGCGGCGATCCTGCGGGTGACCGCCGGGGCGCCCGGCGAGGTGAAGTCGAGGGAGTCGACGTCGTACGAGAGGACGTGCGGGTAGCCCGCGCGGCGGGCGAGCCGTTCGACGAGGGGGCTCGCGGTCCGGGTGCGCGAGGGGCGGAACCAGGTGCCGATGGAGCCGGTGAGGCGGCGCAGGCGGTCGGCGCAGCCGGTGATCTCGGCGTCTGCGTCGGCCTCGGACATGTCGTTGACGTCGAGGTGGTGGTGGGTGTGGTTGCCGAGGTCGTGGCCGCCGTCGAGGATGCGGCGGGCCAGTTCGGGGTGTGCGTCGAGCCAGCTGCCGACGGCGAGGACGGTGACCTTGGCGCCGGCCTGTTCGGCCTGGGCGAGCAGGGTCTTGGCGATGGCGGGGTCGCCCTGGCCGTGGAAGGTGAGTGCGACCCGGTGTCCGGTGCGGGGGCCGTGGGTGATCTGGGCGGGCAGGCCGGGGAAGCGGCGGGGCGCGGGGGCGGCGGCCGGGGCGGGGCGGGGGTTCTTGGTTGCGGGAGGGCGGGCGTGCGCGGCGGGGGCGGGGCCGGTCGTGGCGCACCCGGTGGTGAGCGCGCCCGCGACGAGCAGTCCGGCGCCCGCGCGCAGGGCGGCGCGGCGGTCGGTCTCGTTCACGCGACCATTTAATGGGGAAAAACGGCAAAAGGTGCTGATTGCCCGCTTCGGGCCGGTCACGGGTCGAGGCCGCCGGGCGCCGGTACTTCTCGGTGAACCTTGCGTATCAGCTGTCACAGCCTCCGCTTAACCAGCGTTTACCAGGCAGGTGTCCCATCTCACCAAGGATTCACCTCTAAACTGTCAGCCTTTGACCCGTTATGACCGGATAGGGACTTTTGGATCGCTGGCCCCCGTCTGCCATAGTCGGATCCACGACCCCCATTGACCCGGGCTCAGGTCGTCATCAGCGGCTGTGGACCACACCCCATTCGGTCCCGGCGCTTCACGAAGGCCCCCGCAGCGCCGCACTCCGGCGGACCGGGGGCTTTCGCGTGTCCGGCGGCCGCCCGGCGGCGGTCAGCGGTCGGAGACCCGCATCTCGAACCATGTCGTCTTGCCGCGCGGCAGCAGGTCGACGCCCCAGCGGTCGGAGAGCTTGTCGACGAGGAAGAGGCCGCGGCCGCTCAGGTCCGTCTCGCGGACGGGCATCAGACAGGGCAGTCCGCGCGAGGGGTCGCGCACCTCGACGCGTATCCAGCCGCGCCGCCGCTGCATGCGCAGACCGAAGACGCGGGCGCCGGTGTGCCGCACGGCGTTCCCGACGAGTTCGGAGACGAGGAGGACGACGTCCTCGGTGAGCTTCGGGGAGAGTCCCCAGTGGCGGAGGACCACGACCTGGGCGAGGCGGCGGGCGATGGCGGCGGACTCCGGGCGCGAGGGCAGCGGAACCTCCGCGTCCGTCGGATTGCCGAACAACTCCAGCGCCTTGAGCGCGTGTTCGTCCTCTACCGCAGGCGACCAGCGCGCCGCGGTCGCACTCCCGTGCCGCCGCGGCCGTTCGTAACCCTCCAGCCCCGCCATGCCCCCATCATGGCCGCCCAGAGCGCTCTCCGGGGCCGTTCCGACGGAATAAGCCCCCCGGAACCATCCATTCCGGGGGGCTGGGTAGGCATATGCCAGTGGCAGTTAAGACCCTCAGAAGCGGCCCTGACCTGCGATGACTTCCTGCTTACGAGTGATCACCGAACGCCCGGAACGGGGCAGGCTTAAGGTTCTCTTAAGTCGCCCATAATCCGCTCCTTCGAGGGACCTCCGGGCTGACGCGCCTCAACTCGGGCCGCCCGGAGGGAAGTTCACCGGGGCGTTCGGAGGAACACTCGGCGGCAGACTCATCGGCGGAGGGCTCAGAGGAACTTCGCCTTGCCCGGCCCTTCCTCGACGAAGCTCCGCATGCCCCGCTCGCGGTCCTCGGTCGCGAACAGGCCCGCGAACCAGGTGCGTTCGATGGCGAGCCCCGTGTCGAGGTCCGTCTCCAGACCCGCGTCGATGGACTCCTTGGCGGCGCGCAGCGCGATGGCCGGGCCCTTGGCGAGCCGTGCGGCCCACGCGTGCGCCTGCTCGTACACCTCGGCGGCCGGTACGACCCGGTCCACCAGGCCGATGGCGAGCGCCTCCTCGGCCTTCACATGGCGTCCGGTGAAGATCAGGTCCTTGGCCTTGGACGGGCCGACCAGGCGGGCCAGGCGCTGGGTGCCGCCCGCGCCGGGGATGACGCCGAGCAGGATCTCCGGCTGGCCGAGCTTGGCGTTGTCGGCGGCGATGCGGAAGTCCGCGCAGAGCGCGAGCTCACAACCGCCGCCCAGGGCATAGCCGTTGACGGCGGCGACGACGGGCTTGGGGATGCGGGCGACGGCGGTGAAGGACTCCTGCAGGGCTCCGGACCGCGCGATCATCGCCGCGTGGTCCATGTCCTGCATCTCCTTGATGTCCGCGCCCGCGGCGAACACCTTCTCGCCGCCGTGGATCACCACGGCGCGCACGTCGTCGCGGCGGGTGGCCTCCGCGGCGAGTTCCTTGAGGCGGTCCTGGGTCGCGATGTCCAGGGCGTTCATCGGGGGACGGTCGAGCCGGACGGTGCCGACGCCTTCGGCGACTTCGAGGGTTGCAGTCATGCGAAGCAGGTTAACGGGGACTAACGCACCGGGGCCCGGTGCACTTGGTCACAGTGCGCCGGGCCCCGGGGTGCAGGCGGTGGTGGCTACGCCTTCCACTTCTCCCACGACATGTTCCAGCCGTTGTAGCCGTTGTCCGGCTGGATCGTCTTGTCCGCGGAGTTCTTGACGACGACGACGTCGCCGATCATCGAGTTGTTGAAGAACCAGCCGCCGGGCGTCTTCTTGCTGTAGCCGCCGCGCAGGTCGCTCAGGCCTATGCAGCCGTGGCTGGCGTTGCTGTTGCCGAAGACGCCGCCCGACCAGTAGTTGCCGTGGATGAACGTGCCGGAGGTCGACAGGCGCATCGCGTGCGGGACGTCCTTGATGTCGTACTCGCCGCCGAAGCCGACGGTGTCGCCGTTCATCCGGGTCACCTGGAGCTTCTCGCTGATGACCATCTCGCCGTTGTACGTCGTCGTGCCGGGGGCGCCCGCACTGATCGGGATCTTCTTGATCTGCTTGCCGTCGCGGACGACCTTCATCTGGTGCGTCTTGGCGTCGACGGTGGAGACCTGGCTGCGGCCGATGGTGAAGTTCAGGGTCTTGGCCTGCTTGCCGTAGACGCCGGGACGGCCCTCGACGCCGTCGAGGTTGAGCTTGACGGTGACCTTCGTGCCGGCCTTCCAGTACTTCTCCGGGCGGAAGTCGAGGCGGTCGTTGCCGAACCAGTGGCCCTCGACGGGCACGGCGGGCTCGGTCTTGATCTCGATGGCCTGCTCGACGGCCTCCGGGTCGGTGATGCCGCGCGTGAAGCGGACCGAGAACGGCATTCCGACGCCGACCTTGGAGCCGTCCTCCGGCGTGAACTGACCGATGAAGGTGTTCTTCGGGGTCAGCGTGGTGAAGGCGGTGTCCTTGGCGGAGGCGCGGCCCTCGGAGTCCTTCGCCACGGCGTGCACCTTGTATGTGGTGGCCGCCGCGAGGTGGTGCGCGGGCGTCCAACTCGCGCCGCCCGAACCGATCTTGCCGGGGACCGGGTTGCCCTTGCTGTCCTCGACCTTGACCTCGGTGAGCCTGCCCTTCTCGGCGCCTATCTTGAGGGCGCCGCTGGTGGCCACCGCGTCCGCGCCGTCCTTCGGCGCTATGGTCACGACGGCGGCCGATGCGGCGTTCTTGTCCGATCCGCCCTTGCCGTCGCCGGTGTCCGAACCGCCTCCCCCGCCGCACGCCGCGACGAGCAGCAGTGCCGCCCCCGACACCGCCGCGGTCAGCCCCCTGGCGCCCCTCCGTCGCACGCGTCGGCGCGTGTCAGACGAAGCCCCCGATATCGGTCGCCCGTTCACGATCCAGTCTCCCCTCGCACGGCCTGATCACAGGCCCGCACCCCAGTGCACCAGCGCGTTTCAGACACGCGCAAGCGATAGATAACCACACGCCCTGCGGCGATGACTCCCCGCCAATGTCACCGTTCAGTCCCAACTGCGTGCGAGGTGCGGGCGGACCAAGATCACCTGCTGGTCGACCGCCGATCACCTGGCGATCACCTGGTGATCGGCCGAAGGTCAGCCGTTGCCCGTCCAGTCCTTCCACTCCATGTTCCAGCCGCCGAGGCCGTTGTCAGGAGCGACTTTCTTGTCATCGCTGTTGACGACTTCGACGACGTCCCCGATGAGCGTCCGGTCGAAGAACCAGCCCGCCGGCGTCCGTGAGCTGCCGCCCTTCACATCGCGCAGGCCCACGCAGCCGTGGCTGACATTGGTGTTGCCAGGAGCGTTCGGGGACCAGTAATTGCCGTGCAGGAAGGTGCCGGAGGTCGTCAGGCGCATCGCGTGCGGCACGTCCGGGATGTCGTACTCCCCGCCGAAGCCGACCGTGCGGCTGTTCATCCGCGTCACCTCCAGCATCTCGGTGACCACCATCTTCCCGTTGTACGTGGTGGTCTTGGGGGCGCCAGCGGTGATCGGGACGGTCGAGACGAGCTCGCCGTCGCGGCGTACTTCCATGGTGTGCTCGGCCGCGTCGACGAGGGACTCCTGGCTGCGGCCGACCGTGAACGTGAAGCTCTTGTCCTGCAGTCCGTAGACGCCGGGGGCGGCCTGGACGTCGCGCAGGCGCAGTCCGACGGTGACCTTCGTGCCGGGCTTCCAGTACTTCTCGGGGCGGAAGTCCACGCGTGTGTTGCCGAACCAGTGCGGCCGGATGTCGACGGCCGGGTGCGCGGTGACGCGGATGGCGCGCTGGACGGCGGCGCGGTCCTCGATCTCCCGGTTGAACTCCAGGGAGACGATCATGCCGGTGCCGACGGTGGAGCGGTTCTCGGGGGTCACGTAGCCGATGAAGCGCTCGTCGGGGACGTACGTCGTGAAGGTGGTGTGCCGGGCCGAGCGGCGGCCGTGGCCGTCCAGGGCGACGGCGTCGACCTTGTACTTGGCGGCGAGCGCGAGGGGTGCGTCGTCGAGCGGGCGCCAGGTCATGCCGTCCTCGTCGATGCGGCCCGGGACGTCGAACTCCTGCGCGTCCTGCGTCCGGACGACCTTCACGGACTCCAGGCGGCCGTCCGGGACCCTCACCTCGATCCGTTCGTCGGCCCTGACTCCCTTCATGTCGTCGTCCGGCGACACCCGGATCGCGTCGGCGGGCGAGCGTGATTTCCCGAGGAGTCCGTCGAGCCCGCCGGCGGAACAGCCCGCCGCCCCGGCCATGAGGCCTGCCCATGTCAGTACGGCGGCCAGCGCGGCCCCTGCGCGCCGTGCGCGCCTCGCAACCTGTCTCACGTGGGTCCCAACGACCGTCCCCCGCTTGGGGAAACGTGAGTGCGACGCACACGGTGGGCAGAACAGTGGGGAGGACGACGTATGGGGAGCCGCGGCCGGGACGCCGCTCGCCCTTCTTCGCGCGTCGACCCACCGAGCCGCGGGAGGCTGACAGGTGTCGAGCGCACCCGAGCAAGGGGCAGTGCAGGAGGCGCGGGCGGCGGGGCGGATCACGCCCGGGCGGCCCGCCACAGCCCTGAACGGAAGTACGCGGGCCGCGGTGCGTCCGGTGCCCCCTCGGCCCGTGTGGCCGGGGGCGCCGACCCCGCTCGGCGCCCGTTTCCGGGTCGGGCCCGAGGGGGTCGCGGGCACCAACTTCGCGCTGTGGGCGGGCGGGGCGGAGGCCGTGGAGCTGTGCCTCTTCGACGCGGCGGGGGCCGAGACCCGCTGCCCGCTGACCGAGCTGACGCACGAGATCTGGCACGGCTTCGTGCCGGGGGTGCGCCCTGGCCAGCGGTACGGATACCGCGTGCACGGCCGCTGGGACCCGTGGACCGGCGCCCGCTGGAACCCGGCGAAGCTGCTCCTCGACCCCTACGCGCGCGCGGTCGACGCCGCCGAGGGCAACGACTACGGCGCGCTGCCGCCCGAGGTGTACGGGCATGTGCGCGACTGGCCCCAGCAGCAGGTCGCCGACACGGTGCGCGACGACAGGGACTCGGCGCCGTACGTCCCCAAGGGCGTGGTGGTGCACGACGACGCGCCGGACGACGAGTGGACGGACGACCGGCGGCCGAAGACGCCGTGGGCCGACTCCGTCATCTACGAACTGCACGTACGCGGGTTCACCCGGCGGCATCCGGGGGTCCCGGCCGAACTGCGCGGTACGTACGCGGGGTTGGCGCATCCTGCCGCGCTCGACCATCTCGTACGCCTCGGTGTGACGGCGGTCGAGCTGCTGCCGGTGCACCAGTTCGCGCACGAGGACCATCTGCTGCGCCGGGGCCTGCGCAACTACTGGGGCTACAACTCGATCGGCTACTTCGCCCCGCACGCGGCGTACGCGGCATCGGGGACGACGGGGCAGCAGGTCGGCGAGTTCAAGCGGATGGTGCGGGCGCTGCACGAGGCGGGCATCGAGGTCATCCTCGACGTGGTCTACAACCACACGGCGGAGGCCGGTGAGCTCGGCCCGATGCTGTCCCTCAAGGGCATCGACAACCGCGGCTACTACCGGCTCCAGCCGGGCGACGCGCGCCGGTACGCCGACTACACGGGCTGCGGCAACACCCTCCAGGTCGTCCAGCCGCATGTGCTCCGGCTGATCACGGACTCGCTGCGGTACTGGGTGACCGAGATGGGGGTGGACGGCTTCCGCTTCGATCTGGCGGCGGCGCTCGCGCGGTCCTTCCACGACGTCGACATGCTGTCGCCGTTCCTCGCGGTGATCGCGCAGGATCCGGTGCTCCGGCGCGTGAAGCTGATCGCCGAGCCGTGGGACGTGGGCTCGGGCGGCTACCAGGTGGGTGCGTTCCCGCCGCTGTGGACGGAGTGGAACGACCGCTACCGCAACGCGGTGCGGGACTTCTGGCGGGGCGCGCTGCCGGACGTGCGCGATCTCGGCTACCGGCTCTCCGGGTCCAGCGACCTGTACGCGTGGGGCGGGCGCAGGCCGTACGCCTCGGTCAACTTCGTGACCGCGCACGACGGTTTCACGCTGCGCGACCTCGTCTCCTACGAGCGCAAGCACAACGAGGCCAACGGAGAAGGCAATCGGGACGGCTCCGACGACAACCGCTCCTGGAACTGCGGCGTCGAGGGCGAGACCGACGACGAACGCGTCACCGCGCTGCGCCGCCGCCAGCTGCGCAACCTGGTCACGACGCTGCTGCTCTCGACCGGGGTGCCGATGCTGGTCGCGGGCGACGAGATGGGGCGTACGCAGGGCGGCTCCAACAACGCGTACTGCCAGGACAACGAGACCAGTTGGGTCGACTGGGAGCTGCGCGAGGAACCGGGCTGGCGGGACCTGTTCGCGCTGACGTCCCGGCTCATCGGGCTGCGGCACCGGCATCCGGTCCTGCGCCGCCGCGCGTTCTTCTCCGGGCGGGCCCATTCGGCCGACGGGCTGCGGGACTTGGCGTGGTTCACGACGCGCGGCACGGAGATGACGGAGAGCGACTGGTACGCGCCCGCCGCGACACTCGGCATGTACCTCTCGGGCCGCGACATCCCGGGGCGTGACGCGCGCGGCGCGCCCGTCGTCGACGACAGCTTCCTCGCGGTCCTGCACGCGGCGGACAGGCCCGCGAGCTTCGTGCTGCCCGGGCCGCCGTGGGCCGATGCGTACGAGGTGGTGGTGGACACCTCCGCGGAGGACCAGGGCGAGGCACCCTGCGCGGTGCACCGGGCGGGCGGCACGCTGACGGTGCCCGCGCGTGCGGTGCTGCTGCTGCGGGTCAGGAGCGGCTGAGGGGGCCGCGGCTGGTCCGGACCAGAGTCTTGCCCCCGCACCCGCGGCGCCCCAAGCTCACGGTATGGACCTGGAGTTGCGGCACCTGAAGACGATCCGGGCGATCGCCGACGCGGGCAGCCTGACCAAGGCCGCCACCGCGCTCGGGCTCGCCCAGCCCGCGCTGAGCGCGCAGTTGAAGCGGATCGAGCGGTCCCTGGGCGGGGAACTGTTCGAACGGGGGCGGCACGGTGTGCGGGCCACCGCGCTCGGCGAGTTCGTGCTGGCCCGCGCCCGGGTCGTGCTGCCCGCCGTCAGCGGGCTGCGCGAGGAGGCACAGCGGTTCACGCAGTCCTGGCAGGGCGGTACGGGGTTCCGGCTCGGCGGCACGCACGGGCCGCTGCTCGGCGGCCTGGTGGACCGGCTCGCGGCCGCGCACCCGGGCGTTCCCGTGACCACCCACACCGCGTGGTCGGAGCGGGAGATCGCGGCCCGCACGGCCGACGGGCGGCTCGACTTCGCGCTCGTCGGCACCTGCGGGGCGAGCGCGCCGCCGGAGAGCGATCTCCTCGTGTGGCGTGAGGTCGCCCGCGACCCCGTCTTCGTCATGCTGCCCACCGGGCATCCGCTGGCCGACGGGCCGGAGATCGACCTCGCGCTGCTCGCGGGCGAGGCGTGGACCGACGTGCCGGGCGACGGCTGCTTCGCGGACTGCTTCAGCGCCGCGTGCGCCCGCGCCGGGTTCACGCCGTCCAGTGTGTACGAGGCGGATGTCGCGTCCTGCGTCCATCTGGTGCAGGTCGGGCGTGCGGTCGGACTGTGCAGGGCGACGTTCCCGCCCACACCGGGCCTGGTGACCCGCCCCCTCGCGGGCGCCCCCCTCTACTGGCGCCACCTCCTCGGCTGGCACCCCGCCGCCCCCGCGCACGACACCGCAGCCACCGTCTTCGCCCACGCCCGCGCCGCCCACACCGAAGCCACCGCCCGCAGCGAAAGCTACACAGCATGGCTCGCGACGCCTTCGCCACGGCTGCCTTGAGGGGGTGGGGGCTGGCGTGGCGTGGGGTTCCATAACGTCGGGGGCGGGGGTCTGTTGGCAGCTGTCGGGGGGCAGTTGAGGGTTCTACGGTGTGGGCGATCCCCGCTCGCCCCTCGCTCACCGAGGAGACCTCGCATGCGCCCCACCCCTCACAGACGCGCCGCGGCCGCCTGTGCCGCCGTCGCGGCCGCCGGTGCGCTCGTGCTTGCCGGGCTGCCCGGCAGCGCGTCCGCCCAGGCCGATCCCTCTCCCGCGTCCCCGTCCCTCTCCCCCGCCGAGACCGCTGCCGTCGACAGGACATCGCCCGGCGTCCTGAAGGCCATGCAGCGCGACCTCGGCCTCACGTCGGCGCAGGCCGAGGCCCGTCTGGTCAACGAGGCCGAGGCCGGCGCCGACGCGGGCGCCCTGCGCGGCGCGCTCGGCCGCGACTTCGCGGGCGCCTGGGTGCGCGGCGCCACCTCCGCGGGGCTCACCGTCGCCACCACCGACGCCTCCGACGTCCCCCTGATCGAGGCGCGGGGCGCCACGGCCCGGGTCGTGGACCACTCCGTCGCCCAACTGGACGCCGCCAAGGGCCGGTTGGACCGCGCCGCCAGGAAGACGGCGACGCGTGACGCGCCCGTCTGGTACGTCGACGTGCGCTCCAACGCGGTCGTGGTGCGCGCCGTGCACGCCTCGGCAGCGAAGTCCCTCGTCGCCGCGGCGGGCGTCGACTCCTCCCTCGTACGCGTCGAACGCACCACGGAGCGGCCGCGTCCGCTGTACGACCTGGTGGGCGGCGAGGCGTACTACATGGGCGGCGGCCGATGTTCCATCGGCTTCCCCGTCACCAAGGGCACCCAGCAGGGCTTCGCCACCGCGGGACACTGCGGTCGCGCGGGCACCGCGACCAGCGGCTACAACCAGGTGGCCCAGGGCACGTTCCAAGCCTCCATCTTCCCCGGCAAGGACATGGCCTGGGTCGCCGTCAACTCCCAGTGGACCGCCACCCCGTACGTGAAGGGCCAGGGCGGCCAGCGGGTCGGCGTCGGGGGCTCCACGCAGTCCCCGGTGGGTGCGTCGATCTGCCGTTCCGGCTCCACTACGGGGTGGCACTGCGGCACGATCTCGCAGCACAACACCAGCGTCACCTATCCCGAGGGCACCATCAACGGCGTCACGCGGACCACGGTCTGCGCGGAGCCCGGCGACTCGGGCGGCTCCTACATCTCCGGGAGCCAGGCGCAGGGCGTCACGTCGGGCGGCTCCGGCAACTGCTCCAGCGGCGGTACGACGTTCTACCAGCCGATCAATCCGTTGCTTCAGGAGTTCGGGCTGACCCTGAAGACCACGGGGGGCGGTGACCCGGATCCCGGTGAGCCCGGCGGGACGTGGGCCGCGGGCACGGTGTACTCCGCGGGTGACACGGTCACCTACGGCGGGTCGACGTATCGGTGCCTGCAGCCGCATCAGGCGCAGCCCGGGTGGGAGCCGCCGAATACGCCTGCACTCTGGGAAGCGGTCTAGGCGCTGGTGCTGTTGGCTGCGGGCTGACTTGGGCTGGTCGCGCAGTTCCCCGCGCCCCTGACGGGGCCCGCCCTCAGCCCAGGATCCCCCTGCTGTACGCCGTCGCCACCGCCGCCGCCCGGTCGTTGGCGTCCAGCTTGGCGTAGATGTGGGTGAGGTGGGTCTTGACCGTGGCCTCGCTGATGAAGAGTTCGGCGGCGATCGCGCGGTTCGACGTGCCCTTGGCGACGAGTGCGAGCACCTCTCTTTCGCGGGTGCTCAGCGGCTCGTTGCCGGGGGCGCGCACGCGTGAGACGAGGCGGGACGCGACGGCGGGCGACAGGACGGTGCGGCCGTCGGCGGCGGCGCGGACCGCGGTGAACAGTTCCTCGCGCGGGGCGTCCTTGAGGAGGTAGCCGGTCGCGCCGGCCTCGATCGCGGGGAGCGTGTCGGAGTCCGTGTCGTACGTGGTGAGGACGAGGACACGGGAGCGGGCGCCGCGGCGGGTGAGTTCGGTGATCGCGTCGACGCCGCCGCCGCCCGGCATGCGCAGGTCCATCAGGACGACGTCCGGGTCGAGTGCGGCGACGAGCGCCACGGCCTCGACGCCGTCGGCCGCCTCGCCGAGCACCTCGAAGCCGGGGGCCGAGAGGAACATGCCGCGCAGGCCGTCACGGACGACGGGGTGGTCGTCGACGATGAGAAGAGTGATCACTTCATGGCTCATGGCGCACCAACGGTACGCGAGCCGACAGCGCGGTTCCGCCGCCCGGTTCCGACTCGACGGTGAGCGATCCCGCGATGCGTTCGGCCCGCGCCCGCATCCCGTCAAGGCCGAAGCCGCCGGTGCCGGTGCGCCGCACCGTGGCGAGCGGGTCGAAGCCGCGGCCGTCGTCGCGTACGTCCAGGGTGACCTCGTCGCCCATGAAGGACAGGGTGACGCCGAGGCGGGTGGCGCCCGCGTGCCGCGCGGTGTTGGACAGGGCCTCCTGGACGATGCGCAGGAGGGTCGCCTCGATCTCGTCGTGCAGGTGCTCGGCGGTGCCGGTGACCGTGAAGTCGGCGCGTACCCCGGTGCGTTCCGCCCACTCGGCGACCGTCTTCTTCAGCGCCTCGGGCAGCCGGTCGTGTTCCAGGGCCGCCGGTGAGAGGTTGTGCACGGAGCGGCGTGCCTCGCCCAGGCTGTGCCGTGCCAGGTCGGCGGCGCGGCCCAGGTGCTCGCGGGCCAGTGCCGCGTTCTCGGTGTCCTGGGCGCCCGCGACGACCTGGAGCTGGGCGATGATGCCGGTCAGGCCCTGCGCGATGGTGTCGTGGATCTCGGCGGCGAGCCTGCGCCGCTCGTCGGCGACGCCCGCCTCCCTGGCCTGGACGAGGAGCTGGGCGTGCAGGGCGGCGTTCTCGTCCATGGCCTCCTTGAGCGCGGTGTTGGTGCGTTCCAGTTCGGCGATGGTGACGGCCTGGACGCGGGCGCGTTCGTCCTCCTGCGCGGCGAGGTGGGCGAAGACGGTGAGCAGCGCGACGTTCACCGCGAGCAGGCCGCCGAAGACGACCCAGCCGAGTTCGCCGTCCGGGGGCAGTCCGCCCGACTGGGAGCCCGCCATGGTGACGGCGGTGGCGAACAGGCCGAGCTTGGCCAGGCGGGCGGGCAGCAGCCGTTCGGCGCCGAAGTAGCCGACGACGGCGTAGAACGCGAAGAACGGGTTGATCCAGGCGAGGGCGAAGGCGATCGCCCAGCGCAGGACGTAGTAGACGGTGCCCGCGCGCGAGGGTCCCGGGCGGGTGCGGGCGAGCGCGCCCCACCACAGCTGGAGCGCGAACCCCGCCGCGACGAAGCCCCCGGCCACCGCCCAGGTGGCGCGGTCCATGCCGACGACGCCGCTGGTGGCGGTCGCCATCAGGACGCTGAAGCCCAGGAGGGTGTAGGGGCCCCAGCGGTGGAACTGGCCCCACCGCTGTTCGAGCGTCGTCGCGGAGCCCGTCGTGGGTGCGGGATCCGCCGCCGGTGTCGTCCTCACCGTCCCAGTGTCGGCCACGGTCCAGGTCACTCGCGGGTCACTCCCACCGGAACCAGCGTGCCGCGGCGGTCGAGAGGAGCACGGCCCACAGGGCGAGTACGCCCAGGTGGGCCCAGCCCGGCCAGTCGCCGGCCGCCGCATCGCCGAGGGCCTGGGCCGCGGCGCCGAGCGGGGTGAGTTCCACGGCGTGGGCGAGCGCGTCGGGCATCGCCTGCACCGGCAGCCAGACGCCCGCGCTGAACATCATCGGGAAGAAGACGGCGGAGCCGATCGCGGTGGCGGCCTTCGTGGTGCGGGCGAGCGCGGAGACCAGGGCGCCGAGGGCGAGCCCGCACAGGATGGCGAGGAGCAGCGCGAGGGCGTAGCCGAAGGCCTGGCGCGGCAGGGGCACGTCGAAGGCGAGTCGGCCCACGGCCAGCGAGAGCAGGGACGAGACGAGCGCGGCGGCACCGTGGATGCCCATCTGTGCGCCGAGCACGGCGGAGGGGCGCACGGGGGTGGCGGACATCCGGCGCAGGATGCCGCGTTCGCGGTAGCCGGTGATGAGCGGCGGCATGGCCTGTACGCCCGCCATGATCAGGGCGAGCAGCACCGTCACGGGGACGTACACGTCGACCAGGCGCAGGCCGCCGAGCGAGGCGTCGGTCTCCCGGAAGGAGGGGATGGAGCCGAGGATCACCAGGAGCAGGGTGGGGAACACCATGATCCAGAAGAGGGCGCCCGGTTCGCGGCGGAAGAGCCGGAGCTCCGCCCTGAGGACGGCGGACGAGGCCTTGTTCCGGGCGGCGGTGTGCGGTGCGGCGAGGGTCGTGGTCATGCCGATGCTCCTGTCAGGTCGAGGAACGCGTCGTCCAAGGTGGCGTCGGAGACCCGGAGTTGGTGGGCGGTGATGCGGTGCCGTGCGAGCAGGGTGATGGCGGCGTCGACGGTCTCGTCGGTGCCGTTCAGGGTGTAGCGGCCGTCGCGGTGCTCGACGGAGGTGAGCGCGGGCAGTGCCGCGAGCACGCGCTCGTCGAGGGGCGCGGACGGCGTGAACGACATGACCGTGGAGTTCGCGGCCCGGCTGATCAGGCCCGCCGGGGAGTCGAGGGCGGCGACCCTGCCCTTGTCGATGACCGCGATGCGGTCGCACAGGCGCTGGGCCTCCTCCATGAAGTGGGTGACCAGGAGGACGGTGACTCCGCTGTCGCGGACGTCCTCGATGAGCTCCCAGGTGTCGCGGCGGGCGCGCGGGTCGAGCCCGGTGGTCAGTTCGTCGAGGACGACGACCCGGGGGTTGCCGATCAGGGAGAGTGCGATGAACAGGCGCTGTTTCTGGCCTCCGGAGAGTTTGCCGAAGCGGCTTTCGAGTTTGTCGGTCAGGCGCAGGCGCTCGGCGAGGGGCCGCCAGTCGGCGGGGTTCGGGTAGAACGCGGCGTACAGCTCCAGGGCTTCGCGCACGGTCAGTTTGGGCTGCAGTTCGCTCTCCTGGAGCTGTGCGCCGAGGATGCGGGTGAGGCTCTCGTGGTCGGCGACCGGGTCGAGCCCGGCGACGCGGACGGCCCCGGAGTCGGAGCGGCGCAGGCCTTCCACGCATTCGACGGTGGTGGTCTTGCCCGCGCCGTTCGGCCCGAGGATGCCGAAGATCTCGCCCTCCTCCACGCCGAAGGAGACACCGTCGACGACGGTGCGGCCGCCGTAGGCCTTCTTGAGTTCGTGCACTTCGATGAGGGGCATATGTCGAGAATCGCTGGTGGGCGGGGGTGCGGACATCGCCCATCGCGCTCGGGGGCGCATCAGCCGATCGGTTGATGGGGGCGTACGACCCCGGGATCCGGGGGGACGGATTCCGGGTCCTAGGACCAGCGGACGAAGCGGGTCGGACCGAAACTCGGTGGGCGCTGTCAGTGGCGATCCGTAGGCTCGCTCCTGATGCCGAAATCAGATGCCCCCACCAAGGATCGGTCGACCGTACGGACGCTGCTGCGACTGTGGCCGTATGTACGGCCGATCCGAACTCGCCTGATCACCGCGGCATTTGTCGCGATCGTCGCCTCGTGCACGGGGCTCGTCTTCCCCCTCGTACTGAAGTGGATGGTGGACGGCCCGGTGGCCGACCGCGACGCGGCGGGGGTGTGGCTCGGGGCGCTCGCCCTGCTGCTGCTCGGCCTCGCCGAGGCACTCCTGTTCGGGCTGCGGCGCTGGCTGGTCTCGCGGCCCCTGGCGAGCGTGGAGGCGGCGATGCGCGCCGACCTCTTCCGCCATCTGCAGCGCCTCCCGGTGTCCTTCCACGACCGTTGGGGATCGGGGCAGTTGCTCTCGCGCGGCACGACCGACCTGATGCTGCTCCGTCTCTTCCTCGCCTTCCCGCTGACGTTCCTGCTGGTCAACGGCGCGACCATCCTGGTCGGCGTGATCATCCTGCTGGCCCAGGACTTCACGCTCGGCCTGGTGATCCTCGCGCCCGTGGCACCGATGGTCATGGCGTGCGCGTACTACGAGGGGCGGTACAGCGCCGTGGCGCGGCGGGCCCAGGACCAGGTCGGCGATCTGACGACGGTCGTCGAGGAGAGCGTGCTCGGCATCCGCATCATCAAGGGGTTCGGCCGCCACCGCAGCCAGGCGCGCGCGTTCCGCGAGCTCTCGGGGACCCTGCGCGGCACGGAACTGGCCAAGGCCCGGATCCTCGCGGCGATCAACGCGGTGATCATGGCGCTGCCGGAGGCCGCGATCGGCGCGGCACTCGTGCTCGGCACGGTGCGGGTCGCCGACGGCGACCTGTCCACCGGCACCCTGGTCGCCTTCCTCTCGACGGCGCTCGCGCTGCGCTGGCCCGTGGAGTCGATCGGCTATCTGCTCGCGGTCAGCCAGGAGTCGGCGACGGCCACGGAGCGGTACTTCGAGGTGATGGACGCGGAGCCGGAGGCGGAATCCGCCGTGGCCGACCGTGCCACGGAGCGGGCCGGGCGGCCGCGGGCCGCGGTGCCGGCCGCCGGAGCGGAGGCGCACACCCCGGACGGCGGGCTGCAGTTCCACGGGGTGGAGTTCCGCTACCCGGACGCGGGCCCTGACACGCCCCCGGTCCTCGCCCGCATCGACCTCCACATACGCCCCGGCGAGACGATGGCCGTCGTCGGCGCGACCGGCAGCGGCAAGACGACCCTCACCGCGCTCGTGCCGAGGCTCCACGAGGTCACCGGGGGCCGCATCACCCTGGACGGCGAGGACATCACCGCGATGGACCGCGAGCGGCTGCGCACCCTGGTCGCCGTGGCCTTCGAGGAGCCGACCCTCTTCTCCGCGTCGGTCGGCGAGAACGTCCTGATGGGCGCGGAGAAGACCGCGGGGGACGCCGAGTTGGACCGGGCCCTCGACGTGGCGCAGGCGGGCTTCGCCCACACCCTCCCGCAGGGCCCCGCCACCCAGGTCGGCGAGCAGGGCCTGAGCCTGTCCGGCGGCCAGCGCCAGCGCCTCGCCCTGGCCCGCGCGGTGGTCGGCCGCCCCCGCTTCCTGGTCCTCGACGACCCGCTGTCCGCCCTCGACGTCCATACGGAGGCCCTGGTGGAGGCGGCGCTGCGGCGGGTCCTCGCGGACACGACGGCGCTGGTGGTGGCGCACCGCCCGTCCACCGTGCAGCTCGCCGACCGCGTCGCGCTGCTGTCCGGCGGGCGCGTCGCCGCGGTCGGCACGCACCAGGAACTGCTGCGGGACAACGCGGAGTACGCCTGGCTGATGTCGGGAGCCGAAGCCGAACCCACCACCGCCGAGGAGGCTGCCCGATGACCTCGTCGACTCCCGTACGGGACAAGCCCGTCGACCCCGAAGAACCCGAACTGCCGCGGGACCCGGCCGACGCGCCCGAGGACCCGTTCGACAAGGACAATCTGCCCGCGCCGCCGCGGGCCACCCGCACCCTGCTGTTCTCGCTGCTCGCGCCGCTGCGCGGCCGCGTCGTCGTGGCCGCCGTGCTGCTCCTGGTGCAGCAGGCCGTCGTGCAGGCGGGCCCGCTGCTCGTCGCGTACGCCATCGACAGCGGGGTGCCCGCCCTGCGCGCGGACGACTACGGCCCGCTGATAGCCGTCGGCATCGGCTATCTGGTCTGCGCGGCCGCCGCCGGGAGCCTCCAGTACGCCTTCATCGTCGCGTCGGCCCGCGTCAACCAGGACGTACTGCTGGATCTGCGCGGGCGGATCTTCCGGCACGCGCAGGCGCTGAGCGTCGACTTCCACGAGCGGTACACCTCGGGGCGGCTGATCTCCCGTTCGAGCACGGACGTCGAGTCGCTGCGCGAACTGCTCAGCGAGGGCCTGCAGGAACTGCTCACCGTCCTGCTCTCGTTCGCCTACATCTCGGTGATGCTGCTCTGGCTCGACCTGGGGCTCGGCGCGCTCGCCGTGGCGTCCTTCGTGCCGCTCTACGCCCTCGTACGCGTGTATCAGCGCCGCGCGGGGGCGATGTTCCACGAGCGCTCCACCGCCATCGCCGCGGTCATCGTGAAGTTCGCCGAGACCATGAACGGCATCAGGCCGGTGCGGGCGTTCCGCCGCGAGCGGACCAACGACGCGGAGTTCGCCGTGCTCAACCGGCGGCACGAGCGGACCAACGGCAACGCCATGCTGGAGATGGCCCGGTACGTGGTCGGCTCCCGGCTCGTCGCCAACACCGCCATCGCGGGCATCGTCCTGTGGGGCGCCCACCGCGTCGCGGACGGCGGGCTCGCGCTCGGCGTGCTGGCCGCCGCCGTGCTGTATCTGCGGCGCCTGTACGACCCGATCGACCGGCTCGGGATGTTCCTCAACTCCTACCAGTCGGCCGCCGCCTCCCTGGAGAAGATCGCCGGGCTGCTCGCCCAGACACCCACCGTGCCCGAGCCCGAGCCCGCCGCCACCCGTACGCTGCCGCCCCTGGAGTCCACGCACCCGGGCCGCGAAGTCCGCTTCGACGGCGTGCGGTTCGCCTACCGCACGGGCGGCGAGGTGCTGCCCCGGTTCGACCTGACGCTGCCCGCGGGACAGACCGTCGCCGTGGTCGGCTCCACGGGCGCGGGCAAGTCCACGCTCGCCAAGCTGCTCGCCCGCTTCTACGACCCGACGGAGGGCAGCGTCCGCCTCGACGGCGTCGACCTGCGGGACCTCGAGATCGCCGAACTGCGGCGCGGGGTCGTCATGGTGACCCAGGAGGCGTTCCTGTTCTCCGGGACCGTCGCGGAGAACATCGCGATCGGACGCCCCGACGCCACCCGCGAGGACATCGAGCTGGCCGCGAAGGCCATCGGCGCCCACGACTTCATCCGGTCGCTGCCCGACGGGTACGACACCGACGTGCGCAAGCGCGGCGGCCGCATCTCCGCGGGGCAGCGGCAGTTGGTGGCGTTCGCGCGGGCGCTGCTCGCCGACCCCGCCGTGCTGATCCTCGACGAGGCGACCAGTTCGCTGGACATCCCGGGCGAGCGGGCCGTGCAGCGCGCCATGCACACCGTGCTGCGCGGCCGCACCGCCGTCGTGATCGCCCACCGGCTCTCCACGGTGGAGATCGCCGACCGGGTGCTCGTGATGGAGCACGGCCGGATCGTGGAGGACGGCAGCCCCGCCGACCTCATCGCGGGCACGGGATCCTTCGCCGATCTCCATCGCGCCTGGCGGGACAGTGTGGTGAGCTGACCCCATGGCTGCTGATCACAAGACGCAAGAGTCGGACGAGCTCGTCGTGCCCCCGATCTTCGAGGGCTACCCCGGGCTCGCCTTCGGCGGATACCTCGCGGGCGTCCTCGCCGACCGCACCCCTGCGGACACGGTGCGCGTGGACTTCCGCGCCGCCGTCCCCGTGGGCAGGCCCGTGCGCTTCGGTGAACTCGACGGCGGCGGCGCCACATTGACCGACGCGTCGGGTGCGGCCCTGGCCACCGCGCGCCCCGCCCCCGCCCTCTCCCTCGACCTCCCCGACGCCCCCACCTGGGACGAGGCCGTCGCCGCCACCGAGGCCTACCGCGCGGCGCCGCCCAGCGGCGTCGCCGACGGCTCGGTCGACTGCTTCGGCTGCGGCGATCGCGCCCCGGACCGCGGCCTGCGCCAGCACTCCTCCCCCGTCCCCGGCCGCGACGTGGTCGCCGCGGCCTGGGCCCCGCACCCCGCGTTCGACGACGGCACCGGCGCCCTCAGGCCCGACCTGGCCTGGGCCGCCCTCGACTGCCCGAGCGCGGCCCCCGGCATCCACTTCGGCACCCTCCGCCGGGGCGCCGTGACGGCCTTCCTGACCGGCCGGATCCTCCGCCCCATGGCCATCGGCGAGGACCACATCACGTACGCCTGGCTGATCTCCGAATCGGGCCGCAAACACACGATGGGCGTCGCGGCGACCACCGCCAAGGGCGAACTGTGCGCGGTGGGCGAGGCGTTGTGGGTGGACCCACGGGAGTAGTCCCAAGTCCAGCCCCTCCGGCGTTTGAGGAGCGGGGTCCGGGGCAGCGCCCCGAGTCATCAGCCCCGCCGCAGGCGACGAATTACGGCCACACACACCCCGCAGGCCACCCGACCAGGGGCCACACGGCACCGCGACGCCCCACACCGCCCAAGGCCCCCGGCCAGCCTCCGCATAGCGAACGCCCCCACCCGCCCAACGGACTGATTCCGGCCAACTGTTGACGCGCTCCTGACAGCAGCCGCCCTCTGGTGCCACTCTTCCCCTCGACTGCCGCACAGCTTTCAACAACGCGGTGGTTTCTCTCCCGCAATACCCCGTGTGCACTGCCCAGTTCTGCGTTCCGCCTTGTTCTGCCCGGACGGCCACCCAGCCGCCCGGTCGTTCTGGCCGCGCGACCCCGCGGCCGCGCAGAAGGAGTCCGTGTTGAGAAGCACCTCCCACAGACGGGCCGCCGCAGCCGGCGCCCTCTCCGCCGTAGCCGCTCTGCTCGCCGTAGCGGTTCAGGCGGGTCCCGCCTCCGCCGACGACCCCTGGACCAGCGCCCCGAAGGCGCAGAAGCTCGGGAAGGTCGACCCCGGCGCCCTCGCCGTCAAGCTCTCCCCCGCCCAGCGCGCGGAGCTCATCCGCGACGCCAACGCCACCAAGGCGGACACCGCCGAGGACCTGGGGCTCGGCGCCAAGGAGAAGCTGGTCGTCCGCGACGTCGTCAAGGACCGTGACGGCACGGTCCACACGCGCTACGAGCGCACCTACGACGGCCTGCCCGTCCTCGGCGGCGACCTGGTGGTCGACACCGCGAAGTCCGGGAAGACCGAAGGCGTCACCAAGGCCGCGAAGGCACAGCTCAAGGGCATCGACCTGAGCGCCGGCATCAAGGCGTCGACGGCGGAGAAGCAGGCGCTCGGCGCCGCGAAGGCCGAGGGTTCGAAGAAGACCGACGCGGACCGGGCGCCGCGCAAGGTCGTATGGCTGGCGAAGGGCGAGCCGACCCTCGCGTACGAGACGGTGGTCGGCGGTCTGCAGCACGACGGCACCCCGAACGAGCTGCACGTCATCACGGACGCGGCCACCGGCAAGAAGCTCTTCCAGTGGCAGGGTGTCGAGAACGGCACCGGCAACACCCAGTACAGCGGGCAGGTCACGCTGGGCACCGCGCAGTCCGGGTCGAACTACACGCTCACCGACACCGGCCGCGGCAACCACAAGACGTACAACCTGAACCACGCCACCTCGGGCACCGGCACCCTCTTCTCGGGCCCGGACGACATCTGGGGCAACGGCCAGGCATCCAACCTGGAGACGGCGGGCGCCGACGCGCACTACGGCGCGGCGCTGACATGGGACTACTACAAGAACGTGCACGGCCGCACCGGTATCCGCGGTGACGGCGTCGGCGCGTCCTCGCGGGTCCACTACGGCAACAACTACGTCAACGCGTTCTGGCAGGACAGCTGCTTCTGCATGACGTACGGCGACGGTTCAGGCAACTCCAAGCCGCTCACCTCCATCGACGTGGCGGCCCACGAGATGACGCACGGCGTGACGTCGTCGACCGGCAACATGACGTACAGCGGAGAGTCCGGCGGTCTGAACGAGGCGACCTCGGACATCTTCGCGGCGGCCGTCGAGTTCAACGCCAACAACGCGCAGGACAAGGGCGACTACCTCGTCGGCGAGAAGATCGACATCCGGGGCGACGGCAGTCCGCTGCGCTACATGGACAAGCCGAGCAAGGACGGTTCGTCCAAGGACGCCTGGTACTCGGGCATCGGCAACATCGACGTGCACTACTCGTCGGGTGTCGCCAACCACTTCTACTACCTGCTGAGCGAGGGCAGCGGCAAGAAGGAGATCAACGGCGTCCAGTACGACTCGCCGACCTCCGACGGCCTGCCCGTGACCGGGATCGGCCGCGACAAGGCGTCGCTGATCTGGTTCAAGGCGCTCACCACGAAGTTCACCACGACCACCAAGTACGCGGACGCCCGCACCGGCACGCTCGCGGCGGCCGGTGAGCTGTACGGCACCAGCAGCGCCGAGTACGCGGCCGTGGCGAACGCCTGGGCGGCCGTGAACGTCGGCAGCAGGCCCGGCGGCGAGACCGGCACGTCCTTCGAGAACACCACGGACGTCAGCATTCCGGACAACGGCGCCGCGGTGACCTCCTCGATCAATGTCACGGGCCGTACCGGCAACGCGCCGAGCGCGCTGAAGGTCGGCGTGGACATCGTGCACACCTGGCGCGGTGACCTGAAGATCGACCTGCTCGCCCCCGACGGGACGGTCTACGCCCTGAAGGCGGCCAGCGGTTCGGACTCGGCGGACGACGTCAAGGAGACGTACACCGTCGACGCCTCGTCCGAGGTGGCCAACGGCACCTGGAAGCTGCGGGTGCAGGACGTGGCCGCGCAGGACACCGGCTACATCAACAGCTGGAAGGTC
This sequence comes from Streptomyces sp. NPDC059002, assembly GCF_042740435.1. Taxonomy (NCBI): domain Bacteria; kingdom Bacillati; phylum Actinomycetota; class Actinomycetes; order Kitasatosporales; family Streptomycetaceae; genus Streptomyces; species Streptomyces sp. NPDC059002. The sequence goes on along the minus strand of NZ_JBHYJI010000062.1, from coordinate 1,333 downwards.
ACCTTCCCGTAGGCCCCTCGCCCTCCTGACCGAGGAGGGCACGGAGCAGACAGTGACGGCGCCGCCCCGGGTGAATCAACTCCCCGGGGCGGCGCGCTCGTTCACGCTCTGTTCGCATTACGTATGTTGACCATCGCTCAACGAACTATTTCTGGCCAAGATTTGGCCAAGGGCATGACATGTACCTGGCTCGAATGACACTCTTCCCTCGCACGGCACACCAGCACACCCGCACCGCATCTTTCATGCCCGGGTAGTTCCCCTTTGCCACCCGGGCCCCCCACAGAAGGAGCCTGCGTGACCCCCCACATATCCCGTAAGCGTTCGACGCTGGCCATCGCCACCGCTGTGGCCGCCGGAGCGCTGCTCACCGCCGGACTGACCACCGGCGCCTCCGCGCAGCCCGTCGCGGACGCGACCCCCTCGGCCGCGCCCGTCAGCCTGTCGTCCTCGGCCCGCGCGGGCCTCCTCCAGGACGCCGCCGCGGACAAGGCCGCCACCGCCGAGAAGATCGGCCTCGGCGCCAAGGAGAAGCTCGTCGTCCGCGACGTCGTCAAGGACCGTGACGGCACCGTGCACACCCGCTACGAGCGCACCTACGACGGCCTGCCCGTCCTCGGCGGCGACCTCGTCGTGCACACCGCCAAGAACGGCAAGCTGAAGGGCGTCACCAAGGCGACCGAGGCGAGCGTCAAGGTGGCCTCCACCGACGCGAAGGTCGGCAAGTCGTCGGTCGCCAAGTCCGCCGAGTCGACCGCCGCCAAGGCCAAGACCACCAAGGCCGACGCGCAGTCGCCCCGCAAGGTGATCTGGGCCGCCGAGGGCAAGCCCGTCCTCGCGTACGAGACCGTCGTCACCGGCATGCAGAAGGACGGCACGCCGAGCCGCCTGCGCGTCGTCACGGACGCCGCCACCGGCAAGAAGCTCTTCCAGCAGCAGGAGATCGAGAACGCCACCGGCAACAGCCAGTACAGCGGCAAGGTCGAGATCGGCACCAAGAAGGGTTCGGGCGGCTTCGAGCTGACCGACGACAGCCGCGGCGGCCACTCCACGTACAACCTGGAGAACGGCCAGGGCGAGGGCAAGATCTTCACGGACGACGACGACACGTGGGGCAACGGCAAGCCGGACGACGCCCAGACCGCCGGTGTCGACGCCGCCTACGGCGCCCAGGTCACCTGGGACTACTACAAGAACGTGCACGGCCGTGAGGGCATCAAGGGCGACGGCAAGGGTGCCACCTCGCGCGTCCACTACGGCGACAGCTACGTCAACGCCTTCTGGGACGACAGCTGCTTCTGCATGACGTACGGCGACGGCGAGGGCAACAAGA
>NZ_JBHYJI010000061.1:0-57125 GCF_042740435.1 Streptomyces sp. NPDC059002 | reverse complement strand
GGCCTGCGGCCCGCTTGCCCGTGCCACCCGGCCCGGCCCCCCCGCGCGGCCCGCCCCCCCCCCCCCCCCCCCCCCGCGCGCCCCCGCCCCCGCCCTTCTCCATGCACACTCCTGGCCGCTCCCCACAGCCCTTGTTCGCTCTCGGCGAACAGCCCCCGGAGGCCGGGGGAGCGGTTCAGCGCGACAGGTCGGTCGCCGATCCCCACTGCACCGGGGGCGCCTCGGTGGCGCGCGCCATGGGCCGCGCCTCGTATGCCGCGGGCCCCAGGACGAAGCGGTCCTCCGCGCCGTCCAGAACACCGCCCGAAGGATCGTCGTCCCCCGACCGCCGCACCACGTCCCGCTCCGGCATGAGGATGTCCCGTACGACCACGGCGCACAGGTACAGGGTGCCCAACAGGTGCACGACGATGGCCAGTTGGTAGCCCTCGGTCGGCAGCCCCTTATGGGCGTCGCCGCTCGTCGTGTACGCCAGGTACAGCCAGATCCCGAGGAAGTAGGCGACCTCGCACGCCTGCCAGATCAAGAAGTCGCGCCAGCGCGGCCGGGCGAGCGCGGCGAGCGGAATGAGCCACAGGACGTACTGCGGCGAGTAGACCTTGTTGGTGAGGATGAAGGCGGCGACCACCAGGAAGGCGAGCTGCGCGAAGCGTGGGCGGCGCGGCGCGGTCAGGCCGAGTGCTCCTATGCCCAGGCAGGCGAGCAGCATCAGCGCCGCCGCCAGGGTGTTGACCGTGTCGGTGGTCAGCGGCGAATCCATGCGCTGGGAGAGGATCAGCCAGAAGGAGCCGAAGTCGACGCCGCGCTCCTGGCTGAATGTGTAGAACTTCGACCAGCCGTCGCTCGCGAGCAGCATCACCGGAAGGTTCACGACCAGCCAGGCACCCGCCGTGCCGAGCAGCGCGGTCCCGAACTCCCGCCAGCGGCCCGCACGCCAGCACAGGATCAGCAGCGGGCCGAGCAGCAGGACGGGATAGAGCTTGGCGGCCGTCGCGAGCCCCAGGAGCACGCCGAAGGCGAGTACACGCGCGCGTGACCACATCAGCATTGCGGCGGCGGTGAGGGCGACGGCGAACAGATCCCAGTTGATGGTGGCCGTCAGCGCGAAGGCCGGGGCCAGGGCGACGAGCAGGGCGTCCCAGGGGCGGCGCCGGTGCGTGCGCGCGACACAGACGGCGATGGCCGCCGTGCACGCCATGAGCATCCCGGCGTTGACCATCCAGTAGATCTTCTCCTGGTGCTGGATGGAGCCGCTGCCGGGCGTCACCCAGGAGGCCACCTCCATGAACACGCCGGTCAGGACCGGGTATTCGAGATACTCCATGTCGCCGGGCAGCTTGTCGAAGTACGGCACGAGGCCATCGGAGAAGCCACGCCCCTGGTACAGATGCGGGATGTCGGAGTAGCACGCGTGCGTGTACTGCGAGCTCGCCCCGAAGAACCACGCGCCGTTGTAGCACGGCATCTTCTGGACCATACCGAGTGCGAACATCCCGATCGCGACGAGCGCGATGACGCGTACGGGGGTCCACCATGTCGCCGCGTACAGCACTCTGCGCCCGATGGGCCCACCGATCAGCTCGCTGCCGGCCTCGGCGACCTCGTCCTCCTTCGTGGGCCGTACCGGCTCCGGCTCCGGCGTGCTCACGGGCTCGTACACGCTCGTGCGCGGTGTCTCTGCGCTGGGGTCCGCACTAGGCATGCGGCCATCCTGCCGTACGCGACTGAGAACACGGAGAGGGCCGCCGCACCGGTCGGTGCGGCGGCCCTCGTTTCACGTGAAACACCCGCGGGGGAGATCCCGGGGGTCCGCCGGGTCACCCGGCGACGGTCCCCGGCTCAGCCTGTCGGGCCTCCGAAGATCGTCCCGCCGCCATTGCCGTTGCCGTTGTTGCCTCCGCCACCGGTCGGATCCTCCGTGGCAGGTGGTGACTCACCACCTGGCCCGCCGTCGGCGCCTCCATCGGCACCGCCGTTCTCCGTACCGCCGTCGTGGTTGCAGTCCCAGTCGAACGGGTCGCAGGACTCACCGGGATCGGGCGATTCCGTCGGAGGCTTCGAGGACTCGGACTCCGAGGGTGTCGGTGACGTGGTCTCCTCCGGCTCCTCGGTCGCCGTCGGGCTGGGCGGCGGGGGCGGGGTCTCGCCGACGACCTTGCCGATCGGGCCGGGCACGTTGAAGTTCTCGACGGGCTCGTCCTTGAGCGCCTGCGTCATGTAGTCCTGCCAGATCTGCGCGGGGAACGAGGCGCCGTGGATCTTCTCCTCGCCACCCGTGCCGAACATCTCCAGGAACTGGCGCTTCTTGTTGTTCTCGTCGTCGTCGAGGCGGTACATGCTGACCGCCGTCGACAGCTGCGGGGTGTATCCGACGAACCAGGCGGACTTGTTGCCGTCGGTCGTACCGGTCTTGCCCGCGACCTGGCGGCCCGGCAGCTTGGCCGAGGTGCCGGTGCCCTTGTCCACGACGGTCCTCAGCACGTCGGTGACGTTGTCGGCGACCTCCGGGTCGAAGGCCTGCTTGGTCTGCTTCTCGTGCCGGTAGACCGTGTCGCCCTCGTGCTCGACCTCCTTGACCGAGAACGGCTCGTTCTGCTTGCCGCTCGCCGCGAAGGTGGAGTACGCCCCGGCCATCCGGATCGCGCTCGGCGACGAGGTGCCGAGCGAGAAGGACGGGTAGTTGGCGCTGGCCATGGAGCTGTCGTCCTTGAGTCCCGCGTCCATGGCCGCCTCCTTCACCTTGTCCAGGCCGACGTCCATGCCGAGCTGCACATAGGCCGAGTTGACCGACTCCCTCATCGCCTCGCGCAGGTCGATCTGATAGGTCGGGGCGTTGTACGAGGCGTCTCCGTCATTGGTCTGGAGCCACTCCTTGCCCTCCCGGTCGGTCCAGACGTCACCGTTGTACTTCTGGATCTTGAGCTTGTTCTTGCCGCTGTACAGGCTCTTCGGGTTGACGATGGTGCGCTCGGCCTCGCTCTGGATCTCCACGCCCTTCGGGTCACGCACGCCGTACTTGAAGGCGGCGGCGAGCACGAACGGCTTGTACGTCGAACCGACCTGGGCACCGGTCTGGTCGGCGTTGTTGGTGAAGTGCTTCGTCGCGTCCTCACCGCCGTAGATGGCCTTGATCGCGCCGGTCTTCGGGTCCACGGAGGCGCCGCCGAACTGGACGTGCGTGTCCTTCTTCGGACGAAGCTTCGGCTTGATCTTCGCCTTCTGGACGTCCTTCACCGCGTCCTCGAGCTCCTTGACCTTCTTCCTGTCGAAGGTCGTGTGGATCTCGTAGCCGCCCTGCTGAAGCTGCTCGGCGGTGATGTTGGTGTTCCTGATGACGTACGCCTTGGCCAGGTCCACGAGGTAACCGGTCTGGCCGGCCAGCTGGGTGTTCGACCGCGGGTTCTGCAGCTTGGGGAACTTCGTGTACTTGCCCCGCTCCGCGGCGGTCAGGCGGCCGTCCTTGACCTCCTCGTCGAGGATCCACGCCCACCGCTTCTTGGCTCGCGCGGTGTTGTCTTCCTTGCTGGCCGCGGGGTCGATCTCGGGGTAGCCGGCGGGGTCGTAGTACGTCGCTCCCTTGAGCACCGTCGCGAGGAGAGCACACTCGCTCGGGTCCATCTCGCTGGCTTCCTTGTCGAAGTACGCCCGCGCCGCCGCCTGGATGCCGTAGGCCCCACGCCCGTAATAGGCGGTGTTGAGGTACCCGGCCATGATGTCTTCCTTGGAGACCGTCCGGCCGACCTTTATGGAGATGAAGAGCTCTTTGAACTTACGGCTGAACGTCTGCGACTGGTCACCGAGGCGCGCGTTCTTCACGTACTGCTGAGTGATCGTCGAGCCACCCTGGGTCTGACCGCCCTTGGCCATGTTGACCAGGGCGCGGGTGATGCCCATCGGGTCGACGCCCTTGTCCTTCTCGAACGTCTTGTTCTCCGCCGACATGACGGCGAAGCGCATCTCCTTGGGGATGTCGTCGTAGTCGATGATCTGGCGGTTGCGCTCACCGCCGGTCGCGACCATCTGCTTGCCGTCGGCCCAGTAGTAGACGTTGTTCTGGGCCTTGGCCGTCTGGTCGACCTCGGGCACCTCCACCAGGGCGTACGAGATGCCGGCGACCGCCATCACGCTGCCGAGGAAGCCGATGAACAGGCCGCTGACCAGACGCCACGACGGGATCCAGCGACGCGCACCGTGCCGACCCGCGCGCGGGTAGTCGATGAACCGCTTCTTGCGGGGCGGCTCGGCACCACGGCCCCTGCCGCGCCCGGGACCGCCCGGACCACCGGGACCACCGCCACCACGACGGCCACCGCCGCCCGAACGCCCGCCACCGGCACCGTCCGGTGCTCTGCGGCGGCCGCCTCCCGCGCCGACCGAGCCGCTGCGCTGGGCAGCGCGACGTGCCTCGGCTCGGCCACCGTAAGGACGGTCCCCGTCATCCGGGGCCTCGGATCCATACGACCCGTACGAGGAAGAGGGCGATCCAGTGGCGCCCCGCGGTGCCGCGCGGCGGCCCGACGGCGCTCCTGGGGCGCCACGCCTGGCCGCGGCGCGTCCGCCGCCCTGCGGCTGCGGCGGTTTGCGACGGTGCTCGCTCATCGAACGATTACTCCTCGGGCAGGCGCAGCTGTCCACGCCTGGAAACGGCGGCTGGTTTCCGGTCCCCCCGAAATGCGGATGCGCCCGTTCCGGCACCCACCCGCACTGCACCGGGGACAACGACGCCCCCTGGCATCACTTGGTTCCCGGTGGTCTGCATGGCGCACAGACTACGCACCGTCAAAACCCTCGTAGGGCCGAAGTTCACCCCAAATCAGGCAAGTTACTTCCTACGAATCGGTGATGTGATGCCGTTCACCGTGCCCCCTCTTGTCTCATCCGGATCGCCGTTCTATCGTCTCGATGTATCGAGTCGATACATCAGCTCGGCATAAGGGCCGTACTGAAGGACCGTGGCAGACGGGAGGCGACGATGAGCAGGCGCTCCGGCATCCTCGAGTTCGCCGTGCTCGGTCTGCTCCGCGAGTCCCCGATGCACGGCTACGAGCTGCGGAAACGACTCAATACGTCGCTGGGGGTGTTCCGCGCCTTCAGCTACGGGACCCTCTACCCCTGCCTCAAGACGCTGGTCGCCAACGGCTGGTTGATCGAGGAACCGGGCAGCGCACCCGAAGACGCCCTTGCGGCTCCACTCTCAGGGCGTCGCGCCAAGATCGTCTATCGGTTGACGGCGGAAGGTAAGGAGCACTTCGAGGAGCTGCTCTCGCAGACCGGCCCCGACGCGTACGAGGACGAGCACTTCGCCGCCCGCTTCGCCTTCTTCGGGCAGACCTCGCGGGACGTACGCATGCGGGTGCTCGAGGGCCGACGCAGCCGTCTCGAAGAGCGTCTGGAAAAGATGCGCGCCTCCCTGGCCCGTACCCGGGAGCGCCTGGACGACTACACGCTTGAGCTGCAGCGACACGGAATGGAGTCCGTGGAGCGCGAAGTGCGCTGGCTGAACGAGCTCATCGAGAGCGAGCGGGCGGGGCGGGACCAGCAACGGTCCACCCCCCAGAGCTCCGCTCAGCAGGACAGCACATCCGGGGAGTCGGCGGGCCTGCCCCGGCGGCGGGAGAGCAACCCGCCGCCGGATCCGTCCGATGACCCCGCCAAGTGAGACCCCGCGTTCCGCAGGGTCTTCTTATCCGGAATACCGAGATCACACAGGGAGCAACCGGAATGGGTTCGGTTCGCGTAGCCATTGTCGGCGTGGGCAACTGCGCCGCCTCGCTGGTCCAGGGCGTCGAGTACTACAAGGACGCCGACCCGGACACCAAGGTCCCGGGCCTGATGCACGTCCAGTTCGGCGACTACCACGTCGGTGACGTCGAGTTCGTCGCCGCGTTCGACGTCGACGCGAAGAAGGTCGGCCTCGACCTCTCGGACGCCATCGGTGCCAGCGAGAACAACACCATCAAGATCTGCGACGTGCCGAACACCGGCGTGCAGGTCCAGCGTGGCCACACCCACGACGGCCTGGGCAAGTACTACCGCCAGACCATCGAGGAGTCCACCGAGGCCCCCGTGGACGTCGTCCAGGTCCTCAAGGACAAGCAGGTCGACGTTCTCGTCTGCTACCTGCCGGTCGGTTCCGAGGCCGCCGCGAAGTTCTACGCGCAGTGCGCCATCGACGCCAAGGTCGCCTTCGTCAACGCCCTCCCGGTCTTCATCGCCGGCACCAAGGAGTGGGCCGACAAGTTCACCGAGGCGGGCGTCCCGATCGTCGGCGACGACATCAAGTCCCAGGTCGGCGCCACCATCACGCACCGTGTGATGGCGAAGCTGTTCGAGGACCGCGGTGTCCGTCTCGAGCGCACGATGCAGCTCAACGTCGGCGGCAACATGGACTTCAAGAACATGTTGGAGCGCGAGCGCCTCGAGTCCAAGAAGATCTCGAAGACGCAGGCCGTCACCTCGCAGATCCGCGACCGCGAGCTGGGCGAGAACAACGTCCACATCGGCCCGTCGGACTACGTCGCGTGGCTCGACGACCGCAAGTGGGCGTACGTCCGCCTCGAGGGCCGCGCCTTCGGTGACGTCCCGCTGAACCTGGAGTACAAGCTCGAGGTCTGGGACTCCCCGAACTCCGCCGGTGTCATCATCGACGCCCTGCGCGCCGCGAAGATCGCCAAGGACCGGGGCATCGGTGGCCCGATCCTCTCCGCGTCCTCGTACTTCATGAAGTCCCCGCCGGTGCAGTACTTCGACGACGAGGCCATCGAGAACGTCGAGAAGTTCATCAGGGGCGAGGTCGAGCGCTGAAGCTCCCCCAGGAGGGCTGACGCTCTGCTGCCGCACGCGTGGTGAGGGTCCCCGGGCATTCCGCCCGGGGACCCTCCTCGTATGTGAGGCTGTGCCCTATGGCTGTCGTCGGTGACCTGCGGATACTGCTGCGCCTGCGGGATTTCCGGCGGCTGCTCGCCGTACGGCTGATCTCCCAGGGCGCGGACGGCGTCTACCAGGTCGCGCTCGCCACGTACGTCGTCTTCTCCCCGGAGAAGCAGACCTCCCCCGGAGCAATCGCCTCCGCGATGGCGGTGCTGCTTCTTCCCTACTCACTGATCGGCCCGTTCGCAGGCGTCCTCCTCGACCGCTGGCAGCGTCGGCAGGTTTTCCTGTACGGCAATCTGCTGCGGGCCGCACTGGCATCGCTGACCGCCGTGTTGATCCTGAGCGGCGTGCCGGACTGGCTCTTCTACGCCTCCGCGCTGTGCGTCACGGCCGTCAACCGTTTCGTCCTCGCCGGACTCTCGGCCGCGCTGCCACGAGTGGTGGACGGCGACCGCCTGGTCATCGCCAACTCCCTCTCCCCGACCGCGGGCACGCTCGCCGCGACGGTGGGCGGCGGACTCGCCTTCGTCGTACGCCTGGTGGGCCCGGACTCGGACGCGGCGGTGGTCCTCCTCGGCGCCGTCCTGTACCTCTGCGCCTCACTCGCCTCGCTCCGCATGGCCCGTGAACTCCTCGGCCCCGACCCGGAACTGGTGCAGCCACGGCTCGGGGCCGCGCTTGCCGGGACCGCCCGCGGGCTGCGGGCCGGGGCGCGCCACCTGGCACAACGCCCAGCGGCCGCCCGCGCGTTGGCCGCGATGACGGTGATGCGGTTCTGCTACGGCGCCCTGACCGTCATGGCCCTGATGCTGTGCCGGTACGCCTGGACATCCTCGGAATCCGACGGGCTCGCGCTGCTCGGGCTCGCGGTGGGCATCTCCGGAGCGGGCTTCTTCGTGGCCGCCATAGTGACGCCCTGGGCGGTGGGGCGACTGGGAGCGAGTGGCTGGATCGTCGCCTGCGCGGCCACGGCGGCGATCCTCGAACCGGCGCTCGGCCTTCCCTTCGCCCCCGTCCCCCTGCTCATCGCCGCCTTCTTCCTCGGCCTGACGACACAGGGCGCCAAGATCGCCACGGACACGGTGGTGCAGTCCTCGGTGGACGACGGCTTCCGCGGGCGGATCTTCTCGGTCTACGACGTGCTGTTCAACGTCGCCTTCGTCGGCGCAGCGGCAGTGGCCGCCCTGATGCTGCCGCCTGACGGGCGATCGGTTCCGCTGGTCGTCGGGGTGGCCGTGCTCTACGCGGCAATTGCTGGGGCTATGGCCCGATTTAGCTTGCAGTAAGTGTCACATCAGTGCCACAGAGCGCCTCCGGACTTCAGAGATGACACCGCACCCCGATAACTTACGGGCGTCGTATTCGCGCCATCGCGCTCTCGTTCGAGGGGGACCCCCAAAGTGACCACTCCGCCGCCCCAGGGCCAGAACCCGTACCCGCCCCAGGGTCAGAACCCCTACGGCCAGCCCCAGGGCGTCGCTCCGTACGGCCAGCAGGCTCCTGCCCCGTACCCGCCGCAGCAGGGCGCTCCGTACCCGCCCCAGCAGGGCGCGCCCTACCCGCCGCACCAGGGTGGTCCCGTTCCCCCGCCGGCCGCTCCCCGCCGCGGCAAGAAGATGCTCCTGCGCATCGGTGGCCTTGTCCTGATCGCGATCCTCATAGGCGTCGGCAAGTGGCAGCTCGGCAAGAGCGACGCCGAGACGACCTCGGTCGGCAGCTGCATGCACAACGACGGCACGCAGACATCGCCCGACCTCAAGGAGGTCGACTGCTCCTCGAGCGACTCCGAGTTCGAGGTCGTCGAGAAGTTCGACAACACCAGCGACAGCAACAAGTGCGAGGCCGTCAAGACCTCCGAGATCGCCTACTACCAGCAGGGCAAGGGCCACGACGTCGTGCTCTGCCTGAAGAAGACCAAGTAGGGGACAACCGAGGGGCGCTGTTTCACGGTTTCACGTGAAACAGCGCCCCTCGGCGTATCCCGGGGCGGTGGCTTGTTTCACGTGAAACACCGTGGAACAAGCCAACCGCCCCGTCTCAGCTCTGCTCGGCCCACCACTCCTTGAGCGCCGCCACCGCCGCGTCCCGCTCCATCGGACCGTTCTCAAGGCGCAGTTCCAGCAGGAACTTGTAGGCCTTGCCGATCACAGGGCCGGGGCCCACGCCCAGGACCTCCATGATGTCGTTGCCGTCGAGGTCGGGGCGGATCGAGTCCAGCTCCTCCTGCTCCTGGAGGCGGGCGATGCGCTCCTCCAGACCGTCGTACGCACGCGACAGGGCACTGGCCTTGCGCTTGTTGCGCGTCGTGCAGTCGGAACGGGTCAGCTTGTGCAGCCGGCTCAGGAGCGGCCCCGCGTCGCGTACATAGCGACGCACCGCCGAGTCCGTCCACTCTCCCGTGCCGTAGCCGTGGAAGCGCAGGTGCAGCTCGACCAGGCGGGAGACGTCCTTCACGAGCTCGTTGGAGTACTTGAGCGCCGTCATGCGCTTCTTGACCATCTTGGCGCCGACCACCTCGTGGTGGTGGAACGAGACCCGGCCGTCGCCCTCGAAGCGCCGCGTCCTCGGCTTGCCGATGTCGTGCAGCAGCGCAGCGAGCCGCAGCGTCAGGTCGGGGCCGTCCGTCTCCAGCGCCATCGCCTGCTCGAGGACGATCAGCGAGTGGTCGTAGACGTCCTTGTGCCGGTGGTGCTCGTCCCGCTCCAGACGCAGCGCGGGAAGCTCGGGCAGCACGCGGTCGGCGAGACCGGTGTCGACGAGGAGGGCGAGGCCCTTGCGCGGGTGCGCGGAGAGGATCAGCTTGTTCAGCTCGTCCCGCACCCGCTCAGCGGAGACGATGTCGATGCGCTCGGCCATCGCCTTCATGGCCGCGACGACCTCCGGCGCCACCTCGAAGTCCAGCTGCGCGGCGAAGCGCGCGGCCCGCATCATCCGGAGCGGGTCGTCCGAGAAGGACTCCTCGGGCGTCCCGGGGGTGCGCAGGACACGCTCGGAAAGGTCCTCGAGGCCGCCGTGCGGGTCGATGAACTCCTTCTCGGGCAGCGCCACGGCCATCGCGTTCACGGTGAAGTCACGCCGTACGAGGTCTTCCTCGATGGAGTCGCCGTAGGACACCTCGGGCTTGCGCGAGGTCCTGTCGTACGCCTCCGAACGGTAGGTCGTGACCTCGACCTGGAAGCTCTGCTCCACGTCCCCTACGCGGGCGTCCTTCTGGCAGCCGACCGTCCCGAAGGCGATCCCGACCTCCCACACCGCGTCGGCCCACGGCCGCACGATCTTCAGCACGTCCTCGGGGCGGGCGTCGGTCGTGAAGTCCAGGTCATTGCCGAGCCGGCCCAGCAGGGCGTCCCTGACCGAGCCGCCGACCAGGGCGAGGGAGAAACCCGCCTCCTGGAAACGGCGGGCGAGATCGTCCGCGACAGGGGACACACGCAGCAGTTCGCTGACCGCGCGGCGCTGCACCTGACTCAGTGCGCTGGGATTGTCTTCATTGGCGTTCGGCACAACAGAAAAGGGTACGTGCCCCGGACGCCCGAGGCCGACTCGATTCCCGCGAGGCCCGGAGAGGCCCGTCAGGCCCGCCCCGGCCAGGTCTTCCGATCATGTGGAGCAGTCCGCGGCACTTCGCCACAGCGCGCATCGTTACCATGCGTGGACGCAGGAACCGAGAACCATCGATGAAGCCGACGACGACGAGGGACGGGCGAACGCGTGGCCGAGGCGGCAGACATCCCGGGGACGAGCCCCTCACCTGCCCGCCGGTGGCTGCGGCGCACCGCAGCACTGCTGGTGGGTGCCCCTTTGCTGGCCGGACTGCTGCAGGTACCGGCAGGCCCCGCCGCACACGCCGACGCACCGAGAGCGAAGGCCGACGCCACCGGCTCCAGCACCGTCGACGTCTCGCTCGACAAGCTCACGCCCACCGCTCCGGGTGAGGACGACACTCTCACCGTCTCCGGCACGGTCACCAACAACGGCAAGCAGGCGGTGACCACGGCCCAGGTCGGGCTGCGCGTGGGAACGGCCCTCACCGGCCGGAGCCAGATCGACAGCGCCGCCAAGCGCACGGGCTTCGTGCCGGGAGCCGACGGCTCCGAGATCGGCGGCAAGTACATCGAGAAGTTCTCCAAGCTGGCGCCCGGCGTCCCGCAGGACTTCAGCATCTCCGTGCCGGTCAAGGCGCTGAACCTCGGCGTCGACGGCGTCTACCAGCTGGGCGTCTCGCTCACCGGCCAGACCGCCGCACAGCCGTACCCGCAGGTGCTCGGCATCGAGCGCACCTTCCTGCCGTGGCAGCCCGACGCCACCGACACGAAGACGAAGACGACCTACCTGTGGCCGCTCATCTCCAGGACCCACCTCACCGCGGAGACGGGCTCCGACGAGCAGCAGACACCCGTCTTCAAGGACGACAGCCTGGCCCAGGAGATCGCCCCCGGCGGACGCCTGGAGCAGCTGCTGTCGCTGGGCCGCGAACTCGACGTCACCTGGGTCATCGACCCGGACCTGCTGGCCTCCGTCGAAGCCATGACGAAGAGCTACCGGATCCAGACCAAGGACGGTAAGTCCACCGTCGCGGGGAAGCACCAGGCGGCCGCCAACCAGTGGCTCAACGACCTCGGAGACGCCGTCAAGGGCAAGAAGGTCGTCGCCCTGCCCTTCGCCGACCCCGACCTCGCCTCCCTCGCCCACACCGGCAAGGCCGTCACCGGCTCGCTCGGCCACCTCAAGGAAGCCACCGAGGTGGGCGCCGACGCGGTGAAGGCCATCCTTCAGGTGAAGCCGAGCACCGACTTCACCTGGCCCGCGGACGGCGCGATCGACCCGTCCATCGTCGATGTCGCCACCTCGGCGGGCGCACACAGCGTGATCGCCCGCAGCGACAGCCTCCGCGAGGGCGGAAACCTGCTGTACACGCCCAACGCCGCCCGTCCCATCGGGGGCGGCACGACGGCCGTGGTGGCCGACGCGCGGCTCTCGACCGCCTTCCAGGGCGACATGACGGAGGCCGAGAACTCCACGCTCGCCGTGCAGGAATTCCTCGCCCAGAGCCTGATGATCACGCTGCAGGACCCGGAGAAGCAGCGCAGCATCGTCGTCGCGCCCCAGCGCATGCCGTCCGTCAGCCAGGCCCAGTCCATGGCGAAGGCCCTGACGGCGCTCGGGGAGGGCCGCTGGTCCCAGCCCCAGGACCTGGCCGCGGCGGCGAAGGCGAAGCCGGACCCGAACGCCACGACGCAGGTGCCGTCGGCCGGTGCGTACCCGTCGGCGCTGCGTAAGCAGGAGCTGCCGCAGTCGGCCTTCGAGGACATCCAGAACACCCAGGAGATGCTCAAGAGCTTCCAGGTGATCCTCACCGAGAAGGACCGGGTGGTCACGCCGTTCGGGCGGGCCATGGACCGTGAGATGGCGACCTCCTGGCGCGGCCGCGCGGCCGCGGCGACGAGCTACCGCGACGGCGTCACGGAGTACCTGACCACGCTCACCGAGCAGGTGTCGCTGATCCAGAAGTCCGACGCGAAGCTCTCCGGGCGCAGCGCCACCATCCCGGTGTCGGTGCAGAACAACCTGGTGCAGGGCGTCGACCACCTGGTGCTGCGCCTGACCTCCATGAACCCCACCCGCCTGAAGATCGGCGACGGGCCGTACGAAGAGCACCCGATCAAGATCGCGGGAGGACACTCCCAGTCGGTCAAGTTCACGACCACCGCCAACGCCAACGGCCCGGTTCCGGTCTACGCCCAGCTCTACACCGAGGACGGCGAGCCGTACGGCAACCCCGTCCGCTTCGAAGTCAACGTCACCGAGATCACCCTCACGGTGATGCTCGTCATCGCAGGCGGCATCCTGCTGCTCGTGCTCGCCGGGTTCCGCATGTACACCCAGCGCAAGCGTGCGGCCCGGAAACGCGCCCTGGAGGGCCCCGACGAAGGTCCTGAGGGCGAATCCGGCACCGGGTCCGGGGAAGACGACCCCGAGCAGCCGAGTGACCCGACGCCGGACACCGCTCCGGAAAGCACCGACCCGTCGGAAACGGGTGAGAGAGTGGACCGTTGAGCGATGTCGTGGCCGGTGGGCCCGGGGACGATGAGGTGGGGTAACCATGAACGCGCCGTACGACGGTGACCGTGGCCAGGGCGCGGGCGGCTCCGCCTCGCCCGGAGGCCCGCCTCCCGGCTCTCCCGAGCACGGACAGGTGCCACCGCAGCCCGCGCCGGACATGTACCTCCAGGACGCCTACGACCAGGATCCCTACCGGGCGCAGGACCTCTCCGCCCAGGACCCGGTGAACGAGGCGCTGTACGACCGCGCGGCACACCCCCCGCCGCCCCCCGGCACGTACCAGCAACAGCAGCCCCTGTACGCCCAGCCGCCCACCTCGCAGCACGCCCCGGACCCGCGCGTATGGGCCCAGACCCCGGCCCCGGAGCCGGAGGGCCCGACCCGCCACCTCCCGTACGGCGACGACGCGAGGACGACCCAGTTCGTGGGCGTCGACGACCTGGTCACCCAGGCCGGCGAGGAGCACCACGAGCCGGACGCCTTCGCCCACCTCTTCCGGGACCAGCAGCCCGGCGGCTACCGGAGCCAGCAGGCCCCCTACCAGCAGGAGGGCTACCAGCAGGCCGCCTATCAGCAGGACGAGTACCAGCAGAACGGGTACCAGCAAGGCGGCTACGCCCAGAGCAACGGCTACCAGCAGGGCGGCAACGGCTACCCGCAAGGCGACGGCTACCCCCAGGGCAACGGCTACCAGCAGCCCCCCGTCAACGGCGGCTACCCGCCCGCCGAGCAGCCGGTCGTCCCGGCTCCGGCGGCTGCCCCCGCCCCGGCTCCCGCGCCCGCACCGCCCGCCAAGTCGGGCGGCCGCGCGTCGAGCCTGCTGAAGTCGAGCGCCGTCATGGCGGCCGGCACGCTCGTCTCGCGGCTCACCGGCTTCATCCGCTCCGCCCTGATCGTCTCGGCGCTCGGCGTCGGCCTGCTCGGTGACACCTTCCAGGTCGTCTACCAGATCCCGACGATGATCTACATCCTCACCGTCGGCGGCGGCCTCAACTCCGTGTTCGTGCCGCAGCTGGTGCGCTCCATGAAGGAGGACGAGGACGGCGGCGAGGCCTACGCCAACCGGCTCCTCACGCTCGTCATGGTGGCGCTCGGCGCACTCACCGTGCTGGGCATCGTGCTTGCTCCGCAACTGGTTCGGGTGATGTCCGTGCCGGTCGCGAACGACCCGGCGGCCACCGAGGTCGGCATCACCCTGCTCCGCTACTTCCTGCCCTCGATCTTCTTCATGGGCGTCCACGTGGTGATGGGGCAGATCCTCAACTCGCGCGGCAAGTTCGGCGCGATGATGTGGACGCCGGTCCTCAACAACATCGTCATCATCTTCACGCTCGGCATGTTCATCTGGGTGTACGGGACGTCGGCGTCGTCCGGCATGACCGTGAACAGCATCCCGCCGCAGGCCGAGCGCCTCCTCGGCTTCGGCGTCCTGCTCGGCCTGGTCGTCCAGGCCCTGGCGATGATCCCCTACCTCCGCGAGACCGGGTTCAGGCTGCGTCCCCGCTTCGACTGGAAGGGCCACGGCCTGGGCAAGGCCGCCAAGCTCGCCAAGTGGACCATCCTCTTCGTCCTGGCCAACCAGGCAGGCGCGATCGTCGTCACCCAGCTGGCCACCGCGGCCACCACCGATCTGCCGTCGACCAGCGGCATCGGCTTCGCCGCGTACGCGAACGCCCAGCTCATCTGGGGCCTCCCGCAGGCCATCATCACGGTCTCCCTGATGGCGGCCCTGCTGCCCAGGCTCTCCCGGTCCGCACACGACGGGGACACCGGTTCGGTACGCGACGACATCTCGCAGGGCCTGCGCACGACGGCCGTCGCGATCGTCCCGATCGCCTTCGGATTCGTCGCGCTCGGCATCCCGATGTGCACCCTGATCTTCGGCTCCTCGGGCAGCGCCCAGGCCACGAACATGGGCTTCATGCTGATGGCCTTCGGCCTCGGCCTGATTCCGTACTCCGTGCAGTACGTCGTGCTGCGCGCGTTCTACGCCTACGAGGACACCCGGACCCCCTTCTACAACACGGTCATCGTCGCCGCAGTGAACGCCGCCGCCTCCGCCGCCTGCTACATGCTGCTGCCGACCCGCTGGGCGGTCACCGGCATGGCAGCCGTGTACGGCCTCGCATACGCCATCGGCGTGGGTGTCGCCTGGCGTCGGCTGCGCAAGCGCCTCGGCGGCGATCTGGACGGCGCCCACGTCCTGCGCACGTACGCCCGTCTCGGGATCGCCGCGCTGCCCGCGGCGCTGCTCAGCGGCGGCGCCGCGTACGCGGTCACGCAGGCACTCGGACAGGGTGTCTTCGGGTCGCTCGTGGCGTTGCTCGCGGGTGGTGCGGTGCTGCTCGGAGTCTTCTTCGTCGCCGCGAAGCGCATGCGGATCGCGGAGCTCAACTCGATGGTCGGAATGGTCCGCGGGCGTCTCGGTCGCTGAGATCGAGGGGTTCGCACAACCATCATCGGCCACCGCGTGTCGTGCATAGCACCGGACTGTGGGCACAATTGGCTTTGGCGTCTGATGAAGCGCAACGGATGGGGAGGCAGGAACGACGGTGGCGGAACGGAGCACGGCTGCCGTCGACGTGGCAGACAACAGCGGCGACGAGCCGCTGACCGCCAAGGCGGACCAGGCCACGGCCGACGGGGTGGCCCAGACCCGGGAGCGGGACACGGCAGCAGACGAAGACGCGGCGGAGACCGACAAGCCCACGAGCCGCGGGGCGTCCTCACCCCCAGAACTGCACAGCGGTCACAAGCTCGCCAGACGCTATCGCCTCGAAGAGTGCGTCACCCGTCTGGACGGTTTCAGCAGCTGGCGTGCGGTGGACGAGAAGCTCCGCCGCGCCGTCGGCGTGCATCTCCTGCCCGCCGACCATCCACGGGCCCGTTCGGTGCTCGCCGCGGCCCGTTCCTCGGCGCTGCTCGGTGACCCGCGCTTCGTACAGGTCCTGGACGCCGTCGAGGAGAACGACCTCGTCTACGTCGTCCACGAGTGGCTGCCGGATGCCACGGAACTCACCACGGTCCTCGCGGCGGGCCCGCTGGAGGCGCACGACGCGTACCAGCTCGTCAGCCAGACCGCCCAGGCGATGGCCGCCGCACACCGTGAGGGCCTGGCGCATCTGCGGCTGACGCCCAGCGCCGTGCTGCGCACCTCCACCGGGCAGTACCGCATCCGCGGTCTCGCGGTGAACGCCGCGCTGCGTGGCATCAGCTCCGACACCCCGCAGCGCACCGACACCGAGGCGATCGGCGCTCTCCTGTACGCAGCGCTGACCCAGCGCTGGCCGTACGAGGACGACGCGTACGGCCTCTCCGGGCTTCCCAAGGGCGTCGGCCTCATCGCCCCCGACCAGGTGCGCGCGGGCGTGCACCGCGGCCTGTCCGAGCTCGCCATGCGCGCGCTCGTCAACGACGGCGCGACCGCGTCCCGCCAGGAACCTCCGTGCACGACACCGGAGGAACTGGTGAAGGCCATCGGCGAGATGCCCCGCATCCGCCCGCCGGAGCCCACCTTCACCGCACCGCCCGAGTACCAGCGCACCACGTACCAGCAGGGGACGTACGGCCGTCCCGCCGCCCACCCGGGCGCCACACAGCCCGTACCGACCCCGCCGCCCCCGCTGCAGAGCCGTACGGGCAAGGCCCTCAAGTGGGCCGTGTCCGCCTTGCTCATCGCGGCCCTCGGACTGGGCAGCTGGCAGCTGGCGGACGCCCTGATGGACCGCGAGAACTCCGGAGAGCCGGGCAGCTCGCAGACCTCGGGAGGCGGCGACAAGGGCGGGCACAAGCCCGGCAAGACGCTGAGCGTCAAGGACGCCAAGGAGTACGTCGTCGAGGGCCGGGCCCAGGCCCCGGACAAGGTCCGTGACACGTACGACGGAAACAACTCCACGCTGTGGCGCACGAAGACGTACAACGACGGCCCGGAGCTCGCTCCATACAAGCCGGGTGTCGGTATCGTCTACGACCTCGGCTCGGCCCAGGACGTGGCTGCCGCGTCGATAGCCCTTCGGTACGGCGGTGACCACACCTCGGTCACGCTCTACGCCGTGGATTCGCTGTCGCCCTCGACGCCGATCGACTCGATGAAGAAGATCGGCACCGGCACCACATCGGGTACGACCCTGAAGGTCAAGGCCGGCAAGAAGCCGGTGAAGTCGCAGTACGTGCTCCTCTGGATGACGGCGGCGCCGAGGTCGGCGACCGACGGCTACTACTCGGAGGGCTACAAGCAGGGGATCGCGGACGTGAAGTTCACGAGCTGAGGTACCAGTTCGACAAGGCTCACCGGGGGGGGAGGGGGTTCGACGGTGGACAGCACCGCACACGGCGACATGAGCGACCAGGACCTCCTCGCCTGCCATGTCGCCGGTGACAAGGACGCCTTCGGTGAGCTCGTGCGGCGCCATCGTGACCGGCTGTGGGCCGTGGCGCTGCGCACCCTGGGAGACCGCGAGGAGGCCGCTGACGCGGTGCAGGACGCGCTGGTCTCCGCCTACCGTGCCGCGCACACCTTCCGGGGACAGTCCGCCGTGACGACCTGGCTGCACCGCATCACCGTGAACGCCTGCCTCGACCGGGCGCGGAAAGCGGCCTCGCGCAAGACCTCCCCGATCGACGACACCGAGCGACTCGAGCAGCTCCTGGAGCCGGAGGAATCGGCGGCCGCGCCCGTCGAGCGCGGCGATCTGCACAGGGAGCTCCTGGAGGCGCTGGGCACACTGCCGCACGACCAGCGCGCGGCGCTCGTCCTGGTCGACATGCAGGGCTATCCGGTGGCCGAGGCCGCCCGTGTCCTCGACGTGCCCACCGGCACGGTCAAGAGCCGCTGTGCGCGCGGCAGAGCCAGACTGCTGCCGCTCCTCACTCATCTGCGGACGGAGGCGCCCACGCGGAACGGGGACGGCGGCGACGAGGACGAAAGCAAGAAGCCTGGCTCAGGAAGGAACCGGACGCAGGGGACATCCGTCCCACCGGCAGCAGGGCCACGGGATACAGGACCAAGCGATTCAGCTGCTGTGAAGGGCGGAGGTGGGCGAGCGTGACAACCACGACCGACTCGGCCGGGCACCCCGAAGTCGCTGAGATCTCGGACCTGACCGAGGGCCTGCTCTCCCCGTCGCGTACGGGGGACGTACGACGGCACCTGGACGGCTGCGAGCTCTGCGCCGACGTCTACGCCTCCCTGGAGGAGATCCGCGGCATGCTCGGCACGCTGCCGGGCCCGCCTCGTATGCCCGCCGACGTCGCGGGGCGCATCGATGCGGCGCTGGCGGCCGAGGCCCTGCTGGACTCCACCTCGCCCGACGCTCCTTTCGCCTCCGCTGCCGCTTCCGAGTCGGCGTCGACATCGGCTTCGGCGGAACCGGTGACGGTGCCCGCGGCCGCCTCTGCGTCGCCCGCCGCCGCGCGTGTTTCACGTGAAACATCGCCCGCATCGACATCCGGAGCATCCGTGGACCGTCCCGCGGGGCACCCGCGTGCGTCCACTGGGCCGGGTCGTGGCGAGCGGCTGCGGGGCACACGTCGGCGTACCACCGTGCTCGGCGCCGTCTTCACGGCAGCGGCCATCGGACTCGGCTCGCTGCTGGTGTACAGCCTCAGCGACGATTCGGGCGGGTCGGGCCGACAGGACTCCGCCAGTTCCTTCGCCGACGAGAAGCTCAAGAGCAAGGTCGCCGATCTTCTTGCCAGGACCTCCGTCAAGAGCCCCGGGAAGAGCCCTGGCAAGACGGACGGCTCCTTCGACACACGGTCCAGCCCGGTGTCCCCCGAGACGGAACCGTCCATTCGCACGGCCACCGTCGACGTTCCGGTGTGCATCCAGCGCGGCATCGGTGACAGCACACCGATCGCGGCCGAGGAAGGCACCTACGAGGGCAAGAAGGCCTACCTCGTCGTGGTGCCGGATGCGTCGGACAGCACCCAGGTGTACGCGTACGTCGTCGACGCCGCCTGTGTGGGCAAGCCCTCACCGGCCAAGGGCAAGGTCCTGACGAAGCACTCCTACCCCCAGAGCTGACTCTCTCGGGGCTGTTTCCCGGTACCGGTTCACGTGGATACCGCGCTGTGGCCAGGGGCCTTGTGGCGCATGGCACTCTCCCGTTCTGACATGCTTCCGTGCGCTCGGACACGTCGGGGAATGCATGCCCCGTAGGATCCGTTGGGTGGGGTGAGAGTCCTGAGACGGACACCCGCCAGCAGTACGCAGCAGTCCCCAGAGACGAGGAATCAAGCCGTGACCGACGTCCGTAACGTGATCATCATCGGCTCCGGGCCCGCCGGCTACACGGCGGCGCTCTACACCGCGCGCGCGTCGCTGAAGCCGCTGGTGTTCGAGGGCGCCGTCACCGCAGGCGGTGCGCTGATGAACACCACCGAGGTGGAGAACTTCCCCGGCTTCCAGGACGGCGTCATGGGCCCGGAGCTCATGGACAACATGCGGGCCCAGGCCGAGCGTTTCGGCGCCGAGCTCGTGCCCGACGATGTCGTCGCCGTCGACCTGAGCGGTGAGATCAAGACCGTGACGGACACCGCGGGCACCGTGCACCGTGCGAAGGCCGTCATCGTCACGACCGGCTCCCAGCACCGCAAGCTCGGCCTGCCGAACGAGGACGCCCTCTCCGGACGCGGCGTCTCCTGGTGCGCCACCTGCGACGGCTTCTTCTTCAAGGACCAGGACATCGCCGTGATCGGCGGCGGCGACACCGCGATGGAGGAGGCCACCTTCCTCTCGCGCTTCGCCAAGTCCGTGACGATCGTGCACCGTCGTGACAGCCTGCGCGCCTCCAAGGCGATGCAGGAGCGTGCCTTCGCCGACCCGAAGATCAAGTTCATCTGGGACAGCGAGGTCGCCGAGATCAAGGGCGAGCAGAAGCTCTCCGGTCTGACGCTGCGCAACCTCAAGACGGGCGAGACGTCCGAGCTTCCGGTGACCGGCCTGTTCATCGCGATCGGCCACGACCCGCGCACGGAGCTCTTCAAGGGCCAGCTGGAGCTGGACGACGAGGGCTACCTGAAGGTCGACGCGCCCTCGACCCGGACGAACCTGACCGGTGTCTTCGGCGCCGGTGACGTCGTCGACCACACCTACCGTCAGGCGATCACGGCAGCCGGCACCGGCTGCTCCGCCGCTCTCGACGCCGAGCGTTTCCTCGCTGCTCTCGCCGACAACGAGACCGCGGCTGCCACCGTCTGACCGCCCCATCTTCCCCACTGCACCAAGTTAAGGAGACTGCCGTGGCCGGCACCCTGAAGAACGTGACCGACGCCTCCTTCGAAGAGGACGTCCTCAAGAACGACAAGCCCGTGCTGGTGGACTTCTGGGCCGCCTGGTGCGGTCCGTGCCGCCAGATCGCCCCCTCCCTTGAGGCGATCGCGGCCGAGCACGGCGACAAGATCGAGATCGTCAAGCTCAACATCGACGAGAACCCGGGCACCGCCGCCAAGTACGGCGTCATGTCCATCCCGACGCTGAACGTGTACCAGGGTGGCGAGGTGGCCAAGACCATCGTCGGCGCCAAGCCGAAGGCCGCAATCGAGCGCGACCTCGAGGACTTCATCGCCGAGTAGTTCGGCGACGATGTTTCACGTGAAACACGAATGGACCAGTCCCTCCGGGGGCTGGTCCATTCGCCTTTCACCACCCGGTGACGGGTCCACGGATCAGGGACCGTGGCTCGGGCCGCCAAGCCTGGAGTCACAGCGGCCGGAGCACGGGCTCCTTCTGCACGGCTCCCAGCAGTCGGTCGAGCGCCAACTCGACGTCTTCCTTCCAGGACAGCGTCGTACGCAGCTCAAGCCTCAGCCGGGGATAGGCCGGGTGCGGGCGGACCGTCTTGAACCCCACCGCCAGGAGATGCTCCGCGGGCAGCAGGCACGCCGGCTTCTCCCACCGCGCGTCCCCGAAGGCCTCGATCGCCTTGACTCCTCTGCGCAGCAGATCCTTCGCCACCGTCTGCACGATGACCCGGCCAAGCCCCTGCCCTTGATAGCCGGGCATGATCCACGCCGTCATCAGCTGAACGGCGTCCGGGGACACAGGGCTCGTGGGGAACGCGGTGGAGCGCGGTACATAAGCCGGTGGTGCGTAGAGCACGAAGCCCACCGGCACGTCGTCGACGTAGACGACCCGGCCGCAGGACCCCCACTCCAGCAGGACCGCGGAGATCCACGCCTCCTTCTCCAGCTCCGGCGTTCCCGCCTTTACCGCGGCCTGGCCGCTGACCGGATCCAGCTCCCAGAAGACACACGCGCGGCAACGCTTGGGAAGGTCCGAGAGGTTGTCCAGCGTGAGCGGTACGAGCCGACGCCCCATGAAGGCGGTTCCTCACTTCCTTCGCCCGCCGCACAGCGGGCGGCGGTCAGAGCGCTGCGTTCCCTGAGCAGACTGCCGACGAAGCCGCCGACCGCTCCCAGTCCCAGGCCCGCGGTCATCAGTCCGGTGCGGCTCATCGTTCGCATGGCCCCCGCCTCCCCAAAGGTGCCGTCAGGTGGATGCGCCATACCTCAACGCATCGTATCCACGATGCGATTGCGTCGATACCGTAGGAAAGCAAAGAGCGGGCCGTGTTCCGGTACAGACCGGACACGGCCCGCTCTCGCGGTACTTGGGCTGTGGGCTCCCCTGCGAAGACCCTAGGAGGCTTCCTCCGTGGAGTCCTCAGCCGACCCGTTCTGAAGCACCGGACCCTCGCCCGGGGCGAGGGTGCTGAGGATGCGCTCCAGGTCCTCCAGAGAGGCGAAGTCGACGACGATCTTGCCCTTCTTCTGGCCCAGGTCCACCCTCACCCGGGTCTCGAAGCGGTCGGAGAGCCGGGTGGCGAGGTTGCTGAGCGCCGGCGAAAGCCGGGCACCGGCACGCGGCCCCTTGGCCTTCGGGGCGCTCTGCGGCCGCGAACCCATGAGGGTCACGATCTCCTCGACGGCGCGCACCGAGAGCCCTTCGGCCACGATCCGGTGGGCGAGCCTGTCCTGCTCTTCCGAGTCCTCCACGGAGAGCAGGGCACGGGCGTGCCCCGCGGAGAGCACCCCGGCAGCGACCCTGCGCTGAACCGCCGGCGAGAGCTTCAGCAGTCGCAGCGTGTTGGAGACCTGCGGGCGGGAGCGACCGATCCGGTCCGCCAGCTGATCGTGCGTGCAGTTGAAGTCCTTGAGCAACTGGTCGTAGGCCGCGGCCTCTTCCAGCGGGTTCAGCTGGGCGCGGTGCAGGTTCTCGAGCAGCGCGTCCAGGAGGAGCTTCTCGTCGTCCGTGGCCCGCACGATCGCCGGAATGCGCTCAAGCCCCGCCTCACGGCAGGCCCGCCAGCGCCGCTCGCCCATGATGAGCTCGTAGCGCGCGGGGCCCAACTGCCGTACGACGACCGGCTGGAGAAGGCCGACCTCCTTGATGGAGGTCACCAGCTCGGCGAGGGCGTCCTCGTCGAACACCTCACGCGGCTGCCGCGGGTTGGGCTTGATGGAGTCCAGTGGCAGCTCCGCGAAGTGCGCACCGGCCACGGGCCGGCTCTCTGGCGCCTCCGTCGTTCCGTTCACCGGCTCCGCCGTTTCATGTGAAACGGTGCTCTGCGGGAGTGCCGCCACCTTCGCGGCCGCCACGCCTCGCTCGGCGGTCAGCACCGGCACCGCCGAGGGAGAGGTCGAGGCGCCGCCCACGGTCTGGGGGGCCTGCTTCTCCGTCGGGGCTGCAGGGATCAGGGCTCCGAGGCCTCGCCCCAGCCCTCTCCGTCGCTCGCTCACTGCATCCCCTCCGTCATGCTCTGCTGGTCATTCTGAGCGCCCGCGTGGGCGTGTTGGACGTCGTACCGCACGCCGACTCCGCGCAGCGCGATCTCTCGCGCCGCCTCGAAGTAGGAAAGGGCGCCGCTCGACCCCGGGTCATAGGTGAGCACCGTCTGTCCGTAGCTCGGTGCCTCGGAGATGCGTACCGACCGCGGGATGCTCGTCCGCAGGACCTCGTCACCGAAGTGATTGCGGACCTCGTCCGCCACCTGGGAGGCGAGTCGGGTCCTGCCGTCGTACATGGTGAGCAGGATCGTCGACACATGCAGATTGGGGTTGAGGTGGCCCCGCACCAGATCGACGTTGCGCAGGAGCTGACCGAGGCCCTCCAGTGCGTAGTACTCGCACTGAATGGGGATCAGCACCTCCGCACCGGCAACCAGTGCGTTGACCGTCAACAGCCCCAGCGACGGCGGGCAGTCGATGAGGATGTAGTCCAACGGCTGCTCGTACGCCTGGATCGCCCGCTGCAGCCGGCTCTCCCGGGCCACCAGCGACACCAGCTCGATCTCCGCACCGGCGAGATCGATGGTGGCGGGGGCGCAGAAGAGACCCTCGACATCAGGCACCGGCTGAACGACCTCAGAGAGCGGCTTGCTCTCGACCAAGACGTCGTAGATGGACGGCACTTCGGCGTGATGGTCGATGCCGAGAGCCGTGGAGGCGTTGCCCTGCGGGTCGAGGTCGATCACCAGGACACGTGCACCGTGCAGAGCGAGTGAAGCGGCGAGATTGACGGTCGTCGTCGTCTTGCCCACTCCACCCTTCTGGTTGGCCACCACCATGACGCGCGTCTGCTCGGGGCGTGGCAGGCCTTCGCCTGCGCGGCCCAGCGCTTCCACCGCCAGTTGGGCAGCACGACCGATGGGTGTGTCGTCCATCGGGGTCGGTGTTTCACGTGAAACATCCTCCCCCGCCGACTCGGTACGGGGACCGGGGACCGGATCGGTCATCGGTCCCGCGATGTTGGCGTCGGACCGCAAGGATTCACTCTCCTCGACATCAGGCTCGCAATGAACAGAGCCTCCCATGCTTTCGGGGTCGTGAACCAGCGAGGCCCGGTCTTCTGTGGACGAATCCACCTCTGTGGACAACTCCGTTCCCTTATCGAGGGAACCGAGTGGCCGACGGTCGCGAGGTTCCGCAGCGCGGCCGCGACTGATGATGCCATGCAGCAGTGAGCGACGTTTCACGTGAAACACGATGCCAATAGCCAGACCTTTTTGTCCGCAACACTCCGATTAGAGGCATTTCTATGACCGGATCAGCCACCATGAACAGCTGTATTTCGATCATGAAGGGGCAAATTCCCTCCTGCTAAGATCCACGAGCTAAACCGGGGGGTCGGGGGAACAGCCAGTCTTGGCCAATGCGCCGCACCCTCCTGTCCGTTCAGAGAACGACCACAGGGGAACAGTTCAGATGAAGTCGAAGAACGCAGGCCGTCTCGTAGCAGTTGCGCTGGGTGTGGGCATGCTGACCACCATTGCCACCCCCGCTTTCGCCGACCAGGACATCAAGGTGATCTGGGGCCACGGCTACCGCACCAACAGCGACCACGGCGTTGCCGCCGTGAAGGACCTCGCCGACGACGGCAACGAGGTCTATGTGAAGTACACGCGCAAGGGCCACGGCGACAGGCTCTTCACCCTGTGGAACAAGAAGGGCAAGGGCAAGACCACGTACAGCGGTGACGGTGGCACCGTGACCATCAAGAAGGTCTGCCGTTCCATCTCCGCTCGCCCGGACGTCTGCTTCACCCACTCCGCCTGACCGGTTTCCGGTGAACGACAGAGGCGCTCCCCACTCGGTGGGGAGCGCCTCTTGTTCTGTCGTACGACGCGATCAGCGGCGCCGACGGGCACGGCCCGCGCGAGCGGCCTTGGCCCGCTTCGCCGCGAAGCGGACGCCGCCGGGGCTCTCGCCGACCTCGACCCGTACGACCGTGGACTGCGGGTCGACCACGCCCTCGCCCACGTGCAGGACCGAGGTATCCACCGCGCCGAGCTTGCTCAGGGCGGCTCCTGCCGCCTTGACCTCTTCCTCGGCGGTGTCGCCCTTGAGGAGGAGCATCTCTCCGTACGGACGGAGCAGGGGCACGCCCCAGGCCGCCAAGCGATCCAGCGGTGCGACGGCGCGCGCGGTCACCACATGGACGGGCGGGAGCTTGCCGAGGACCTCCTCGGCGCGGCCGCGCACGACCGTCACGTGATCGAGGCCGAGCAGCTCGACGACCTCGGTGAGGAAGTTCGTACGCCGCAGCAGCGGTTCGAGGAGCGTGATCTTCAGGTCCGGGCGGACGAGGGCGAGCGGGATGCCCGGCAGTCCGGCACCGGAGCCGACGTCGCAGACCGTGACGCCCTCGGGCACGACCTCCGAAAGCACCGCGCAGTTCAGCAGGTGCCGCTCCCACAGCCGGGGCACTTCCCGAGGACCGATCAGGCCTCGCTGCACTCCAGCGTCGGCGAGCAGCTCCGCATACCGGACCGCGTCCGAGAAGCGATCGCCGAATACCGCGCGCGCCTCTTCAGGCGCCGGGGGGAGCTCCGCTGCCTCCGTCACGGGGACCGTCCTTCCGTACCGCACTGGTGTGGCTGACTATCAGGCTGACAAAGATCGGCCCCGCCTGCGAACAGACGGGGCCGCGAATACGCTGTACCGCTCAGGCGGGGAGCACGACGACGAAGCGCTGCGGCTCCTCGCCCTCGGACTCGCTGCGCAGGCCGGCGGCCTTGACCGCATCATGCACGACCTTGCGCTCGAACGGCGTCATCGGCTTGAGCTTGACCGGCTCGCCGGAGCTCTTCACCTCGGCCGCGGCCTTGGCGCCCAGCTCGGAGAGCTCCTCGCGCTTCTTGGCGCGGTAGCCCGCGATGTCCAGCATCAGGCGGCTGCGGTCGCCCGTCTCGCGGTGCACGGCGAGACGCGTGAGTTCCTGGAGCGCCTCCAGGACCTCGCCGTCGCGGCCGACCAGCTTCTGCAGGTCGCGGCTGCCGGTGTCGCTGATGATCGAGACAGCGGCCCGGTCGGCCTCGACGTCCATGTCGATGTCGCCGTCGAGATCGGCGATGTCCAGCAGACCCTCGAGGTAGTCCGCCGCGATCTCGCCCTCCTGCTCGAGGCGGGTGAGAGTGTCGCCGGCCTCAGCTGCGGCGGAGGTGGTGGTGCCTTCCGTCACGGGATGGACTCCTTCTACTTCTTGGAGGACGGGTGCTTGGGGCGCTGCTGGCCCTTGCGCTGCTGTCCCGACTTGGCTCGGCTGCGCTGACCGGCGCCGGGCTTGTTGCCCTGCTTGTTGCCACCGGCCTGCTTGGTGTTGGGGGCGGCGTCCGCGGGCTCGTCCGCGGTCTTCTCCAGCGAGGTCTTCGCCGGGGAATCGTCGTCCTTGGCGGCTCCCGCACCCTGCGTCGTGGCGGACTGACGCTGCGCCTTGCTCTGGCGCTTCGGCTGCTGACGCTTGGGGGCGCCGCCCGTGGGCGTGCCGTCCTCGGTCTCGGTGGCGACGGTCGACTCGCTCTCCACCACGGTGCCGTCGGCCTGGGCCGCGAGGCCCGCCTTCGTCAGACCGTTGATGAACTTGCGCTCGAACTCGTTGCGGTCCCGGCCCTTGGCGACGATCGCCTTGATGACGTTCGTGTTGCCACGACCCCGCACCTTCTTGTTGTGCGAGATCTGCTTCTGGAGGCGCTCGAGGAATGCGGCCTGGGCCTTGGAGCCCGGGGTCGGGTTCCTGCGGATCACGAACATCTGCTGGCCCATGGTCCACACGTTGGTGGTCAGCCAGTAGACGAGGACACCGACGGGGAAGTTGATGCCGAACACGGCGAACATGACCGGGAAGACGTACATCAGCATCTTCTGCTGCTGCATGAACGGCGTCTTGACCGTCGTGTCCACATTCTTCGTCATCAGCTGGCGCTGGGTGAAGAACTGCGAGGCCGACATCAGGACGATCATGATCGCGGTGACGACGCGGACGTCCGTCAGCGAGGCGTTGAGCGAGGCGACCTTGTCGGCGCTGTCCGTGAACTTCGCGGCCAGCGGGGCACCGAAGATGTGTGCCTTACGGGCGCTCTCGAGAAGACCCTGGTCGATGACCCCGATCGTCTTGCCCGTCGCGATGCCGTTGAGCACGTGGTACAGGGCGAAGAAGAACGGGGACTGCGCCAGGATGGGAAGGCACGAGGAGAGCGGGTTGGTACCCGACTCCTTGTACAGCTTCATCATCTCTTCGGACTGGCGCTGCTTGTCGCTCTTGTAGCGCTCCTGGATCTTCTTCATCTCGGGCTGCAGCGTCTGCATCGCCCGAGTCGCCTTGATCTGCTTCACGAAGAGCGGGATCAGGCAGATCCGGATCAGGATCACCAGGGACACGATGGACAGGCCCCAGGCCCAGCCCGTGTCGGGACCGAAGATCTTCCCGTACACCGAGTGGAACTGAACGATGACCCACGAAACTGGTGTGGTGATAAAGCTGAAGAGACTGGCAATCGTGTCCACTAATCAGGCTCCTTGAGCATGGGACGGGGTCTCGGTCTCGGCGGCCGGAGCCGGGGGAGGATTCCCGGTCGGCGTGCCTGCGGCGGAGGGCCCGCCCTTGCGTTCGCGCCAGGCGGCGCGCAGCATCTCGTGCCACCGCGGACGCTTGCGCGGCGGAACATGGTCGACTCCACCGAGCGACCACGGATTGCACCGCAGGATGCGCCAAGCAGTGAGCGCCGTTCCCTTGATCGCACCGTGCCGGTCGATGGCCAGGTAGCCGTAGCGGGAACACGATGGGTAGTACTTGCACACTGGGCCCAGGAGCGGACTGATCGTCCACTGGTACAGCTTGATCAGAGCCAGCAGCGGGTACTTCATCGCGCGCCCCCTCCCAGCAGCCGCTGCAGGGCGGCATCCAGGTCTCGGGCCAGCTGTGCATGGTCGGCGTCGCCCGAACCGGGCAGCGCTCGTACGACTACCAGGCTACCGGGGGGCACCGAGGCCAGCCGGTCGCGCATCAAGTGGCGAAGTCTGCGCTTCACCGTGTTGCGTACGACCGCGCCACCTACGGCCTTGCTGACGACGAAACCCGCACGTGTCGGGGGAAGGGTCTCCCCAGGCACGTGCGGGTCCGTTGCGCCGCTGCGTAGATGGACGACGAGAAGCGGGCGTCCGGCCCGGCGTCCTCGGCGTACCGCGGTCGCGAAGTCTTCGCGCCGCCTCAGCCGATGCTCGGTAGGCAGCACGACGTCATGACCTGACTGAGATCAGGCGGACAGGCGGGCGCGACCCTTGCCACGGCGGGACGCGAGAATCGCGCGGCCGGCACGGGTGCGCATGCGCAGCCGGAAGCCGTGGGTCTTGGCGCGACGACGGTTGTTCGGCTGGAAGGTGCGCTTGCTCACTCGGGGGCTCCAGAAATGATCGTGTAGTGGCGGGACATCGCCTGGCTGTCACCGTGCGCCCACGAGAAGCTCGCGTATACGCACCGAGTGCACCGCTTCACAATCACTGATCGTGATCTTTGCCCATCGGAGGCAGGCGGCAGCAGCCATCGACAACTCGACCTGGTCACGGTACGCGGGGCTACGCCATCCGGTCAAACCGGCTGCTGGAGGGAGACACTGTGCACAGCCTGTGGACAACAACTTGAACCGCACCCGTCGCCCTGACTACCGTGGCTGAACTCCGATTCGTTCCCTTCCCCCTCCCCATCCCCATTTCCGTCCCAAGAACCACACCTTCGTGGGACCCCGTGAGAGAGCGTGCCCTGTGGCTGACGTACCTGCCGATCTTGCCGCAGTGTGGCCACGAGTTCTGGAACATCTGCTGGGTGAGGGCCGCGGGCAGGGCGTCGAGGCGAAGGACGAACGGTGGCTCAGGAGCTGCCAGCCACTGGCGCTCGTCGCCGACACCGCGCTGCTCGCCGTGCCGAACGAATTCGCCAAGGGCGTACTCGAAGGCCGTCTCGCGCCCGTGGTCAGCGACACCCTGAGCCGGGAGTGCGGCCGCCCGATCCGCATCGCCATCACGGTCGACGACTCCGTCGGCGAACCCGTGGGCCCGCCGGCGCCGCCGATCCAGCAGCCCGTCCAGCAACAGCAGCCCCAGCAGCAGCACTACGACGAGCCCGAGTTGCCGTCGGCCCCGGGGCAGGGCCGCGACGCGTACGACAGCTACGGTCGCCGCCACCAGGAGGAGCACCCGTCGGGGCCGCGCCCCGACCAGCTGCCGACCGCCCGCCCCGCGTACCCGGACTACCAGCGCCCCGCTCCCGGCGCCTGGCCGCAGCATCCGCAGCCGCAGGACGACTACGGCTGGCAGCAGCCGCGGCTCGGCTTCCCCGAGCGCGATCCGTACGCGAACCCGGTCCAGCAGCCGCAGCACGACTACCGCCCGCAGCCCCCGCAGGAGCGTTCGCCGTACGAGCAGCAGCGTCCCGAGCCGCAGGACCGGCGCGAGCGCCACGACATGCCCGAGCAGTCCGGCGATCACCGGGGCAACGGCCACGGCGGCGTACACCGGGGCGGTCCTGTCGGCCCCACCTCGTCGAGCGGCGCCCCCGGCCCGCTGGCCGCGCAGCCAGCGCCCGCGACGGGCCCCGGTGAGCCCACCGCGCGCCTCAACCCGAAGTACCTCTTCGACACCTTCGTCATCGGAGCGTCCAACCGCTTCGCGCACGCGGCCGCGGTCGCGGTCGCCGAGGCGCCGGCGAAGGCGTACAACCCCCTCTTCATCTACGGGGAGTCGGGGCTTGGCAAAACGCATCTGCTGCACGCGATCGGGCACTACGCCCGCAGCCTCTATCCCGGCACGCGCGTGCGCTATGTGAGCTCGGAGGAGTTCACCAACGAGTTCATCAACTCCATCCGCGACGGCAAGGGCGACAGCTTCCGCAAGCGCTACCGCGAGATGGACATCCTGCTCGTCGACGACATCCAGTTCCTCGCGGACAAGGAGTCGACGCAGGAAGAGTTCTTCCACACCTTCAATACGCTCCACAACGCGAACAAGCAGATCGTGCTCTCCAGTGACCGGCCGCCCAAGCAGCTGGTCACGCTGGAGGACCGACTGCGCAACCGCTTCGAGTGGGGACTGATCACCGACGTCCAGCCGCCGGAGCTGGAGACCCGTATCGCGATCCTTCGTAAGAAGGCGGTGCAGGAGCAGCTCAACGCTCCTCCGGAGGTTCTCGAGTTCATCGCGTCGCGGATCTCGCGGAACATCCGTGAGCTGGAAGGCGCACTGATCCGCGTCACGGCGTTCGCGTCGCTCAATCGACAGCCTGTGGACCTCGGTCTCACGGAGATCGTCCTCAAGGACCTGATCCCCGGGGGCGAGGATGCCGCTCCGGAGATCACGGCGACGGCCATCATGGCCGCGACCGCCGACTACTTCGGTCTGACGGTGGACGACCTGTGCGGATCGTCGCGCAGCCGCGTCCTGGTGACGGCACGACAGATCGCCATGTACCTGTGCCGCGAGCTGACCGACCTCTCCTTGCCGAAGATCGGCGCGCAGTTCGGCGGCCGCGACCACACGACCGTCATGCACGCGGACCGCAAGATCCGCGCTCTGATGGCCGAGCGGCGCTCCATCTACAACCAGGTCACCGAGCTCACAAACCGCATCAAGAACGGCTGACAGCGGCAGCGTCACGTCTCTGAAGGCGCCTCAGGACACCTCCTGGGGCGCCTTTTTCGATGTCTACGGGGCGACGGCGAGCCGGACCGGTCCCGGCCGCTGTTCGATTACCGCTGGTCAGGCGGGGGTTCTCCACAGATGTTCGAACTTTTTCGCGTCCACACCCTGGGGACCGGGAAGTTGTCCAGACGCTGTCCACAGGGGACCCTGCTGAGGAACCATCAGACCAGGTCAGGTGGCTGTGGATTCGTGGACGAAGACTCTCCACAGGCTGTGGATCAAATCTTCGTCCACAGGCTGTGCATGAAGTTGTCCACCGGCTGCCCACAGGATCGGAGTCGTTGTCCCCAGTGATCCCCAGCTTCTCCACACGGCTGTCCACTGTTCGGCAACGCAACGCGCCCTCTCACCGGGTCGAGTGAAAGGCGTCACACCAAGGTGGTCGGTTGGCCTGTGGGGAAGCTGGGTAAAGCTGGGGACAGCGCTGGGGAGAAGTAGCCCCTCCCTGTGCATCGGGTGTGCAGAACTTTCGCCCGTCCACAGAAACACCCGGTTGTCCACTGCCACCGCCCACAGGCTCAGTGGATAAAAAACCGGTGCTGACCTGCGCATTCGCGGTTATCCACGGTTTCCACAGGCCCTACTACTACTCCCAACTAGAGAGTCCGGGGAAATCGTTTGGAAGGGGGGCCTGTGCACAACTCGCGCTTCGGAGCCCCGACGCCGCTCGGCACGACTTGACCCCGACGGGCACCGACTGTCAGTGCGGTGCGTCAGACTGGTCCCCGGTGTCCTTCCCACGGCATGGCTGAGAGACACCGAGTCAGACGACGAGGGCCTCAGGCCCAGCGGGCGAGAGCAGCCAGCAACAGCAGGAGGGCGGCTTAGGTGAAGATCCGGGTGGAACGCGACGTACTCGCGGAGGCAGTGGCGTGGGCGGCACGCAGCCTCCCGGCACGGCCGCCAGCGCCCGTCCTCGCGGGCCTGCTGCTGAAGGCCGAAGAGGGCGCGCTGAGCCTGTCGAGCTTCGACTACGAGGTCTCGGCACGTGTCTCGGTGGACGCCGAGGTGGACGAAGAGGGCACGGTTCTCGTGTCGGGCCGACTGCTCGCGGACATCTGCCGCGCGCTCCCCAACCGCCCGGTGGAGATCTCCACAGACGGTGTACGGGCGACGGTGGTCTGCGGCTCCTCGCGATTCACACTCCACACGCTTCCTGTGGAGGAGTACCCGGCGCTGCCGCAGATGCCGACCGCCACGGGCACCGTCCCCGGTGAGGTCTTCGCCTCCGCCGCCTCCCAGGTGGCCATCGCCGCGGGCCGTGACGACACGCTGCCGGTGCTGACCGGTGTGCGCATCGAGATCGAGGGCGACACGGTCACCCTGGCCTCCACCGACCGCTACCGCTTCGCGGTCCGCGAGTTCCTGTGGAAGCCGGAGAACCCCGAGGCGTCCGCTGTGGCGCTGGTCCCCGCCAAGACGCTCCTGGACACCGCCAAGGCGCTCACGAGCGGCGACACGGTCACCCTGGCGCTCTCCGGGTCCGGTGCGGGCGAGGGTCTGATCGGTTTCGAGGGTGCCGGGCGGCGGACGACGACGCGTCTGCTCGAGGGCGACCTGCCGAAGTACCGCACGCTGTTCCCGACCGAGTTCAACTCGGTGGCCGTGATCGAGACCGCCCCCTTCGTGGAGGCCGTCAAGCGTGTGGCCCTGGTCGCCGAGCGCAACACTCCGGTGCGGCTCAGCTTCGAGCAGGGTGTGCTGATCCTGGAGGCGGGCTCCAGCGACGACGCACAGGCTGTGGAAAGGGTCGACGCCCAGCTCGACGGCGACGACATCTCGATCGCCTTCAACCCGACATTCCTGCTGGACGGCCTCAGCGCGATCGACTCCCCGGTCGCCCAGCTGTCGTTCACGACGTCGACGAAGCCGGCGCTGCTGAGCGGCAAGCCGGCCGTGGACGCCGAGGCGGACGAGGCCTACAAGTACCTGATCATGCCCGTACGTCTGAGCGGCTGAGCCCACAGGTGTGTGCGTGCGTCCGGGCGTAGGCTCGGACGCAGGTACGAAAGTGCCGTAACGCCACCTCGCTAGTGAAGGAACCTCTGATGGAGCTCGGTCTCGTCGGCCTCGGCAAGATGGGCGGCAACATGCGCGAGCGCATCCGCCGCGCAGGTCACACCGTCATCGGATACGACCGCAATCCGGATCTCGCGGATGTCGCAAGCCTCGAAGAGCTGGTGGGCAAGCTCAAGGGCCCGCGCGTGGTGTGGGTGATGGTCCCGGCCGGGGCCGCGACCCAGTCCACCATCGACGAGCTGTCCGAGCTCCTGCAGCCCGGCGACGTCGTCGTGGACGGCGGCAACTCCCGCTGGACGGACGATGAGAAGCACGCCGAGGAGCTGAAGGCCAAGGGCATCGGCTTCGTCGACTGCGGTGTCTCGGGCGGCGTCTGGGGCCTGGAGAACGGCTACGCGCTGATGTACGGCGGCGACAAGGAGAACGTCGCCAAGGTCCAGCCGATCTTCGACGCGCTGAAGCCCGAGGGCGACTTCGGCTCCGTGCACGCGGGCAAGGTCGGCGCCGGCCACTTCGCGAAGATGGTCCACAACGGCATCGAGTACGCGATGATGCAGGCCTACGCCGAGGGCTGGGAGCTCCTGGAGAAGGTCGACTCGGTCACGGACGTCCGTGAGGTCTTCCGCTCCTGGCAGGAGGGCACGGTCATCCGTTCCTGGCTGCTCGACCTCGCGGTCAACGCCCTGGACGACGACGAGCACCTGGAGAACCTGCGCGGCTACGCACAGGACTCCGGAGAGGGCCGCTGGACCGTCGAGGCGGCCATCGACAACGCCGTGCCGCTGCCCGCGATCACCGCGTCGCTCTTCGCCCGCTTCGCCTCGCGGCAGGACGACTCGCCGCAGATGAAGATGATCGCCGCGCTGCGCAACCAGTTCGGCGGTCACGCGGTCGAGAAGAAGTAATCCACAGCCTGTGCGCTGAGCACGGGTTTGCCGGGGGAGGTCGGCGCACACCATGCACGTCACGCATCTGTCGCTGGCCGACTTCCGGTCGTACGCCCGGGTCGAGGTCCCTCTCGATCCGGGCGTCACCGCGTTCGTGGGTCCGAACGGGCAGGGCAAGACCAACCTCGTCGAGGCCGTCGGCTATCTCGCCACGCTCGGCAGCCACCGGGTCTCCTCGGACGCGCCCCTCGTCCGCATGGGCGCGGAGCGGGCCGTCATCCGGGCCGCCGTCACCCAGGGCGAGCGGTCCCAGCTGGTCGAGCTCGAGCTGAACCCGGGCCGCGCCAACCGCGCCCGTATCAACAGGTCCTCGCAGGTCAGGCCGCGCGATGTGCTGGGGATCGTCCGTACGGTGCTGTTCGCGCCCGAGGACCTCGCGCTGATCAAGGGCGATCCCGGGGAGCGGCGGCGCTTCCTCGACGAGCTGATCACCGCGCGTTCCCCGCGCATGGCGGGCGTGCGCTCGGACTACGACCGCGTCCTCAAGCAGCGCAACACCCTCCTGAAGTCGGCCGCCCTCGCGCGGCGGCACGGCGGGCGCTCCATGGACCTGTCCACGCTCGACGTCTGGGACCAGCACCTCGCGCGCGCGGGTGCCGAACTGCTCGCGCAGCGGCTCGACTTGATCGCCGCGCTGCAGCCGCTGGCCGACAAGGCGTACGAACAGCTGGCGCCCGGCGGCGGACCGGTCTCCCTGGAGTACAAGCCGTCCGCACCGGGCGAGGGCCACACGCGCGAGGCGCTGTACGAGCAGCTGATCGCCGCCCTGGAAGAGGCCCGCAAGCAGGAGATCGAGCGCGGCGTGACCCTGGTCGGCCCGCACCGCGACGAACTGCTCCTCAAGCTGGGCCAGCTCCCCGCGAAGGGGTACGCCAGCCATGGCGAGTCCTGGTCGTACGCGCTGGCGCTGCGCCTGGCCTCGTACGACCTCCTGAGGGCCGAGGGCAACGAACCGGTGCTCGTCCTGGACGACGTCTTCGCGGAGCTGGACGCGCGCCGCAGGGAGCGGCTCGCCGAGCTGGTGGCGCCGGGCGAGCAGGTGCTCGTCACCGCCGCGGTGGATGATGACGTTCCGGGCGTGCTCACCGGCACCCGGTATGCGGTGTCCGACGGTGCGGTGGAGCGCGTATGAGTACCGAAGAGCCCTCCAAGGGCGGAGCCAAGGACGTGTCGGAGCCCGCTCCGAAGACCCCCGAGCCCTCCGGCGTCGACCTCGCGCGGGTCGCCCTGCGCGCGGCCAAGGAGCAGGCACGCGCGCGTGGTGACGCCGCGCAGCAGAAGAAGCAGGCCCGCCGCGGCGGACTGCGCTCCGGTGCCCGCGCCGACGGGCGTGACCCGCAGCCGCTCGGCTCCGCGATCAACCGGCTGATCACCGAGCGCGGCTGGGAGACCCCGGCCGCGGTCGGCGGCGTGATGGGCCGCTGGCCGCAGATCGTCGGCGACGACCTGGCCAAGCACTGCGTTCCGCAGCGGTACGACGAGGACGAGCGGGTCCTGACCGTGCAGTGCGATTCGACGGCGTGGGCCACGCAGCTGCGCCTCATGGCCCCCCAGCTGGTCGCGCGTCTCAACGAGGACCTGGGCCACGGCACCGTACGCCTCATCAAGGTGCTCGGTCCCGGTGGCCCCGCGCGCCGCTTCGGACCCCTGCGCGCGCCCGGCAGCACGGGCCCCGGGGACACCTACGGCTGAGACCGCCGCGGGCGGTAGCTGGGGGTTGACGGCTCGAAGCGCTGAGTGCCGCTGTGAGCCCTTTGGAGCCCCGTTCCGCATATGGGGAGTCGGCCGAGTCCGGTTCAGGGCGGCACATGAGGACTCAGGTACCGGCAAACCCCCATCACTGTCGGCGCTACCGGTAGACTGGAAGCTAATCCCGCCCCACTTGTGGGACGCACCGAGCAACGCTGACTATCGCTGAACGACGCAGCCGCTCCGGCCACCGCCGGGAGCTTGGCTTGTGCTGTGCCAGAAAGGGCGCTTCGTGGCCGATTCCGGCAACCCCAACGAGAACATCCCGTCCACCGCCGCCGGCGAGAACGGCGAGGTCACACCCTCGTACGACGCCAGCGCGATCACCGTCCTCGAGGGTTTGGACGCGGTCCGCAAGCGACCCGGCATGTACATCGGCTCGACCGGTGAGCGTGGCCTGCACCACTTGGTGCAGGAAGTCGTCGACAACTCCGTCGACGAGGCCCTCGCCGGGCACGCGGACACCATCGACGTCACGATCCTCGCCGACGGCGGCGTGCGCGTCGTCGACAACGGCCGTGGCATCCCCGTCGACCTGCACCCCGTGGAGAAGAAGCCCGCGGTGGAGGTCGTCCTGACCGTGCTGCACGCGGGCGGCAAGTTCGGCGGTGGCGGTTACGCCGTCTCCGGTGGTCTGCACGGCGTCGGTGTCTCGGTCGTGAACGCGCTCTCCACCAAGCTCTCGGTCGAGATCAAGCGCGACGGCTACCGCTGGACCCAGGACTACAAGCTGGGCGTGCCGACGGCCCCGCTCGCCAAGCACGAGCAGGTCGAGGAATCCGGCACCACGGTCACCTTCTGGGCCGACCCGGACGTCTTCGAGACGACCGAGTACTCCTTCGAGACGCTCGCGCGGCGCTTCCAGGAGATGGCGTTCCTCAACAAGGGTTTGACCATCAAACTCACTGATGAGCGCGAGTCGGCGAAGGCCGTGGCGGGTGCGGACACGGCCGAGGCGGCCGACGACGAGGTCCGCACGGTGACGTACCACTACGAAGGCGGCATCGTCGACTTCGTGAAGTACCTCAACTCCCGCAAGGGCGAGGTCATCCACCCCACCGTCATCGACGTCGAGGCCGAGGACAAGGAGCGCATGCTCTCGGCCGAGATCGCGATGCAGTGGAACTCGCAGTACACGGAGGGCGTGTACTCCTTCGCGAACACGATCCACACGCACGAGGGCGGTACGCACGAAGAGGGCTTCAGGGCCGCGCTGACGGGCCTGGTCAACCGCTACGCGCGCGACAAGAAGCTGCTGCGCGAGAAGGACGACAACCTCACGGGTGAGGACATCCGCGAGGGTCTGACCGCGATCATCTCGGTGAAGCTGGGCGAGCCCCAGTTCGAGGGGCAGACCAAGACCAAACTGGGCAACACGGAGGCGAAGACCTTCGTGCAGAAGGTCGTGCACGAGCACCTCACGGACTGGTTCGACCGGAACCCGAACGAGGCCGCGGACATCATCCGCAAGGGCATCCAGGCCGCCACGGCGCGTGTCGCCGCCCGCAAGGCGCGCGACCTGACCCGCCGCAAGGGCCTCCTGGAGACGGCGTCCCTGCCGGGCAAGCTCTCCGACTGCCAGTCCAACGACCCGACGAAGTGCGAGATCTTCATCGTCGAGGGTGACTCCGCCGGTGGTTCGGCGAAGTCCGGCCGTGACCCGATGTACCAGGCGATCCTGCCCATCCGAGGCAAGATCCTGAACGTCGAGAAGGCGCGCGTCGACAAGATCCTGCACAACACCGAGGTCCAGGCGCTGATCTCGGCGTTCGGCACGGGTGTGCACGAGGACTTCGACATCGAGAAGCTCCGCTACCACAAGATCATCTTGATGGCGGACGCCGACGTCGACGGTCAGCACATCAACACGCTGCTCCTGACCTTCCTGTTCCGCTTCATGCGGCCGCTGGTCGAGGCCGGGCACGTCTACCTGTCGCGCCCGCCGCTCTACAAGATCAAGTGGACCCGCGACGACTTCCAGTACGCGTACTCGGACCGTGAGCGCGACGCCCTGCTCGAGCTCGGCCGCCAGGCCGGCAAGCGCGTCAGGGACGACTCGGTCCAGCGCTTCAAGGGTCTCGGTGAGATGAACGCCGAGGAGCTGCGCGTCACGACGATGGACCAGGAACACCGCGTCCTCGGCCAGGTGACCCTGGACGACGCGGCACAGGCCGACGACCTCTTCTCGGTGCTGATGGGAGAGGACGTCGAGGCACGGCGCTCGTTCATCCAGCGCAATGCCAAGGACGTTCGCTTCCTCGACATCTGAGTCGGCCCGTACAAGCCGCACCTCGAAAGGACTTTGACCAGCAATGGCCGACGAGAACACCCCCGTGACGCCCGAAGAGGAACCCACCGTTCCCGGCGTGGGCATGCGTGTCGAGCCCGTCGGGCTCGAGACGGAGATGCAGCGCTCCTACCTCGACTACGCGATGTCCGTCATCGTGTCCCGCGCGCTGCCCGACGTACGGGACGGTCTCAAGCCCGTCCACCGCCGCGTCCTGTACGCGATGTACGACGGCGGCTACCGCCCCGAGAAGGGCTTCTACAAGTGCGCCCGCGTCGTCGGCGACGTCATGGGTACGTACCACCCGCACGGCGACTCCTCCATCTACGACGCCCTGGTGCGCCTCGCCCAGCCGTGGTCGATGCGGATGCCACTCGTCGACTCCAACGGCAACTTCGGCTCCCCGGGCAACGACCCGGCCGCCGCCATGCGCTACACCGAGTGCAAGATGGCGCCGCTGGCCATGGAGATGGTCCGTGACATCGACGAGGACACCGTCGACTTCACGGACAACTACGACGGCCGCAACCAGGAGCCGACGGTCCTCCCGGCGCGCTTCCCGAACCTGCTGATCAACGGCTCGGCGGGCATCGCGGTCGGCATGGCCACCAACATCCCGCCGCACAACCTCCGCGAGGTCGCGGCGGGCGCGCAGTGGGCGCTCGAGCACCCCGACGCCTCGCACGAGGAGCTGCTCGACGCCCTCATCGAGCGCATCAAGGGCCCCGATTTCCCGACCGGCGCCCTCGTGGTGGGCCGCAAGGGCATCGAGGAGGCGTACCGCACGGGCCGTGGCTCCATCACGATGCGCGCGGTCGTCGCGGTCGAGGAGATCCAGAACCGCCAGTGCCTGGTGGTCACCGAACTCCCCTACCAGACCAACCCGGACAACCTTGCGCAGAAGATCGCCGACCTGGTGAAGGACGGCAAGGTCGGCGGCATCGCCGACGTCCGCGACGAGTCGTCGTCGCGCACCGGCCAGCGCCTGGTCATCGTCCTGAAGCGGGACGCGGTCGCCAAGGTCGTACTGAACAACCTCTACAAGCACACCGATCTGCAGTCGAACTTCAGCGCCAACATGCTGGCCCTGGTCGACGGTGTGCCGCGCACCCTCTCGCTGGACGCGTTCATCCGGCACTGGGTCACGCACCAGATCGAGGTCATCGTCCGGCGCACCAAGTTCCGGCTGCGCAAGGCCGAGGAGCGGGCGCACATCCTGCGCGGCCTGCTCAAGGCGCTGGACGCGATCGACGAGGTCATCGCACTCATCCGCGGCAGCCAGACGGTCGACATCGCGCGCGAGGGCCTGATGGGCCTCCTCTCGATCGACGAGATCCAGGCCAACGCCATCCTCGAGATGCAGCTGCGCCGACTGGCCGCCCTGGAGCGCCAGAAGATCGTCGCCGAGCACGACGAGCTCCAGGCGAAGATCAACGAGTACAACGCGATCCTGGCCTCGCCGCAGAAGCAGCGCCAGATCATCAGCGAGGAGCTCGCGGCGATCGTCGAGAAGTTCGGCGAGGACCGTCGCTCGGCGCTCGTGCCCTTCGACGGCGACATGTCCATGGAGGACCTGATCGCCGAAGAGGACATCGTCGTCACGATCACCCGCGGCGGCTACGTCAAGCGCACCAAGACGGATGACTACCGCTCACAGAAGCGCGGCGGCAAGGGCGTTCGCGGCACGAAGCTCAAGGAAGACGACATCGTCGACCACTTCTTCGTGTCGACGACGCACCACTGGCTGCTGTTCTTCACGAACAAGGGCCGCGTCTACCGCGCCAAGGCGTACGAACTGCCCGACGCCGGACGCGACGCCCGCGGCCAGCACGTGGCGAACCTCCTCGCCTTCCAGCCGGACGAGCAGATCGCCGAGATCCTCGCGATCCGTGACTACGAAGCGGCGCCCTACCTGGTCCTCGCCACCAAGGGCGGCCTGGTCAAGAAGACCTCGCTGAAGGACTACGACTCGCCCCGTTCGGGTGGTGTCATCGCCATCAACCTCCGCGAGACGGAGGACGGTTCGGACGACGAGCTGATCGGCGCCGAACTCGTATCGGCCGAGGACGACCTGCTGCTCATCAGCAAGAAGGCCCAGTCGATCAGGTTCACCGCAACGGACGACGCGCTGCGCCCGATGGGCCGCGCCACTTCGGGCGTCAAGGGAATGAGTTTCCGCGACGGCGACGAGCTGCTCTCGATGAATGTTGTCCGTCCGGGTACGTTCGTGTTCACCGCCACCGACGGTGGGTACGCGAAGCGGACCAACGTCGACGAGTACCGCGTTCAGGGTCGCGGTGGCCTGGGCATCAAGGCCGCCAAGATCGTGGAGGACCGTGGTTCGCTCGTCGGCGCACTGGTGGTCGAGGAGACCGACGAGATCCTCGCCATCACGTTGTCCGGCGGTGTGATTCGTACGCGAGTCAACGAGGTCAGGGAGACGGGCCGTGACACCATGGGCGTCCAACTGATCAACCTGGGCAAGCGCGATGCCGTGGTC
This sequence comes from Streptomyces sp. NPDC059002, assembly GCF_042740435.1. Classification (NCBI taxonomy): domain Bacteria; kingdom Bacillati; phylum Actinomycetota; class Actinomycetes; order Kitasatosporales; family Streptomycetaceae; genus Streptomyces; species Streptomyces sp. NPDC059002. The sequence goes on along the minus strand of NZ_JBHYJI010000061.1, from coordinate 17,218 downwards.
GGTATCGCTCGTAACGCCGAGGCCGGGCGCGAGGCCGAGGAAGTCGACGGAGACATCGTCGACGAATCGGATGGCGCCGAGCCGGCCGCCGGTACGGACGAGGGCACGGACTCCTCGGCCGAGTAGCGCGAGGAGTGAGTCATCGTGAGTGGAGCCACGGGCGCCGGATCGAAGCGGACCGGCACTACCGGCACGGACGGTGCCCGTGGCTCTGCCACTGATGCACATGACTCTCACGAGTCTCATGGATCCCAGGGGGGGACTGTGACGGACACCCGAGGGCCAGGGACTTCTGGTCAGGCTTCAGGCCAGTACGACGCCGCGTACGCGGCCGGCAAGAAGGCGCAGGGCGGCAGCGGAGCGCTCCCCGGGGAGCGGCAGCCGCAGCAGGCGTCAGGGCCGTACCACCCGCCGCAGGCGTATCAGCAGGGCTCCCAGACGGGTTCGGTGCGCAGGCCGCGCACGGGGGCCCGTACGACGCCGCGTACGCGCAAGGCGCGGCTGCGGGTGGCCAAGGCCGACCCGTGGTCGGTGATGAAGGTCAGCTTCCTGCTCTCCATCGCGCTCGGCATCTGCACCATCGTCGCGGCGGCCGTCCTGTGGATGGTCATGGACGCGATGGGCGTCTTCTCCACGGTGGGCGGCACGATCTCCGAGGCGACGGGCTCGAACGAGTCCAACGGCTTCGACCTGCAGTCCTTCCTGTCGCTGCCGCGGGTCCTGATGTTCACGTCGATCATCGCGGTCATCGACGTCGTGCTCGCCACGGCCCTCGCGACGCTCGGAGCCTTCATCTACAACCTCTCCGCGGGCTTCGTCGGCGGCGTCGAGCTGACCCTCGCCGAGGACGAGTGACCCTCGGCTTCCCCGGCGCCCGGGTATCGATTTTGGGACTGGCCCGCAGGTGCGCTAATCTTCAGAGGTCAGCGCGCGGGACACACCGCAGCGCGGCGGGGCTATAGCTCAGTTGGTTAGAGCGCATCCCTGATAAGGATGAGGCCACAGGTTCAAATCCTGTTAGCCCCACATCGGCGTCATGCCAGTTCAGAAGGCCGGTAGATCGAAAAGATCTACCGGCCTTCTGCGTTTGATGATCTTGGGCGGAGCTACCGCGAGGGTTTACCCCACTACCGCGAGAGTTGAGGGTGAGTCCCCCTGTCGTTGGATGTTCCTGCTGGGGCGGCACCCCTAGCGTCGTGCACGACCGCACGACACTCACAGGGGGAAATTCACCATGCATGCTGTCCAGAAGGCAGGGCTGGCGCTGGCGTCGGCTCTCGTGGGCCTGACCGCCGCCGCGGTGCCCGGGAGCGCGGCCGCTGCGCCCTCGTCGTCCACGACCGCCCAGGAAGGGTCCGTCGCCGCATGTAAGAAGCCCATCGACCGCTGGGGACACAGGGGCTACTACAGGTGTGGCAGTTCCCCCATGAACGCCTACTGGGACGACCGGCCCGGGTACGACGAGACGTTCGTGGTCGGCCCCGACCGGAAGATCTACTCCATCTGGGCCGGGTCGGGCGGCTGGCACGAGCTGCCGGGGAACGGCCGGGCCGACGACATGTACGGCCATGACGAGTCCAACGGACGCACCGTGGCCGTCCGCGTCGGCACCGCCAAGTTCTGCACCAACTACAAGCACGGCCAGTGGAACGGCTGGCACCGGTGCGGCAGCGTCGGATGAGGGACGCCGGACGACGGCGCAGGTTGCTGCCGGTGGCGTGATCCAGGTGGTGCATGGGGCTTGAACTGCCTTGGGCGGCAAGGGTGGTTCGAGCCCCTCCGGGGCCCTCGATCAGGTGGGTCTTCTGCTGGGGGCGGGCATGCGAAGACCCCCAGACCGTGGAGGGCTGGGGGTCTTCGGAGAGTTTCAAGGGCGCTGGGCCCGGGGGAAGGCCGGGATTACGGTTCCGCGGCGAGTGCTGGTTCCTGGGTGTCCGACTCGGCCTCGGCTTCCGTGTCCGTCGTGGGCAGGTGCCGGCAGCTGGGGGAGGAACCATGGGCCTCGGCGCGGATGCGCTGCTTCATCGTCGGGGGCAAGGACCGTTCGTACGCCATCGTCCAGTGGGCCATGACGGGGGCGGGCGCGCTCGCCGTGGCGTTGCGTGCGTTCGTGGTCTCCTGTACCGCCGTGGCCGCGGTGGCCGTCGTGGTGAGTCCCAGCGCGGCGAAGAGCGCGAGGAAGGCGGTGACGATCGTGGTCCACAGTTTCATGGCCTTGGTGCCGGTCATGGCCCCTCAATTCAGGTTGGGCGATTTGCGTACTTTCCTCATGATGTGTATGCGGGGCAGAGAGTGGTGGACCGACGCTCGCGTCGCGCCGATGTTCAGATGAACACCACCCGGATGGCCCCAAGAGGCCCGAGAAGGGGGCAAGAGCGGCGAAAGTCACAGCGGACGGGATTCGTGCGGAGCTGCGGCATCCGTTTCGACTGCTGTGCTGGGGACGGCAGTTGGGGTGGATCCAGGTCACCGATCGATATCGATCGGTGTGTATAGTCGGGCGCCAGAAGTCCCCTACGTCAAGGAAAGACGAGGTCGCGCGGTGAAGAAGCTTCTCCTGGTCGCACTGGCCGCCATCGGCGGGCTCCTCGTGTACCGCCAGATCCAGGCGGATCGCGCCGAGCAGGATCTGTGGACGGAGGCGACTGACTCCGTGCCCACGGGTTCGTGAGTATCGACAACAGTCACTTCACAGGCCCCGGTCGCTTTTGCGGCCGGGGCTTCGTGTTGCCCGGACCTGCCGATTGTGCCCGCGATATTCGCTTGCGTGAATGATTCACTTGCGTAAGCAAATGTGGCGGGGCGGTGCGGTCCCTTCGGTGGCGGGTTCGTGGTGGTGTTCGCGCGGCGCAGGGCGGGCAGGACGGTCGGGACGAGTGGGACGGCTGGTTCACGACGAGGGGTGGCGCGTGATGGGGCGGCGGCTGACTGAGGGCCGGGCGGCACGACGGGGCGGCGGCCGGACCGCGGTCGTGGTCCTCGCCGCGGCGGTGTGCGCGGTGGCGGGACTCCCGGGGCAGGCCGCGGCCGCGGGGACGCCCAGTCCGTACGCCTTCGCCGAGGGGGCCGAAGTGGTCGCCGGTGCGACCAGCAACGTCGAGGGGCATCGGCTGGTGCCAGGGGCGACGTACAAAAGCTCCCTCCCGCGCGCGGGACAGCGTTTTTACCGTCTTGAGCTCAAGGCGAAGGAGAGCGCGTACGTTTCGGCGACCGCCGTTCCGAAGCTGGGCACGAGAGTCTCGTACTCCGATGGGCTCAAGGTGTCCGTACAGGACGCGGACGGTTACAACTGCAGCCCCCTGGACTCGGAGAAGGCGCGGTTCGGCTCGTCGGAGAGTGCGCGCCCCATCACGGCCACGGCGTCCCGGAGGGTCGGTCCCGAGGAGAAGAGCTGCAAGGGGGCCGGTACCTACTACGTGCTCGTCGAACGGACCAGTGATCCCGCGTCCGGTCAGGAGGACTGGGACCTGGAGCTTCGTATCACGTCGGAACCCGCCCTGCGGAAGCGGAGTGCGACGGTGCCTCCGGAGTCATGGGATTCCGCGTCGCCCGAGCCGCCGCGCGGCGAGCGGAGGCTGCGCGAGGGCGGCACGAGCTTCAACAAGGCGCGCGGGCTGGGGACCGGGGTGTGGGGAGACCGCATCGAGCCCGGGGAGACGCGTTTCTACCGGGTGCCGGTCGACTGGGGGCAGCGGCTCTCGATCGGGGCCGAGCTCGGCAGTTCGACCGGGGGCAGGTTGGAACGGGACCGGGGGTTCGTCTCGACCGCGCTGGTCCTCTCGCTGACCAATCCGGTGCGGGCGCAGGTCGACGACGCGGACACGGCGTACGACGGAACGCAGAGTTCGACGGCTCTGGGGCCGCTGCCGCCGGTCGCCTACGAGAACCGATTCGCCCCCGCCGACCGGGTGGCCGCGACGCGGTTCGCCGGCTGGTACTACCTGTCGGTCCATCTGAACCCGGACGTCGCGGGGAAGTTCGGCAGGGCGCCGCTGGACGTGACGCTGCGGGTCACCGTCGACGGGGCGGCGCGGCCGGGGCCCGAGTACGCCGGATCGGCCAAGCCCGCCGACGAGTTCAGCGTCACGGAACGGGACACGGAGGCCGCCCAGCAGGGGGAGACGGCCGCCGGGAGCCGTGCGGACGGGGGCGACGACCGGGTGATGGCGGTGGTCGCCGCCGGGGGGATCGGTACCGGCGTGGGGCTGTTGGCGATCCTCGGCGTGTGGACGCTGATCGCTCGGCGGAGGGCGGCGGCAGCCGTGGCGCTGCCCGGGGCTGCCGTGCCGGGAGCCGGGCCTGCGCAGTTCGGACCGCCTCGAGGGTGGTGAGCGTCCGTGTCGAACTGTCAGATCTGTGTCAGGGCCCAGAATCCGACGGCGAGGCAGACCAGCGCGACGAACAGCATCGGCACCGCCACCTTCGCGGGCGGTCCCGGGCGGCGGCGTCGTCGTGATGGGGCGGGGGAGGCGGAGGCCGCGGGCTGCGGCTGGGGCTGGGTGATTGCCTGGCTCAGGGGCGGAACGTGGGCGGTGTACGGCTGAGCAGGGGCGTGAGGGGGATACGCCCCGGACGTCACGGCCCGTGAGGGGTCGTGGGCCGGGACGTGGTGGACCTGCCCGGGGGAGGTCACATAGGTGGGCTCGGGCACGGGTGTCTGCGGGGCAGCGGGAGCGGAGGCCGCCGGGGCAGGGGGCGCAGACGGCGTGGGTGGCTGCTGGGGCGGCGGCAGGTGGAAGCTGCCGGTTTCCGAGCTGACGGACGGCGTCGGGGTGGGGGTCGGGTCCGGGGCCGTGGTGGGTGGCGGTGGCGGCGGAGGCGTGCTGGGCGCCTCGGGGATCACGGTGGGGGGTACGCGGCCCGGGGCGGGGCGCAGGCGTCGCGCGGAGGTGAGGGGGCCGTCGGGGCCGAACCCCGTGGGCAGGGGCGCGAGTTGGTCGAAGATCTCGACGAGCTCGTCGTCGGGGCCCGGCTCGGGCAGCATCTCGGCGGCCGAGGCGAGGGCCTTGCGTGCGCCGGTGGCGGTGCGGAAGCGGGTCTGCGGGTCCGGCTGCAGGAGGGTGGCGATGACCTGCCAGAGCGGCTCGGGCATGCCCTGGGGGGCGCCCGGGGTGCCGTGCTCGGCGAAGTGCTCGATCAGCGCCTTGGCGTCCGGCTTGGCGCCTTCCAGGAGGTACAGGGCGACCAGGCCGACGGCGAAGAGGTCGGCGGGGAAGTCCGGTTCGGCGCCCATCATCTGCTCGGGGGCGAAATAGCCGGGCGTGCCCACCACATAGTCGGCCTCGGTGAGCCGGGGCTCGCCCTTGCGCATCGAGATGCCGAAGTCGGAGAGGCGCAGATGCGGGCGCCCCGCGCCGGTGGCCTCGAGGAGGATGTTGGCCGGCTTGATGTCGCGGTGGACGACGCCTTCGGCATGGACCGCCGCGAGGCCGGCCAGGAGCTGGTCGAGGAGCGTGCAGGCGAACAGGGGCGGCAGCGGGCCGTAGTCCCCGATCACATGCGCCAGCGAGCCGCCGGCGACCAGGTCCATGGTGAACAGGACCTTGTCGTCGTCGGCGGCCCAGCTGGCGGGCGCGAGCACATGGGGGTGGTCGATGCGCAGGGCTTGTTCCCGTACGAACCGCAGGAGCGAGTGCGCGTCGCTCTGCTGCAGGACCTTGGCGGCCACATACCGGTGCCGCCGGTGGTCCCAGGCCCGCCAGACCGCTCCGACTCCCCCGTGTCCGACCGGGTCGACCAGTTCGTACCGGCCTGCGAAGACCTCACCCATGGTCGTGCTCCGCTCCCCTTCCGGGCCGCGCGGCGGCCCGGCCGACGGCTCAGCTCTGGTGCGCCTCGTAGTGGGCGACCGCGTCCGCGGTGCGCCCGGCGCCGTACACCCGGAGGAACTCTGCCAGTTCCGGGTGGGTGGGGGCGAGGGAGTCCGCCGCATCGATGATGTCGCCGGCGGCCGCGACGGAGCGCAGCAGTGACTGGATCTCGCGCACCACGCGCTTCACGGTGGGTGCGCCCGAACTCGTCGCCGTCTGCGAGGTGTTGGTGAGGACGGAGCCGCCCTGGGACTTCTTGATCTCGTCCATGCGGTCGGTGGCCTCGGCGGCGCTCACGCTGCCGTCCGCCACCTGGCCCGCCAACTCCTGGAGCAGCTGGACGCGTTGGACGACCGCGGGGTTGCCGATCTTGGCGCGCTGGCCGCTCATCAGCTGGGAGAGCATCGGGGCGGACAGACCGAGGACTCCGGCGAGACGGGCCTGGTTCAGGCCCAGGTCATCGATGAGTCGACGGAAGAGCGCCCCCAGCGGCTCCCCGTACCAGTTCCGCTGGAGCTCCCGTGCTCTCGCGGTGGTGTCTTGTTGTGCGGCGTCCATTGCGTCTCCCCATCGCTTCCCCTAAGACCGCGGTTCGCTGCCGCGAACCACGTCGAGCATCTTACGGAGCGTGGTCGTGGACCGGGACCCCCAATCCTTTTGCGAGATCCGGGGGGTGACCCGGTACTCTGGTCTGCGGTGCTCACCGGGGACGTGATTCTTCCGGTCCGACGCATCGTTAGCGGGGCCTTAGCTCAGTTGGTAGAGCGCTGTCTTTGCATGGCAGATGTCAGGGGTTCGACTCTCCTAGGCTCCACAGTCGGAGAGGTCCTCTGACCAGCGGAAACGCCGGTCGGAGGGCCTCTCCGTATTTATAACGTCAGCACCGTGTCAGCACCGATCTGATTTACGGTGCTGTGCATGGCGTACATCAAGAAACGGGACAAGCGGGATGGAACGGCCAGCTTCACGGTCATGTGGAGGGCTGGCGGAGCCCGTGGCGGCAAGCAGGAGTCCGAGGTTTTCGAGGACGAGACAGCCGCCGACCGCTTCCGTGATCTGGTGAACGGCCACGGCCAGCAGTGGCCGCCCGGCTGGGTGCGGGGGCAGGGATTCATAGCGGACCAGCGCAGGCCGGGCACGATGTTCGAACCCTTCGCCCTCGCCTACGTCGACCGCCTCACCGGTGTCCAGGGCGACACCCGCAGCAAGTACAAGAAGGAGATCAGGGAGAACATGGCTCCCTGGTTCGGCCCGTACTCCGTCGAGGACGGCGAGGGCAGCATCGTTCGGACCATGGTCCAGGACTGGGTCAACGACCTCGAAGCTGGACGCCTTGCTCCGCTCGACCCGCGCGACCGGAAGCCCCGAACCTCGTACGCACCGAAGACCGTGCAGAACAAGCACGGCCTCCTTAGCGCGATCCTGCAATCCGCAGTGGACGCAGAACCGTCACTGCGGGCCTCCAACCCCTGTGCGAAGACGCGCCTGCCCCGGCTCGATGGCGCCGAGGACGAAGAAGAGATGGTCTTCCTCGAACGCGAGGAATGGGCCTGGATCTACGAATGCCTCAAGGACGACGCCAAGGATCTTGGCGAGACCATCGCGGAGACCGGCTTCCGGTGGGGCGAAGCAACTGCGCTCCAGCCCCGGGACCTCCGGCGACGCAACGGCCGCCCCGCCATCCGCGTCCAGAGGGCGTGGAAGAAGGACGAGGACGGAAAGTCCGTGCTCGGCCCCCCGAAGACCCGGAAGTCGCGCCGCACCGTCGTGATCACTCACAAGTTGGACCGGATGCTGCGGCGCCGCGCCAAAGGGCTGGCTCCCAATGCCCTGATATTCACCGGCCCCGAGGGGGGCAAGTGGGACCCCGGAACCTTCCGACGCCTGCGCTGGGTGCCCGCGATCGAACTGGCCGCAGAGAAGTACGGACTCATCAAGCGACCGCGCATCCACGACCTCCGCCACTCCCATGCGTCCTGGCTGATCGCCGCCAAGGTGCCGCTGCCAGCCATCCAGGGACGACTTGGGCACGAGTCCATCACCACCACCGTGGACCGCTACGGCCACCTCCTGGACGCCTTGGACGACGAGGTCATGGCCGCCGTCGAATGGGCCATGGACCCGACCGCCCCGTTGCCGGGCTTCCTGGAGCACTCCGGCCTGGCATCCACGACGGACGGACTCCCCAATGTGCCCCGCCAGCTCTCTGGGCTTGCCCAGGAGGCCTGGAAGGACGCCAGTAACGTGCCGCCGGACGGTGCGGAGCGCGGGAGCGACCCCGTGTTCGTCGTCACCCTGGGCGGGCAGGAGGTGCCGTTCGAGGACCGACAGCACGCGCAGGACGTCGCCGACCAGTGGAACGACGACCACCAGGACGAGGTCGCGGCCATGCGTTCAGACGGCTGGCCAGAGGAGAAGATCGTCCGCCGCGGAGCCCTCGGGCCCGAGGAACGCGAGCGGTGGACTGGCGGTGGCTCTGTCTGGACCCGGATGCCGGAGAGGCAGTTCGTGTACTCCGCTCTGGCGTCATATGAAGCCGACGGCACCCTGACCTACGAACCCCTCCCTGCGAGTAGTCGGTGGACGTGGGAGTTCGAACTCGACGGCTTCACCACCCGGGCTGCCGAGTTCCGGACCGAGTTCCGACCCGGCAGCAGCACCGAGGCCCACGCCCGGGGAATCAACAGATCGGCGGTGTCCCGGGCCTTTGAGCAGGCCCGTGTGGAGGCTCTGGAGGTGTGCGCCACGCACCCAGACGCGGATCTCACCAGCACACAGGCATAACGCGGTTCGCTATGAACGTCAGTTAGGGTTCTGGTCCATTTTCTGTGGAGCAGGAAAGGGGCTCCTCTGCGCGAGTCTGGTGGGCGCGTCTGACCTGCGCCGTATCGCTCTGCCGCTGCCGGTCGACCACGGGCTCGACCGGCTCCACAGAAAGTGGGCCAGAGCCCGTTCTCGTGAACAAAGCCGCCCAGGCGTGGTCGCTGAAGGCATCACCGCGCTTCCACTTCTTCGGGTCTTCGGCAACGGCATCGATGAGCCTGTGCATACAGTCCCCCTTGTGATCCACAGGGATGTCACGGTGCAGAGGTTGGGGAGATCTCCCTTGGGCCTGTGGATAACCCGGTCAGGCCAGCCGGTACGCCCTGTGGCGGTGGTCGTCTCGGGCGACCATGCCGAGCTGCTGGAGGCGGCCGAGCTGGTAGTGCACGGCCGACTTGCTGGAGAGGCCAACGCGCGCCGCGATCTCTGCCAGGGTCGGGGCCTCGCCTGTCTCGGCGATTACCTCGCGCATGCATCGCAGGATCTGTACCTGCCGCTCGGTCGGAGAGCCAATCACGATCGACTCCTCCCGCGGGCGAGACGGAGTAGCTCTTGGCGGGCGCCGGGAGTGCGCGCCTCGGGTCGGCTCGCCAGTTCGCACGAGAGCTGGAGCAGGCGGCGCCGGAGCGCGGTGCGGCCTGGCTCCTTGGCGAGCTGCTGGTAGGTAGCCATCCATGCCCGTTGCGTGTGTACGAGGTCATCGGGGATTGAGTGGCGCATACCCACCACTAGAGCACGTGTTCGAATTCTTGAGCAAGAAACCCTCAGTCGTGTTGTGGCCCCGAGGTGCGCTAACCATCAATCGGCCGGAGTCACACGTGTGTCAGCCGACCCATCAGACACGCTCTAGAGAGCCGGATGACTACGTCCGCGGACGGTCCCCAATGCATCCGAGTTCACCGAGGTCGAGGTCATGTCGCATTTACGCGTGCCCTGGCTAGTCAGCTGGCCCGGGAAATCAGCGGACACGTCTTGGCCATCATCAGAGGGCAACGGCGACGATCGAGAAGGTGGTCCAGAGGGGCGATTTTCGGGCGATGGAGGGCCCGCAGATTGTCGTCACGTGACGACAAACGCCGGGTCCGTCTAGTGATTTGGCCCTGGTCAGGGGGTCTCAGCGACTTTGGGCCTGATCGTGATACGCCAGCTCTTCCCGGCGAGGGCCGCGCTGTACCGTCTTGATCAGGTCAGGCCGCGCTCAACTCAGGCGCGTCGGCCTAGCACCGCCATCAGCGTGCAGAGGCCCAGGCCCTCGTGCAGGTAGCGCCTCATCCCCAGCACAGTCACCTCGCCCTACCGCCCCATGCCCACATCAGGGCCGGGCCCAGTACCGCGAGCAGTCGCTCGCCCCTATCCACCTGGAGCTACCTCGATGTCCTCCGTGCACACTCTCCTCGTCGCCGCTCTGTGTGGCCTGGTCCTGCTGCTCATCATGGCGGGTGCCGCGTATCTGTGCTGGCAGCACCCGGCTGCGGCCGACCCGATCACGGCGGCCGCGACCGTGGCCGGGGTTCTGGTGGCCGGGGTAGGCGTGACCGTCGGAGCCGTCAGGCGCCGCCCGTGAGTCCTCAGCCGTACTTGGGCCCTCGGAAAGCTGGCGTCGCGCAGCGAACACCGTCGTGGTCATACAGGCTGGGACTACCAAAGGCTTAAGGGCCTGCCAGCCGCCGCTGCGGCGTGGACACGATGAACGATCTGACCATGAGGTTCGCCGACTGCGAGGCCAGCACGTATGGCCGAGCCGATGGCCCGCGAACGGGCGGCGGGCCCCCGGAGGTCGGCGAGAGGACTGCCGGGATTGCGGCGCCGCGCGAGCCATTCGGCCCGGTTCTCCGCCGGAGTGCCGAGCCGCAGGTGCTCCGGCTGCTGACAGGAGTGGTTGTCACAGGTGTGGCAGACGGTCGGGCTGTCATTGCCCCAGCCCAGGCGGGCAATCACGCCGTGCGCGAGCTGGTACCCGTACAAGTGCCCCGGCACCGTGCCCCGCCGGGTCCTGCCCGGCAGAGAGGCCGCGCGGAAGCTTGCATGTCCCGTGTCGGACACCCCGGCAATCCAGAACCAACAATCCGACTCGGACGAAGTGCGGTAGACCTTGGCCCAATACCGGGCCTGGACCGACTCATCGGCGAGCCAGGACTCCCACTCCACCGCCGGGATACGCACCGGGGACGGCTCACCGATCAACGCGAGCTGCTCAGCGCCTCCACCCGCTGGCGCAGGCCCGGCCACGTCCACCGTCGACAGCGGGAACAGGCCGGGCCCGAGCGCGTCATCACGCGGCATCGGCCCGACCGGCATCCGGATCCTCGATCTCCGGAGAAGCCGGTGCAACAGCCGATGAAGGACTCTCCGCGGGCCGGGCAGATGGTGATCGCCGCTGCCGTGGACGTTCCGCACGAGCACGCAGCGCCTCGATGACCTCCTTGGCCCGAGCAGCGGTAACAGGCTTCGCCTCCCGCTCCAGCTCCTCCGCAGGCACCCCAAGCAACTGCGAGACCAGCTCGGAGTCCTGATCGAACAGCCGCAGAGCCACAGCAGCAGCCTCTCGTGCCCGGACGTCGGCTGCTTCCTTGGCCGCCGCCGCGACCACCGCCGCCTTACGCGCCGTCAGGACCTCTCCCGCAGCCATCTCACGGGTCTTCGCCTGGAGTGCCTCGATCGCCCGCACCCGGCGCCTGAGTTCAGCCGTGCTCACTGAACCCGTCGCAGACGTCATGGTCACCGGTCTCCCTCCTCGATGTTTTCGCCTTCTGCCGCGGCCGTGACCCAAACTCTGCCGACCGCACGCCCCATCCGGCGGGCCAATTGCTCGGCTGCCTGGCGAAACTCCCCGTCCGTTAGATCCTTGGCCTCCCTGGAGGACGGATACCACCGACTGTCTGCTACCTGGTGGTGCACGACGTCGTCCATCTCGCCTATCAGGGCCTGGACCGCTTCCTCGATCTCGGCACGCTGCTGCTCGGAATACCTGCTCATAGCGCGCACCGTAGGCAGGGGCTCGGGAAGAACTCACATGCGGGCGTATCGGTGCTGGCCTCAGAGCATTTACGCCTCCGGCGGGTCCGCTCTCGGAGGGGGAGGGGGCGAGTAGTTCGGCTGCGGCGCCGTCGTGGTTGCGGAAGAGGGCGGCGGGGTTCCCTCCTCGATCGGCCGCCTCAGCTTCGCGCACCGCGCCGCAGGGCCGCATGGTCGTTCGTCCGGGTCCTCAACTCCCTCCGTTCCTCCGGAAGTTGCGGCTTCCGGGCGCTCCACCATGCGGCCCTGCACCACGGCACGCCGGGGCAGTGTCGTCCAACCGAGGAGGGAACCCCGCCGCAGGCCCGTTGTGGCCAAGGCCTGAGCCCTCGCGTGGCCGGTGTGCGCCAGAGAAAGCCCAGTTCAGAGGCACTATCAAGGTTGACCCAACCCCTAGAACATGGTTTAATTAGTGATGTCGGAAGGGGAGGGCAACACCCCGAACGGCGCCCCGCAGAGCCGACCGGCCCTGCGGAACCTCTCACCAGAAACGGCACGATGAGCACCACGCAGAACACCGCGACGGCGAACCCCAAGCTGGCCACGATCCGAGCCCTGCTCGCCAAGGCGGAAGACCCCTCGACCCCCGAGGCGGAAGCCGAACTGGCCCGCAAGCGGGCATTCGAGATGATGGCCAAGTACGGCGTCGAACAGGCCATGTTGAACGATGGGAACCCGACCAGCGACGCCTCGGCAGACCGCCAGATCGTCTTGGATAACCCGTGGGCCATGGAGCGCGTCCGCCTGATCAACCGCATAGCCCGCGCTCTCGGATGCCAGCTCATCCACCTTGGACGCGACGGAGGCGGGCCCGCCCGCCGCGTCCACATCTTCGGGTACGAATCCGACCTTCAGCGCGTTGAACTCCTCTACACCTCCCTACTCCTCCAGATGAACAGCGGGCTCGCCGCCCAGTACGTCCCCGTAAGCAGCGGCGCACGAGCGTGGCGCCGTTCCTGGCTCCTGGGATTCATTGACCGCGTCGGACGGCGCATCGAGGAAGCCGAGCGAGGCGCCCAGGAAGAGGCCCGCAGCGAAACCTCCGCCACCGGCCGCAGCACCGCTCTTGTTCTCGCGGACCGCAAGGCCGTCGTTGAACGGAGCTACCGCGACGCCTACCCGCGAGCCCGCAAGGGCGGTTCAACGACGATGACCGGCAACGGATTTGGCGCCGGATGGACCGCAGGTGGACGCGCCGACATCGGAGGCCGCCGCATCGGCCGCGCCACCGCCGGAACGATCGCGTCGTAACCCCCACCACCGCCGGGGTGGCACTCCGCCACCCCGGCCCCCGTGTCCGCCCCCAGGAGAACCCCATGCCACCCCGCAAGCCCCCGGCTACCCCTGCCCGCATCCTCACCGCCGCCGCCGTCCACATTGACCGCGTCGGCCTGTATCAGGGCGACCACCTCTGGCAGCCCGGCAAGATGGGCGACAACGCCCCGTGCAACCTGCTGCACGCATGGGAGCGCGGCGTACGCGCCAACCGGCCCCACTGGGCCGTGCGCGGCGAACCGTGGGACATCTTCCACCGCGCCCTTACCAACTCCCTGGCCATCTTCAGTGACCACATCAACGGCCGCCCCGTCGCGCCCGCCCGATGGCGGAAGCTGCGGATAGACGAATACGTCTACCGCCGCACCATGCTGTGGTGCTGGGGCGACGACCCCCGCCGCACGTCCGGGGAGGCGGCCACCGCGTTCCGCGCCGCCGCAGCCACCTGCGGGCGTGGCCGCGATCGCATCGCAGGTGTTTGATCCACCCCTCAGAACATGGTTTAATTAATGGTGTCGGAAGGGGAGGGCAACACCCCCTCCGACACCCCGCTGGGCCGACCGGCCCAGCGGAACTCTCACCAAGGAAGACAACGCGCGATGAGCAACACCACGGCCCAGGCCGACGTCCAGGTAACCCCTGCCCAGTGGGACACCCTCCCCATCGCTGAACTCACCGCGTATCCCGGTAACATCCGGGACATCGAGGTTCCCGTCGACCTTCTGGCCGACATCAAGGAGAACGGGGTTCAGGAGCCGCTGTACGTCGTCCGTACCCACGGTGATGTGCCCCAGGTGATCGACGGATTCCAGCGGCTGGCCGCCGCCGTCGCCGCTGGGCTGGAGACCGTTCCGGTCACCCCGCGCCCCGTCATCCGGATCGACGCGCTCACCCCGCACCCGAAGAACGCCCGCGAAGACCTCGACCTCAACGCGCCGTTCGTGGAATCGCTCCGCGCCGAGGGGTGCCGTATCCCGATCAAGGTGCAGCGCCTGGACGGAGGGGTCATCCAGGTCAACGACGGGAACCGGCGCTACTTCGGTGCCCAGGAGGCAGGGCGTACCCACCTGCCCTACGAATGGGAGGACGACGACCGTGACGCGGCCGGGCAGTTCCTCGACATGATCACGACCGCCCAGCACCGCAAGGCCCTGACGCGCGGCGAGATGACCGCCGCCATGTTCAGCGCGGCCGAAGCGGGCGCCCAGGTGGGACGCATCGCCAAGGCGGCCGGAGTGCGGCAGAAGGACGTCAAGGCCGTCGTCAAGGTCAAGGGCGACAAGACCTTGAGCGACGCCGTCACGAGCGCCACCTATGCGTGGACCTTCGACCAGATGGCCGCGCTGTCGGAGTTCGCCGACGACCCCGAAGCGCTCTCCGCGATCACCGAGGCCGCCGAGGAGGCCGCCGCCGACGAGGACGCGGCCGACGAAATCGACTGGATCATCCGGATTGAGCAGACCAAGCGCGAGAAGCGCGCGAAGGCCCAGGCTCACCGCGCCGAGCTGGAGAAGGCCGGGCAGAAGGTGCGGGACATGTCGGAGCTGTCCGAACGGGCCACCCCGGTATGGCGCCTAAGGGCACCGGACGGGGGGCACATCACCGCCAAGGACCACGCGGAATGCAAGGGCCTGGTCTGGGTGCTGGAGGAGGGTGAGGACGAGCAGTTGAAGCCGTACTGCACCTCTCCCGCCCTGTACGGCCACGCCGAGCCCGGCAACCCCTTGGGGGGCAGCGGCAGGAGCACCGCTGAGAAAGAAGCCGAGAAGGCCGCCCGCGCTGCTGTCAAGAAGGGCAACATCGAGTGGGACGCCGCCGAAGGTAGGCGTCACCAGTGGCTCGCGGACATGATCAAGAGCCGCAACCTTCCCAAGGCCACCACCAACGCCCTGATCGGCCACGTCAACACGGCACTGCTCGGCGGGCAGTGGGGCCTCTGCGACGACCTGAACAAGGAACCCACCACCAACATCCTGGCGACCTTGCTCGGACTCACCGGCGACAAGGCGAAATACCGCATGACCTTCCCCGAGCAGGTCGCCAAGGACCCCAGGAGGGCCCCGCAACTCCAGTTCGCCGCCGTCGCGGCTGTCCGGGAGAAGTCCGCCACCCGGGTCGCATGGCGCACTGATTCCCAGCGGTGCAGCGAGATCAGGAAGCCCACCGCCATGTGGTTCGTGATCCTCGAAGCGCTCGGGTACCAGCTCACCCCGATTGAGCAGGCCGTGAAGGATGACGAGCCGTACGACCCGTACAAGAAGAAGCGCGCCGCGATCACGGCCAGCGGCGAGGCCGACCAGGACCCCGCAGCCGCCGCCGACGAGCCGTTGGACGACGCAGCCGCCGCCTAAGACCCCCAGCCGCACGACGCCGGGGCGGGTAGAACCGCCCGCCCCGGGCCACCCCAGGAGCCCCACAGTGACCCGTACAGCCCCGTTCGAGACCCTCGCAGGCGAGACCGGTTGCGGTTGCGTCCCCGCCCCCGCCGAGCCCGACCCTGGCACCACGGCCGACAGCATGCAGGCCCGCGCGATCGCGGCCGGACTCGCAGAGTTCGGCATCGGGCCCGCCCGCTGGTCCGCCGCCTACGACCACGAGGCCGCCGCCGTCGTCCTGCGTGTGGACACCCCGCGCGGACTGTACGCACTCGCTATCCCCGCCCCCGGCCAGCCGTTTCCCGTCCGCCACCGGGGCGAGCGCATCGGAGCCCTGAACTGCCGCCGCACCTACGGCACCGCCGACAGCTACACCGCAGCCCTGTTCGCCGCGTTCCTGAGAGACCGCGCTGCACTGGACATCCCTGGCCGCGATGTTTGCCCCACACCTCAAAACATGGTTTAATTAGGCATGTCGGAGAGGGAGGGCAACACCCCCTCCGACCACCGGGCCGCACGCGGCCCGCCAGATCCGGCCGAACGCGGAGGGCAACCCGCCCGGCCGGGCGCTCATCACCTCTCACCAGCAGGAGCATCCACGATGAACAGCGCTGCCATGCGTTTCGACGTCCCGGCCACGTCTGCCCGCCGCGTCCGTCAGCTCGTCGAGACCACCAACACCCGCGCCGCCGTCCACGGACTCACCGCCTACCAGCTCGACTTTTCCGCGCCGTTCCTCGCGGACTACAAGGACCCGTACGACGGCCGCATCGTCTGCCAGCGGCCCACGGTCACCGTGACGATCTTCGGGGAGATCCCGCGTCACAGCGGCTGGACGGTCGTGGCCCGGCTGGACCACGACGAGGAGGGCGAGACGCTCCTCAGTCTGTTCCCCGGACTGCCCGAGCAGCTCGCCGCCGAGGCGAGCGCACAGCGGATGACCGCGAACGTCTGCCACGGCTGCAACATCGCGCGGCACCGAACCGCGACCTACCTTGCCCGCCACGACAGCGGCGAGTACCGGCAGTTGGGCACCACTTGCGTGGAGCCGTACACCGGACTTCCGATCAAGGGCCTTGAGGCACTGTGGCGGTTCGGCAAGCTGAAGGACTCCGATTGGGACGACAGCGAGGGCGGATTCCCCGACGATCTCCGCGTCCCCGTGGCCGAGGTGCTCCGGGTGACCGCCGCGATCGTGGCCCAGGAAGGCCGCTTCTACAGCCGTTCCGAGCAGTGGGCGAAGTCCCCGACCGCCGACGGAGTCGAGGCGTACTTCTTCAGCCGCAAGGCCCCGATGGAGTGGCGCGCGGACATCGACGCCGAGCCCGACGCGACCGCCACGGCCGCCGCCGTCAGGGAATGGGCCGTCCAGGGATACGGCAGCCTGAACGACTACCGCCACAAGGTGGGCCAGCTGGCCAAGGCGGAAACCGTCGACCCGCGCCACCTCCCCACCCTTGTCTCCGCGATCGCGGGATGGCACCGCGACCAGGAGCAGGCCACCGCCGAGCGCGCCGCCCGCAACTCGAAGCCGCAGGGCACCAAAGGAGAACGGCTCACCGTCACCGCCACCGTGACGACCGTGATCGAGCTGGAAGAGCGCCACTACGGCTACCACGCCCAGCGCCGCCGACTGGTCAAGTTCCAGGACCCGGAAGGCAACGTGTACGTCTGGTTCAGCAGCGCCGCCAACGTGCCCGACAAGGGCGACGAGATCCAGCTCACCGGCACGGTCAAGGACCACAGCACCTACGGCGAGGTCACGCAGACCGTACTGACCCGGTGCCGCGTCGCCGAGCGCGAGCTAGCCGCAGCGTAAGACCACCGGCCGGGCGGACCGCCACCGTCCGGCCGGACCCTGGCCGCCGGGACCGGGGTGGGGGGGGGGGGGGGGGCGCCCCCCCCCCCCCCCCCCCCCCC